>CP032039.1:1316329-1645412 GCA_008032935.1 Helicobacter pylori | reverse complement strand
GGTAGAAAAAAAGCACTTTTTTCTTGCAAGTAGGCGTTAGCGTCTTTCATCACTTCCATTTTAGAGAGTGCATAGAGAATGAAAGAAAGCACTAAAAAGTCTTCAAGCATGAAAAAATAAACCCTAACGCTTGTCTATAATGCCTAACCCGCTAAAGACTAACACCTTGCCTAGCAACACTCCAAAGCTAAAAAAAACACCCAAATAGACGCTAACACCAATAAAAAACCGATGAGATTCGTCATGGTTTCATTTCTTAAATCATACAAATGCTCTGAAAATAAATTCCCAACAGCCACAGAATAGCGAGACGCTAAATACACGCCAAGCACAATCCCTAAAGTCCCCGCCACTTCACTCACGAAGCCATGATAAATCCTCTAATCCCAAAGGCTACCACCACCACAAGTAACGCCAAATCAATATAATTCAAACCCTAAACCCAAACCTTTCTCTCATATATCTCGCATAAAGATAGTGAGCGCTCAAAAACGCCCATTACTCTTAAATCATGCCAATTCACACTCTTTAGACTTGAAATTGAAAATAATAACACAACTTAAAAAAAACTACCCTTAAAAAAATCAATCTAAAATTCTTAAATTAAAATATAGCTATAATACACTAAAACAATCTCAAGGTTTCACAATTTAGCCATGCGCCTTCTTCTATTCAATCAAAACGCTTTTTTATTGGCGTGCATGTTTGTTTCAAGCGTGTATGTGAAGCTGTTTTGGACGCTTATGCGATTGAAAACCCCTATATTTCTATCACACTCACAAGCCTATTAGCCCCTTTAAGCATGCTAGCGTTTTTAAAAACCCCAAAGAATAGCGCTTTTGCTTTGGGTTTTTTCGTGGGGGCGTTATTATTTTACTGGTGTGCTTTAAGCTTCCGCTATCGGATTTCACTTATTTATTACCCTTAATCATTGTTTTAATAGCGTTAGTTTATGGGGTTTTATTTTATTTGTTGCTCTATTTTGAAAACCCCTACTTCAGGCTTTTGAGTTTTTTAGGCTCTAGTTTTATCCACCCCTTTGGATTTGATTGGTTAGTCCCGGATAGCTTTTTTCTTATAGCGTGTTTAGGGTGGATAAGTTATCGCTAGGGCTTGTTTTTTTGGCTTGCGTTTTTTTGAGTGCTCAAAATCTTAAAAAATACAGGATCATAGGGGTTTTATTGTTGCTTGGCGCGTTGGATTTTAATGGTTTCAAAACAAGCGATTTAAAAAAGGTTGGAAATATTGAATTAGTCTCTACAAAACGCCCCAAGATGTGAAATTTGACTCAAATTACCTTAATGATATTGAAACAACATTCTTAAAGAAATCAAGCTCGCTCAAAGCAAGCAAAAAACCCTGATTGTTTTCCAGAGACCGCCTACCCCATCGCTTTAGAAAACTCCCCCTTTAAAGCGAAGCTAGAAGATTTAAGCGATAATATTGCTATTTTAATAGGGACATTACGCACTCAAGGCTATAGCCTTTATAACAGCTCGTTTTATTTCTAAAGAAGCGTTCAGATCGCTGATAAAGTGATCTTAGCCCCTTTGGCGAAACAATGCCTTTACCGGAATTTCTTCAAAAACCCTTGAAAAGCTCTTTTTTGGCGAGAGCGCTTATTTATACCGCAACGCTCCCATTTCAGCGATTTCACATTAGATGATTTTACTTTCCGCCCCCTGATTTGCTATGAAGGCACTTCCAAAGCCGCTTATTCAAACAGCCCTTCAAAAATTTTTATCGTGATGAGCAATAACGCATGGTTTAGCCCAAGCATTGAACCCACCTTACAAAGAACGCTTTTAAAATACTACGCAAGGCGTTATGATAAGATCATCTTGCACAGCGCGAATTTTTCAACTTCTTACATTCTAAACCCTAGTTATTAGGCGATATTCTTTTTAGGAAACGATCATGATAAAGCGATTAATATTCTCATGCTTTTGAAAAGCCTCTTTATAATGGCGTGAATTTGCACATCAAGCCCAAAGAAAGCCTAGCGATTTTAGGCGTGAGTGGGAGCGGTAAAAGCACGCTTTAAGCCATTTAGCCACCATGCTAAAACCCAATAGTGGGACGATCGGTTTGTTAGAACACCAGGATATTTATGCCTTAAATTCCAAAAGCTTTTGGAATTACGGCGCTTAAAAGTGGGCATAATCTTCCAATCGCATTACCTTTTTAAGGGTTTTAGCGCTTAGAAAACTTGCAAGTCGCTTCCATCCTAGCCAAGCAGAAATAAATCATTCCCTTTAGAACAATTAGGCATAGCCACACCCTAAAGCAAGGCGTGGGTGAATTGAGCGGCGGCCAGCAACAACGCTTAAGCATCGCCAGAGTGCTTTCTAAAAAACCTAAAATCATTATCGCTGATGAACCCACCGGGAATTTAGACACCACTAGCGCTAATCAGGTCATTAGCATGCTGCAAATTACATTATAGAAACGAAGGGCGTTAGTCTTAGCCACGCATGATGAGCATTTGGCTTTCACTTGCTCTCAAGTCTATCGCTTAGAAAAAGAATCTTTAATTAAGGAAAAATAAAAATGTTGCAACGCCCTAAAATTGTCGCCGAATTGAGCGCTAATCATAACCAGGATTTAAACCTAGCTAAAGAAAGCCTTCATGCCATTAAGGAAAGCGGTGCGGATTTTGTCAAGCTCCAAACTTACACGCCAAGCTGCATGACTTTAGATTCTAAAGAAGATCCTTTCATCATTCAAGGCACTTTATGGGATAAAGAAAATCTGTATGGATTATATCAAAAGGCTTCTACCCCCCTAGAATGGCATGCTGAATTGTTTGAGTTGGCTAAAAAGCTTGATTTAGGCATTTTTAGCTCGCCTTTAGCTCAAAAGCTTAGAGCTTTAGAGAGCCTAGATTGCCCCATGTATAAAATCGCTAGTTTGAAATCGTTGATTTGGACTTGATTGAAAAGGCCGCTCGCACACAAAAGCCCATTATCCTTTCTAGCGGTATCGCCACACACACCGAATTGCAAGACGCTATCTCGTTGTGCAAAGGAGTGGGCAATTTTGACATCACCCTTTTAAAATGCGTGAGCGCTTATCCAGTAAAATAGAAGATGCTAACCTATTAAGCATGGTTAATTAGGCGAAACCTTTGGCGTTAAATTTGGCTTGAGCGATCACACGATTGGTTCTCTTTGTCCATTTTAGCCACCACTTTAGGAGCGAGCATGATAGAAAAGCATTTCATTTTAAACAAATCCTTACAAACCCAGACAGCGCTTTTAGCATGGATTTTAACGAATTTAAAGCATGGTTGAAGCCATCAAGCAAAGCGTTTTAGCCTTAGGCGAAGAAGAGCCTAAAATCAATCCAAAGACTTTAGAGAAGCGAAGATTTTTGCGCGCTCTTTATTTGTCATAAGGATATTCAAAAGGCGAAGCATTGACTAGCGATAATATCAAAGCCTTACGCCCCAACCTTGGCTACACCCTAAATTTTATAAAGAAATTTTAGGTCAAAAGGCATCAAAATTTTTAAAAGCCAACACCCTTTAAGCGCTGATGATATAGAACGCTCACTGTAGATTTGATTAAAAAATGGGATTTTCAAATTTGTTTGTGGTTTTAGATTTGATTTTAAACTCATTTTCTTTATTTTATAAACTCTTAAGGGATAGGGAATATCACTCTCATCACATATTGCAACTAGAGCTTATTTAAATTCCAATTAACTTCAATTTTTAATAAAACAAGATTACTTTGTTGTTATCGTTTTAACCTTATAATAATCCCATTTTTTAGGGAATATTTGCACTTAATACCCATAACCCCCAATCAAATTCCCTAACCCTAAAGACAGCTTTAAGAGATTATCCGCTTGATTAATCAAGCTCTTATACAATCTCTTATGTTTAATCTTAAAAAATGCCTTTGAACATTTTATTGGCACTCAATGAAAAAAGTCAATCCATTTTAAATAATTTTAATCACAGATTCCACACACGCTCTAAATAAAGCTCATTAAACAAAGCTCAATAAGGGGGCTGATAATACCCCTTATGACAAAAGGCTGTTTCTAAAGCACTAGATCAATAAAAAATAATCTCACTTCACCTTTTCAAGATACTCTTCTGTTTCCGTATTGACTTTAATCACTTCACCCTCTAAAACATGGAAAGGCACTTGCACGACCGCACCGGTTTCTAAAGTCGCTGGTTTTTTGCTCGCGCTTGAAGTATCGCCCTTAAAATTAGGGGCTGTTTCTACAATCTTTAAAAGCCACAACTTGCGGCACATCCACTTGAAATCGCGAGCAAAAAACCAGCGACTTTAGAAACCGGTGCGGTCGTGCAAGTGCCTTTCCATGTTTTAGAGGGTGAAGTGATTAAAGTCAATACGGAAACAGAAGAGTATCTTGAAAAGGTGAAGTGAGATTATTTTTTATTGATCTAGTGCTTTAGAAACAGCCTTTTGTCATAGGGTATTATCAGCCCCTTATTTGAGCTTTGTTTAATGAGCTTTATTTAGAGCGTGTGTGGAATCTGTGATTAAAATTATTTAAAATGGATTGACTTTTTTCATTGAGTGCCAATAAAAATGTTCAAAGGCATTTTTAAGATTAAACATAAGAGATTGATATAAGAGCTTGATTTAATCAAGCGGATAATCTCTTAAAAAGCTGTCTTTAGGGTTAGGGAATTGATTGGGGTTATGGGTATTAAGTGCAAAATATTTCCCTAAAAAATGGGATTTATTATAAGTTTAAACGATAACAACAAAGTAATCTGTTTTTATTAAAAAATTGAAGTTAATTGGAATTTAAATAAGGCTCTAGTTGCAATATGTGATGAGAGTGATATTCCCTATCCCCTTAAGAGTTTATAAAATAAAGAAATGAGTTTAAAATCAAATCTAAAACCACAAAACAAATTTGAAAATCCCATTTTTTAATCAAATCTACAGTGAGCGTTCTATATCATCAGCGCTTAAAGGGGTGTTGGCTTTAAAAATTTTGATGCCTTTTGACCTAAAATTTCTTTATAAAATTTAGGGTGTAAGCCAAGGTTGGGGCGTAAGGCTTTGATATTATCGCTAGTCATGCTTCGCCTTTTTGAATATCCTTAATGACAAATAAAGAGCGCGCAAAAAATCTTCGCTTCTCTAAAGTCTTTGGATTGATTTTAGGCTCTTCTTCGCCTAAGGCTAAACGCTTTGCTTGATGGCTTCAACCATGCTTTAAATTCGTTAAAATCCATGCTAAAAGCGCTGTCTGGGGTTTGTAAGGATTTGTTTAAAATGAAATGCTTTTCTATCATGCTCGCTCCTAAAGTGGTGGCTAAAATGGGACAAAGAGAACCAATCGTGTGATCGCTCAAGCCAAATTTAACGCCAAAGGTTTCGCCTAATTTAACCATGCTTAATAGGTTAGCATCTTCTATTTTACTGGGATAAGCGCTCACGCATTTTAAAAGGGTGATGTCAAAATTGCCCACTCCTTTGCACAACGAGATAGCGTCTTGCAATTCGGTGTGTGTGGCGATACCGCTAGAAAGGATAATGGGCTTTTGTGTGCGAGCGGCCTTTTCAATCAAGTCCAATCAACGATTTCAAAACTAGCGATTTTATACATGGGGCAATCTAGGCTCTCTAAAAGCTCTAAAGCTTTTGAGCTAAAGGGCGAGCTAAAAATGCCTAAATCAAGCTTTTTAGCCAACTCAAACAATTCAGCATGCCATTCTAGGGGGTAGAAGCCTTTGATATAATCCATACAGATTTTCTTTATCCCATAAAGTGCCTTGAATGATGAAAGGATCTTCTTTAGAATCTAAAGTCATGCAGCTTGGCGTGTAAGTTTGGAGCTTGACAAATCCGCACCGCTTTCCTTAATGGCATGAAGGCTTTCTTTAGCTAGGTTTAAATCCTGGTTATGATTAGCGCTCAATTCGGCGACAATTTTAGGGCGTTGCAACATTTTATTTTTCCTTAATTAAAGATTCTTTTTCTAAGCGATAGACTTGAGAGCAAGTGAAAGCCAAATGCTCATCATGCGTGGCTAAGACTAACGCCCCTTCGTTTTCTATAATGTAATTTTGCAGCATGCTAATGACCTGATTAGCGCTAGTGGTGTCTAAATTCCCGGTGGTTCATCAGCGATAATGATTTTAGGTTTTTTAGAAAGCACTCTGGCGATGCTTAAGCGTTGTTGCTGGCCGCCGCTCAATTCACCCACGCCTTGCTTTAGGGTGTGGGCTATGCCTAATTGTTCTAAAGGGAATGATTTATTTCTTGCTTGGCTAGGATGGAAGCGACTTGCAAGTTTTCTAAAGCGCTAAAACCCTTAAAAAGGTAATGCGATTGGAAGATTATGCCCACTTTTAAGCGCCGTAATTCCAAAAGCTTTTTGGAATTTAAGGCATAAATATCCTGGTGTTCTAACAAACCGATCGTCCCACTATTGGGTTTTAGCATGGTGGCTAAATGGCTTAAAAGCGTGCTTTTACCGCTCCCACTCACGCCTAAAATCGCTAGGCTTTCTTTGGGCTTGATGTGCAAATTCACGCCATTATAAGAGGCTTTCAAAAGCATGAGAAATATTAATCGCTTTAATCATGATCGTTCCTAAAAAGAATATCGCCTAATAAACTAGGGTTTAGAATGTAAGAAGTTGAAAAATTCGCGCTGTGCAAGATGATCTTATCATAACGCCTTGCGTAGTATTTTAAAAGCGTTCTTTGTAAGGTGGGTTCAATGCTTGGGCTAAACCATGCGTTATTGCTCATCACGATAAAATTTTTGAAGGGCTGTTTGAATAAGCGGCTTTGGAAGTGCCTTCATAGCAAATCAGGGGGCGGAAAGTAAAATCATCTAATGTGAAATCGCTGAAATGGGGAGCGTTGCGGTATAAATAAGCGCTCTCGCCAAAAAAGAGCTTTTCAAGGGGTTTTTGAAGAAATTCCGGTAAAGGCATTGTTTCGCCAAAGGGGGCTAAGATCACTTTATCAGCGATCTGAACGCTTTCTTTAGAAAATAAAAACGAGCTGTTATAAAGGCTATAGCCTTGAGTGCGTAATGTCCCTATTAAAATAGCAATATTATCGCTTAAATCTTCTAGCTTCGCTTTAAAGGGGGAGTTTTCTAAAGCGATGGGGTAGGCGGTCTCTGGAAAAACAATCAGGGTTTTTTGCTTGCTTTGAGCGAGCTTGATTTCTTTAAGAATGTTGTTTTCAATATCATTAAGGTAATTTGAGTCAAATTTCACATCTTGGGGCGTTTTTGTAGAGACTAATTCAATATTTCCAACCTTTTTTAAATCGCTTGTTTTGAAACCATTAAAATCCAACGCGCCAAGCAACAATAAAACCCCTATGATCCTGTATTTTTTAAGATTTTGAGCACTCAAAAAAACGCAAGCCAAAAAAACAAGCCCTAGCGATAACTTATCCACCCTAAACACGCTATAAGAAAAAAAGCTATCCGGGACTAACCAATCAAATCCAAAGGGGTGGATAAAACTAGAGCCTAAAAAACTCAAAAGCCTGAAGTAGGGGTTTTCAAATAGAGCAACAAATAAAATAAAACCCCATAAACTAACGCTATTAAAACAATGATTAAGGGTAATAATAAGTGAAATCCGAATAGCGGAAGCTTAAAGCACACCAGTAAAATAATAACGCCCCCACGAAAAAACCCAAAGCAAAAGCGCTATTCTTTGGGGTTTTTAAAAACGCTAGCATGCTTAAAGGGCTAATAGGCTTGTGAGTGTGATAGAAATATAGGGGTTTTCAATCGCATAAGCGTCCAAAACAGCGTTCACATACACGCTTGAAACAAACATGCACGCCAATAAAAAAGCGTTTTGATTGAATAGAAGAAGGCGCATGGCTAAATTGTGAAACCTTGAGATTGTTTTAGTGTATTATAGCTATATTTTAATTTAAGAATTTTAGATTGATTTTTTTAAGGGTAGTTTTTTTTAAGTTGTGTTATTATTTTCAAATTTCAAGTCTAAAGAGTGTGAATTGGCATGATTTAAGAGTAATGGGCGTTTTTGAGCGCTCACTATCTTTATGCGAGATATATGAGAGAAAGGTTTGGGTTTAGGGTTTGAATTATATTGATTTGGCGTTACTTGTGGTGGTGGTAGCCTTTGGGATTAGAGGATTTTATCATGGCTTCGTGAGTGAAGTGGCGGGGACTTTAGGGATTGTGCTTGGCGTGTATTTAGCGTCTCGCTATTCTGTGGCTGTTGGGAATTTATTTTCAGAGCATTTGTATGATTTAAGAAATGAAACCATGACGAATCTCATCGGTTTTTTATTGGTGTTAGCGTCTATTTGGGTGTTTTTTTTAGCTTTTGGAGTGTTGCTAGGCAAGGTGTTAGTCTTTAGCGGGTTAGGCATTATAGACAAAGCGTTAGGGTTTATTTTTTCATGCTTGAAGACTTTTTTAGTGCTTTCTTTCATTCTCTATGCACTCTCTAAAATGGAAGTGATGAAAGACGCTAACGCCTACTTGCAAGAAAAAAGTGCTTTTTTTTCTACCATGAAAAGCGTCGCCAGTAAGATCATGCGCCTTGATGGCGTCAAACATGTGGAGCAAAACCTTAAAGACAATCTTGAAGAAATGAGCGATGAAGTCAAAAATAAAGAATCTTTCAATAAAAATAAAGAGTCTTTTAATAAAGCGATGGATAATGGCGTGGAATCTTTAAAAGAAAAGGCTAAAGACTTGCCTAAAAACATGCTAGATCCAAAAGCTAACCAAACCCCACCAAACCCCACCCCATCTAATAAAGAACCCCTATAAAGGCATCACATGTTTTCTAACCAATACATCCAACAACGCATCCATAAAGCCAATAGCTTGAGAGAAGAAGGGAAAAACCCTTATCAAAATGGCTTGAAACGAAGCCTCACCAACGCCGCTTTTTTAGAAAAATACGCTTATGTTAAGGATTTAGAAGAGCCTAAAGACAAAGAAAAATGCGAGAGCGTTGTAGGGAGGGTCAAGCTCTTGCGTTTAATGGGTAAGGCATGTTTTATTAAAATTGAAGATGAAAGCGCGATTTTACAAGCTTATGTTTCGCAAAATGAATTGAACGATGAGTTTAAAAGCTTGAAAAAGCATTTAGAAGTGGGCGATATTGTGTTGGTGAAAGGCTTCCCTTTTGCTACCAAAACCGGTGAATTGAGCGTTCATGCCCTAGAATTTCATATTTTAAGCAAAACCATTGTGCCTTTACCTGAAAAGTTTCATGGATTAAGCGATATAGAATTGCGTTACCGCCAGCGCTACTTGGATTTGATCGTCAATCCTGGCGTTAAAGATGTGTTTAAAAAACGCAGTTTGATTGTCTCTAGCGTGCGGAAATTTTTTGAAATGGAAGGGTTTTTAGAAGTGGAAACCCCCATGATGCACCCCATTCCTGGCGGGGCGAACGCAAGGCCTTTTATCACTTACCATAACGCTTTGGAGGTGGAGAGGTATTTGAGAATCGCCCCAGAATTATACCTCAAACGCTTGATTGTAGGGGGGTTTGAAGCGGTGTTTGAAATCAATCGTAATTTCAGGAATGAGGGCATGGATCACAGCCATAACCCCGAATTCACGATGATTGAATTTTATTGGGCGTATCACACTTATGAAGATTTGATTGAACTCAGTAAGAGATTGTTTGACTACTTGCTAAAGACTTTAAATTTAGATTCAAAAATCATTTATAACGATATGGAAGTGGATTTCAACCAAACGAGCGTGATTTCCTATTTGGACGCTTTAGAGACAATAGGGGGCATTAGTAAGGATATTTTGGAAAAAGAAGACAGGCTTTTGGCTTATTTGTTAGAGCAAGGCATCAAAGTAGAGCCCAATCTCACTCATGGCAAATTGCTCGCTGAAGCGTTTGATCATTTTGTAGAGCACCAACTCATTAACCCCACTTTTGTAACCCAATACCCTATTGAAATTAGTCCCTTAGCCAGACGCAACGATAGTAACCCTAATATTGCTGACAGGTTTGAATTGTTCATTGCAGGGAAAGAAATCGCTAATGGCTTTAGCGAGTTGAACGACCCTTTAGATCAATTAGAACGCTTTAAAAATCAAGTGGCTGAAAAAGAAAAAGGCGATGAAGAAGCCCAATACATGGATGAAGATTACGTGTGGGCCCTAGCCCATGGAATGCCCCCCACTGCAGGGCAAGGCATAGGCATTGACCGATTAGTGATGCTACTCACTGGAGCTAAAAGCATTAAAGATGTGATTTTATTCCCAGCGATGCGTCCTGTTAAAAACGATTTTAATATTGAGAGTAAAGAATAATGGCGTATTTTTTAGAACAAACGGATAGTGAAATTTTTGAATTGATCTTTGAAGAATACAAGCGGCAAAATGAGCATTTAGAAATGATAGCGAGCGAGAATTACACTTTTCCTAGTGTTATGGAAGCTATGGGGAGCATTTTAACGAATAAATACGCTGAGGGCTATCCTAACAAGCGCTATTATGGAGGCTGTGAAGTGGTGGATAAAATAGAAAGCCTAGCCATAGAAAGGGCTAAAAAGCTTTTTAATTGCCAGTTCGCTAACGTGCAAGCGCATTCAGGCTCACAAGCTAATAACGCTGTCTATCACGCTCTTTTAAAGCCTTATGACAAGATTTTAGGCATGGATTTAAGTTGTGGAGGGCATTTAACGCATGGCGCTAAAGTGAGCTTGACCGGCAAGCATTACCAGAGCTTTTCTTATGGCGTGAATTTGGATGGCTATATTGATTATGAAGAAGCGCTAAAAATCGCTCAAAGCGTTAAGCCAGAAATCATTGTGTGCGGGTTTTCAGCCTATCCAAGGGAAATTGATTTTAAGAAATTTAGAGAAATCGCTGATGAAGTGGGGGCGTTACTACTAGGCGATATAGCCCATGTGGCAGGGCTTGTGGTCGCTAATGAGCATGCCCATCCTTTCCCGCATTGCCATGTGGTTTCAAGCACCACTCATAAGACCTTAAGAGGGCCTAGAGGGGGCTTATTTTAACCAATGATGAAGAGATAGCGGCTAAGATTGATAAAGCGATTTTCCCAGGGACTCAAGGCGGGCCTTTGATGCATGCGATTGCTGCTAAAGCGGTGGGGTTTAAAGAGAATCTAAAACCAGAATTTAAAGCTTACGCGAAATTGGTGAAATCTAACATGCAAGTTTTGGCTAAAGCGTTAAAAGAAAAAAACCATAAATTAGTGAGTGGTGGCACTTCTAACCATTTGCTTTTAATGGATTTCTTGGATAAGCCTTATAGCGGGAAAGACGCTGATATTGCATTAGGGAATGCCGGAATCACCGTGAATAAAAACACCATTCCTGGCGAAACGCGCAGCCCTTTTGTAACGAGCGGGATAAGGATTGGCTCAGCGGCATTGAGTGCAAGAGGCATGGGAGCTAAGGAATTTGAAATCATAGGGAATAAAATATCAGATATTTTGAATGATATTAATAATGTTAGTTTGCAATTGCATGTGAAAGAAGAATTGAAGGCCATGGCTAATCAATTCCCTGTGTACCAGCAACCTATTTTTTAAGGGAGTCAAGATGACAGAAATGGAATTAAAGCTCATTAAGATAGACACAAGCCATTATTTTGAAAAAAAACCAGGCTTGGGGGAGAGAGTGGATTATGCGGGGCGTTGCTATTATAATAAATTCCAAAGAGTGAATGCCATGCTCACAAGCTCGCTCATTCAAAAGCATTTGAAAAAAGAAATAGAAATCGCGCACAACCTCATCTTGCGTAACGATAAGGTGGAAAACATTGTGTTTGATTATAACGGGAGGAATCCGGAGCGTTTTTACCATAAGGCGCAGTTATTGCTTCGTGAGGAAGGTTTTATGAATTTTACCGCTTATAACACCAAAACGCCAGGGCATTTGCATTTATATGTGCATAAGGGGCATACGGAGTTAGGCGAGGGTGAAAGGTTGGTTAAAACTTTGTCCATGAAATTAGCGCAAGGGTTGCCTAAAGAATGGAAGGTTTTCCCTAGCAATGAATGGCCTAAGGAATTTAATATTTTAGCCTTACCTTATGAAGTGTTTGCAAAAGAGCGTGGGAGCTCTTGGGCGAAGCATTTATAACCATTTTTGAAAGGATTTTTGATGTCAGAAAAAGAAAGACTGAATGAAGTGATCTTAGAAGAAGAAAATAATGGGGGCGGCACTAAAAAGGTGTTTTTGATCGTGGCTATAGCCATTATCATTTTAGCGGTGCTTTTAATGGTGTTTTGGAAAAGCACGAGAGTCGCTCCTAAAGAGACTTTTTTACAAACCGATAGCGGGATGCAAAAAATAGGCAACACTAAAGATGAGAAAAAAGACGATGAGTTTGAAAGCTTGAATATGGATTCTCCCAAACAAGAAGACAAGCTAGACAAAGTGGCGGATAATGTTAAAAAACAAGAAAATGATGCGTTTAACATGCCCACTCAAACCGATCAAACTCAAATGGAGATGAAAACAACAGAAGAAAAACAAGAATCTCAAAAAGAATTAAAAGCTGTTGAGTCTATTCCCATGAGCGCTCAAAAAGAATTTCAGGCTATGGCTAAAAAAGAAACCCCCCATAAAAAGCCTAAAGCAACCCCTAAAGATAAGGAAGCCCATAAAGATAAAGATAAGCATGCGGTTAAAGAGCTAAAAGTCAAAAAAGAAGCTCATAAAGAAGTCCCTAAAAAAGCCAATTCTAAAACCACTCTTACTAAAGGGCATTATTTGCAAGTGGGGGTTTTTGCGCACACGCCTAATAAAGCCTTTTTGCAAGCGTTTAACCAATTCCCCCATAAGATTGAAGATAGGGGAGCGACGAAGCGTTACCTCATAGGCCCTTATAAGAGCAAGCAAGAAGCCTTAATGCATGCCGATGAAGTCAGCAAAAAAATGACTAAACCGGTTGTCATAGAAGTGCGGTAGGGGTTTGAGCTAAAAATTCTTATTTTTTTCTTGGGCGTTTTTAGCGGATCGCCCAAGTGCTAAAACGATGGGGTAGCTTTACTCCATCGGCTCGGATAATTTTAACAGAGAATGAAGATAAACAGATTTTTTTGATCAATATACCTATTTGGTCTTTGAGGAATTCAGATAATTCTTGCGTTTAAATTCAGCCTTAAAGAGCATTCATTCGTTAAAAGTATTTGTTTGTTGTTTGAAAACTACGGAGCGTTTAAATTTTATGAAGTTATTGTTTGTTGTTTAATCCCCCTCTAACCCTCCAAAGAAGAGAGCGTTTTGGAACTAGCTTTATGGGTGTGGTTGTGGGGCTAGAAGCAAGAGAGTGAGCGCGATCACTCTCTTTTAATCTCACGCTCTTTAGTGGGCGGCGAAATCCTTAAAGAAGGTGTTGATCAGCCATTCTCGCATTTCATCATTCCTTTCTATCAAAACATTTTTGTTGAAACCTTTTACATTAAAGCGCCTGTTGAAAGGGATCTCACTACTTTTATAGATTTCATCTTTTTCATACAGATCCTTATCTTTTCCTTTACTATTGAGCGGTTTTTCTAGGGAGATGAGGTTGCCGTATGTGTCAATGTAGTTTTCAAGATCTTTCTTGTCTTCAAAACCAAGTTTTTGGATCTCAATTTCATTATCCAATTCTAATAAATTGATGGGGATGATGTGCTCTTTTCTTGGGAGAATTGCTTCCCAGGGATCAATTTTTTGAGATCGGCAAGACCCATCTCCTGGCAGTTCTTTTCAAAGAAGATATAGTGGAAGCATGATGAGTTGGATGCGTTGTTTACAGACTGCAAAAAAGCCAGCCCTATATCATTTCTGCATTGAGCAATCATCTCGCTCTTCAATCCCTCTTTGCCCTTTTTAAGATACGCATTAATCAGGTTGTAGGCCTTTGATTCTAAATTTCTAGTAGCTTTGAAAAACACAATATCAGTTTTGGCAAAGAGTTTCAGCGTTTCATCGTCTAGTTCGTTGTTGATTTTCAGGCGGATGAGCGAATTGAAAAAAAGCGGGTTGATCTTGTTGATGAGCATGACCTTAAGGGTGGTTGGGTTGGTGTCAATCTCGCTCAATAGATCAAGGAAAGCCTGATAGAAATTTTTCAAATCGCTGACATAGGATTGGATGAAACTTTTCAATTTGCTTTTTTTGATTTCTTTTAGTTCATCTTTGAATTTCTCGTAGGTTTTGTCCGTGCTTGCTTCGTAGTGCCCTAAAAACTCGATTCCATCAAATCTTTGACTCCCTGCGTGGTAGCGGAAGATGTCGCCTTCATCAAAGCCTCCAACGCTGGAGATGTGGTCGCTCTTTTTGATCTTGGCAAAGATCTTAAAAATTTCTCCAAAATGATCGTTGATGAATTGGTCTAACCCCCTTTTCCCATCGCAAAAAGTGTTGGAGTAATAGATGAGAAGGGATTTTAGTTTGTCCAACAAGAGGAGAGGCACGCCTCTGTCATTCACGCTTTGAAAGGTTCTGATGGCCCTTCCAGGATCGGGCTCTTCAAGCCGCATCAAAACCATTTTCAACAGCGCCTCCAAACGCTCATTCGCTTCTTCTTTATTCAACTTGCTGACCTTATCTAAGATAGCCTTCAAAACTTCAAAAAGATTTTGCTTGCCCTTCGGTGTCTGCATCTTTTTCTGGCTGATATTCCCCTTTTCTGCCGCTTCCAAGAGCGTTTTGAAGAAGCTTTGGTTTTGAGAGGCGACTTCTAATTTTAATTCCCCCTTTTGGTATAGATATTTTCTTGTCTCTTGCTTGTCTTTCTCATTTTGCTCGTTCGCCAAGACAATGCAAGAGCATGAAGATGGTAGTCGTTCGCTGCTGGCCGTCAATGATGTCATACAAATTTTTGTTGTCTTCATTCTTAGCGACAACCATGGTGCCTATAAAATGCCTATGACCCTTTTTGTTGTATTCTATCGCTTCTTCTAGATCTTCCCACAGATCCCAAAAATTCTTGTCCTTCCAAGCGTAATCTCTCTGATAGTTGGGGATGCTGTATCCTTCCTCTTGAAAGATCTCTCTAATAGTGGTTTTCATTCACTTCTCCTTTGTTGCATGCAGTAGTCAAATTTATACCATAAATACCATAAGAATGGCTTGAGATTTCACTCCATCAAAGGCGTTCTGTTAGCCACTCGGGGCGTTTTATTAGCTATAATCAAGGCTTCAAAAAGCCATAATTAAAAGAGTTGAGATGCTAGAAAAATTGATTGAAAGAGTGTTGTTTGCCACTCGTTGGTTGCTAGCCCCTTTATGCATTGCCATGTCGTTAGTGCTGGTGGTTTTAGGCTATGTGTTCATGAAAGAGTTGTGGCACATGCTCAGCCATTTAGACACCATTAGTGAAACGGATTTGGTTTTATCAGCCTTAGGTTTAGTGGATTTGTTGTTTATGGCCGGGCTTGTTTTAATGGTGCTGCTCGCCAGTTATGAAAGCTTTGTTTCCAAATTAGACAAGGTGGATGCTAGTGAAATCACCTGGCTAAAGCACACGGATTTTAACGCTTTAAAATTAAAGGTTTCACTCTCCATTGTAGCGATTTCGGCGATTTTCTTGCTCAAACGCTACATGAGTTTAGAAGACGTTCTATCCAGTATCCCTAAGGACACGCCCCTATCGCATAACCCCATTTTTTGGCAAGTGGTGATCCATTTGGTATTTGTGTGTTCAGCGCTTTTAGCCGCTGTTACCAATAACATCGCTTTTTCGCAAAATAAAGTGCATTAAAAGTTTTAAAGCTCTCTTTCAGGAAGGACTTTAGACCATTCTTTAATCAAGCGCAAAAAGAAGGAAGTGTCAGGCGAAGTTTTTTCATGGATTAAAATCCCTTCTTCCACCGCTTCCCAAATCACTCTATGCCGATACACCACCAAATGCCATGATTGTTGGGCATGATCTTTAAGCGACAAACGCACCCTTTTAGCAAAAGACGGGTTGTCAAACAAAACCGCGCTTTCAGTGTTGATGTATGCAGAGCGCGGATCAATATTAAAACTCCCTAGAAGCGTTAAATTGTCATCAAAAACAATCGTCTTGCCGTGTAAGGAATGTTTGGTGCTAAAGCGCCCTTTAATCTGGCGGTTGAAAAAATCGTTTCGTATTTCATAGACATTCGCGCCCATTCGCACTAATTGGTTGCGATACCTTTCCCACGCCCCATAGACTACGATAGCGTCCGTTGATGAAAGGGAATTGGTAAGAATATTCAATTCAATCCCCTTAGAAATTTGATTTTTAAAGATTTTCATCATCTTTTTGCCTGGAATAAAATACGATGAAGCGATAAAAACGGAGTCCTTAGCGTTTTTAAGGGCTTTCTCAAAAGCGATTTTGATGGGCGAATACAAGGGCGTGTCAATTTTTTTGGGTGAATCGGCTAAAAAAATGGCATTCCCATAATAAATGGGGTATTGGTATTTTTGGAATCGTTCTATAAAATCATTGACTTTTTTTTCAAACTGGTTTTTGTCTTCAGCGCTGATAGGGATTTTTTCATGGAGTTTAGCGATTTCTTTAGCGTTGTTTTTGAGTCTTTTATGGGTTCTTAGTAATGAAACAGGGATAGAGCGGTGGAACCTCCAATAGCGTTCAAAGCTTTCTTTGGCTTTTGAAGCAACCCCCCCAAAAAACAAAGCGTCTAAATCTAAAAAATTCGTGTCTAAATCGTTATCAAAATAATTGTCCCCAATATTGCGCCCTCCTATAATGACAGCGAAATTATCCACGATGAAAAGCTTGTTGTGCATGCGTTTTTTAATGCGCTCATAATCCGCAAGCATTTCAAAATAACGCAGGCCTTTATTGCGGATATAGTAGGGGTTAAAAATTTTCACTTCAATGTTTTTATGGAAATTTAAAAGCATAATATCTGAAAAATCTGAATCCAACCCGTTGTCATCTAAAAGGATGCGCACTTTCACCCCACGATTGGCCGCATTTAAAAGTTCTTTAGCGATCACTTGAGAAGAAAGATCGTTCTTATAGATATAAGTTTGCATGTCAATGCTTTTTTGGCTCATTCTAATAAGACCCACTCTGTGCAATAAAGCGTCAAAGCCGTCTTCTAAAAGAATGGCTGTGCTATGGTTAGGGTTTTCTTTTAAATTTTTGGCGTACAAACTCCCAATGGTGGTAGTGTAGGGATCATAAGAGATAGGTGGGCTTGAAATGGGAGTCTTATAGACTAACCCAAAACACCCATTAAAAAAAAGACGCTTAGAAAGACTAAAAAGATTTTCAAAAACGACCCACTAAAAGAAATTAGCGGCTTTTACCCACTTTCAACATTCGGTTGCGCAAAGTGGCGATACTGCTTTGCAAGGGTAATTCTTTAGGGCAAGTGTCATGGCAAGCAATCAAGCTCATGCACCCAAAAACGCCATCATCATCGCCGACTAATTCATAAAAATCGTCATCGCTTCTTTCATCGTGGCTGTCAATCATAAAGCGCATGGCTCTGTTCATGCCAGCAGCTCCAATGAAATTAGGGCGCATGAGTTTAGTCCCACAAGAAGCGATACAGCACCCACATTCAATACACCTGTCTAGTTCAAAGACTTCTTGAGCTTCATCAGGCTCAACCCTTTTTTCCGGCTTAGTAATATCCACTTCTTCTTTAGAATGCGCCCAACTCTCCACCCTTTTAGTCATATCCAAAAACCAATCGCCCGTATTCACGCTCAAATCTTTAATGAGCGTAAAACTGGGCATGGGCATGAGTGTAATCACCCCACTTTCAAAGCTAGAAGTTAGGGTTTTACAAGCCAATCTCGGTCTCCCATTAACCATCATCGCGCAAGAGCCGCAAATCCCAGCGCGGCACACAAAATCAAAACTCAAATCCGGATCTTGATGCTCTCTAATGAGGTTTAAAGCGATAAAGAGCGTCATGGATGGCGTTTCTTTCAATTGATACTCTTTAAAATGCGGCTTACTCACCGCGCTTTGAGGGTCAAATTTTAGCACTCTAACTACAATCGTTCGTTCATTATCACTCATGGTGCTCTCCTTTTAAATTAGCGTTGTGTTGGTCTAATAAATCATGGACATTGAAAGAATACAAATGTTCCCCCCTAGCCCTGACTTCTTCATCTTCTAAACGCATGTTCCTGGCTTTGTATTTTTCCTGCAATTCAAAAGGCATGAGCACATGCTGGACTTCTATCCTGTCTTTTCCAAGCTTTTCTAGTTCTAAAATCGTTTTCAAAATCTCAGCGTCGCGCTCTTCTTTTTTGGGGTGGGGGATGAAATTGCCCTTTTTGCCATAGCCCCTAAAATCAGGGCTGATTTCCATTTTCATCACATCTAATTCTTCGTATTCAATCGTGGGCATGTCTTGCTCAGCGCTAGGCCAGCTCGCTAAAGTCCGATTAAGCCATTTTTCATCATCTCTTTTAGGGTAATCAATCCTTGTGTGAGCCCCTCTGCTTTCGGTGCGCAGTAACGCCCCTTGAGTGATACAAAGTGCGAGTTTGAGCATTTTTTTGGTGCGGTAAGCGTCTTCTAATTCAGGGTTATTGTGTAAAACCTTGTTTTTCACGCAAATGTTTTTGGAGCGTGCATAAAGCTCTTGCAATTCTTTAAGGGCTTCTTCTAATTTTTTGCCCTCTCTAAAAACGCCCACTTTTTCATCCATGACTTCTTTCATGCGTTCTCTAATTTCATACACGTCTTCTTTGCCTTCATTATGCAATAAAAAATGCATATAATCCTGGCTTTCTTTAATGAAAGCTTCAACCTTTTGTGTGTTGATTTCAATTTGCGCTTCCAAACAATGCGACGCGAAATAATCCCCTATGATCATGCCAGCGACCACCGCTTCACTCACAGAATTTCCCCCCAAGCGGTTAAACCCATGCAAATCCCAGCATGCCGCTTCGCCCGCGCAAAACAAGCCTTTTAAATGGGTTTCGCCTTTAGGGTTTGTCCTAACCCCCCCATAGAATAGTGTTGCATGGGCTTTATGGGGATCCAACCTTTTTGCTTAGCCATCGCTTGGCCGTATTCAGGCTCATTAGTAGGCACTCCTTGCATGTTGTCTTTGGTTTGCTCTTCGCTATCAGCCGGATCAATGCCCGCAAAAGTCATGGCAATATCACGCACATCTCTCAAGTTTTTTTCCACATGGTTACGCCCTAAAATAGCAATATCCAACCACACATGATCCCCATAAGGCGATTTGGCTCCATAGCCTTTTTGGATATGTTCTAAAATCCGCCTTGAGACCACATCCCTACTCGCAAGCTCTTTTTTCTCCGGCTCATAAGCGGGCATGAAGCGTCTGCCAAACTTGTCTCTTAAAACACCGCCATCGCCCCTACAACCTTCAGTCATTAAAATCCCGCTTGGCACTAAAGCGGTAGGGTGGAATTGCACCGCTTCCATGTTGCCTAATTTAGCCACGCCGGTTTCTAAAGCGCTTGCAGCCCCGGCTCCATCGCAAATCACGGCGTTAGTGGTGTGTTTATACACGCGCCCATAACCTCCGGTAGCTAAAAGCGTGCCCTTAGAAACATACGCTGAAATTTCGCCTGTGATTAAATCCCTTACCACCGCTCCGTAGCATTTATTGTCATGATGAATGAAAGCGAGCATGTCCTTTCTGTCTTGAATATCCACCTTGTGGTGTAAGGCTTCGTTAGCGACCGCATAAAGCATGGTATGCCCTGTGGCATCAGCCGTAAAGCATGTGCGCCATTTTTTAGTGCCGCCAAAATCACGGCTTAAGATATAACCATGCCTGTCGTCTCTTTCAGTGATAGTTACATGCTCACCATTGACGACCGCAGGCCTATCGCCCTTTTTGATCCTAGTCCAAGGCACCCCCAACTGGCCAATTCCCTAATGGCTTTAGGGGCAGTGGTTACAAACATTCTAGCCACTTGCTGATCACACCCCCAATCGCTCCCCTTAACCGTGTCTAAAAAGTGTAAATCTTCATTATCGCCCTCGCTTTTTTTAGCGTTCGCAAGGCTCGCTTGCATGCCCCCTTGAGCGGCTGCAGAGTGCGAACGCCTGACAGGCACTAGGCTTAAAACGATGGTGTTTAAACCCTTTTGTTTGCATGCGATACTAGCCCTTAACCCGGCCAATCCGCCTCCAATAATTAGCGCATCACAATATGTTATTTTCATTTTCTACCTTTATTCTTTGTGGAATTTCCCATCAGCTTCTATGGCTTCTTGCATGGTTTTAATGCCATTGTCCTTATTTTCTAAACCTTTTTTAATGTAAGCCCCATAGGTGCAAAGCCCTAAAACAATAAAAAACACGCTCATCGCCCATTTGACTTTTCTCAAGCCTTGAATGCTCACATTCTTAAACCACCCCCATTTGATCGCTAAACGATACAACCCAATAGAACCATGCAATTCTACGGCAAACAATAAGAAAATATACAAAAGCCAAAAGTTTTGCGTTACAAAACGATAGCTTGAGCCATGAGGCCCGATACTTTCAGGCTCTGTGAGCATGACAAACAAGTGGATACTCGCTAAAAAAAACATCGCAAACCCGGTTAAGGCTTGAATAAACCACAAACTCGTATCGCCATGCTTCATCAAATGCTTATGGGTTTTAAAAACCTTGTATTGCCTGTAATTGATAGGGAATTTTCTCAAGGCTAAAAAAGCATGCGCAACCAAAATAAGAATAACCCCTGCTGCAACCACGCTCACAATAGCCGGCTCGCCCGCTTTTAAAAACAAGCTCCCTTCAAAAAATTTCGCCACTTTATACATGGCTTCATCGCTAATCAAGATGCTTGAGACTAAAAACATGTGCGCTATCATAAAGAGCGCTAAAATCAAGCCCGTAGCGCTCTGTAAAAAATCCAGCTTAGCATAAATACCGCTCTTTTTAAGCCCTTTGCTAGCGCCATAATAACCCTCTATAATCTCTTCTTGTTGCATAAAAACTGCTCCTAAAAACTCAAATTTAACCTGAATCGCTTGACGCAAAAACACTGCCTTAATTTTACTACATTTGAAATAATTTTTCTTATAAACAAAACCTAAATTGGGAAAAAATTCAATTCAAGGGGGCTATTGTTTAAAATTTACATTTTTTAAACGCTATTAGATATAATAAGGGATAGACCACCTATAAAATAAGGATCATTCAATGACAAAAATTGCCATGGCTAATTTTAAATCCGCTATGCCTATTTTTAAAAGCCATGCGTATTTAAAAGAATTAGAAAAAACTTTAAAACCGCAGCATTTTGATAGGGTGTTTGTATTCCCTGATTTTTTGGGGTTATTGCCTAATGCGTTTTTGCATTTCACTTTAGGAGCGCAAAACGCTTACCCTAGAGATTGTGGGGCTTTTACCGGTGAAATCACTTCAAAGCATTTAGAAGAACTCAAAATCCACACGCTTTTAATAGGGCATAGCGAGAGGCGAACGCTTTTAAAAGAAAGCCCTAGCTTTTTGAAAGAAAAGTTTGATTTTTTTAAAGATAAGAATTTTAAAATTGTCTATTGTATTGGCGAAGATTTAACGACCAGAGAAAAGGGTTTAGTGGCTGTAAAGGAATTTTTAAGCGAGCAATTAGAAAATATCGATCTCAATTATTCCAATTTAATTGTGGCGTATGAGCCTATTTGGGCGATTGGCACCAAAAAAAGCGCTTCTTTAGAAGACATTTACCTCACGCATGGTTTTTTAAAGCAAATCTTAAATCAAAAAACGCCCTTGTTGTATGGGGGGAGCGTGAACACACAAAACGCTAAAGAAATTTTAGGAATTGATAGCGTGGATGGCTTGTTGATCGGGAGCGCGTCTTGGGAATTAGAAAATTTTAAAACAATCATTTCATTTTTATAAAGGAAAATCATGGGATTTTTAAAAGGTAAAAAAGGGCTTATTGTGGGGGTTGCGAATAATAAATCCATCGCTTATGGGATCGCTCAATCTTGCTTCAATCAAGGAGCTACTTTAGCTTTCACTTATTTGAATGAGAGCTTAGAAAAGCGCGTGAGGCCTATCGCGCAGGAATTGAATAGCCCCTATGTGTATGAATTGGATGTGAGCAAAGAAGAGCATTTCAAGGTGCTATACAATAGCGTTAAAAAGGATTTAGGCTCATTGGATTTTATCGTTCATAGCGTGGCCTTTGCCCCTAAAGAGGCTTTAGAAGGGAGCTTGTTAGAAACTTCTAAAAGCGCGTTTAACACCGCTATGGAAATTTCTGTTTATTCTTTAATAGAGCTGACAAACACTCTAAAACCTTTATTGAATAACGGGGCGTCTGTTTTGACTTTAAGCTATTTAGGCAGCACCAAATACATGGCGCATTACAACGTGATGGGGTTGGCTAAAGCGGCCCTAGAGAGTGCGGTGCGTTATTTAGCGGTGGATTTAGGCAAACACCATATAAGGGTGAATGCCCTATCGGCTGGGCCTATTAGGACGCTCGCTTCTAGCGGGATCGCTGATTTTAGAATGATTTTAAAATGGAATGAAATCAACGCCCCTTTAAGAAAAAATGTGAGTTTAGAAGAAGTGGGCAATGCCGGGATGTATTTGCTTTCTAGCTTGTCTAGTGGCGTGAGTGGGGAAGTGCATTTTGTGGATGCTGGCTATCATGTCATGGGCATGGGGGCTGTGGAAGAAAAAGATAATAAAGCTACGCTATTGTGGGATTTGCAGAACAATAAGGGGTATTGATGAAATTAAGCGAATTGTTGAGCGCCTATTCTATTGAAACGGAATTTTCAAACGATTTTGAAGTGCATGCTTTAGCGGAATTAGATAAGGCTACGCCTAATGATATTAGCTATATTGACCAAGCGCGTTACCTTAAACTTTTAAAAGATTCAAAAGCCGGGGCGGTGTTTATCCGTAAAAAAGAATCTTCTAAAGTGCCAAAACGCATGCAAGCTTTAATCGTGGATAACCCGCATTTAGCCTTTGCCAAAGCTTCGCATGCCTTTAAAATCCCTTTTTTTAAAAACCCACAAAGCGTTAGCGAGCCTAAACATTTTGAAAAAGTAACGATCATGCCTAATGTGATGATTGGAGAGAGCGTAGAAATTGGCGAAAACTCTTTGATTTATCCGGGCGTGGTGATCGCTGATGGGGTCAAAATCGGTAAAAATTGCGTTTTGTATCCTCGTGTCATTTTGTATCAAAACACGATTTTAGAAGACAATGTTACTATCCATGCAGGCAGCGTGATCGGAGGCGATGGCTTTGGTTATGCGCACACCGCTTTAGGAGAGCATGTCAAAATTGAGCATGTGGGGATTGTTAGGATTCAAAAAAATGTAGAAATTGGCGCTAACACGGCGATTGATAGGGCGGTGTTTGGCGAGACTTTGATTAAAGAGGGCGTTAAGATTGATAACTTGGTTCAAATCGGGCATAATTGCGTTTTAGGCGAGCACAGCATCGTCGTCTCTCAAGTGGGCTTGAGCGGTTCTACAACCACTGGCCGTAATGTGGTTTTTGGCGGGCAAGTGGGCATTGGGGGGCATTTGCATGTGGGTGAATTCACTCAAATTGGGGGTAAAAGCGCGGTGGGCAAAGACTTGCCCCCTAACACTAATTTTGCCGGAGCGATCCCTGCTATGGAAATCCATGAATGGCACCATTTCTTGGCTCATTTACGAACGAATTTCAGGAAACAGCAAAAAACGAGTTTGTTGCAAAAAGCTAAAGGGTTTTTTAAGTCTTAAAGAATGAAATAAGCTATAATAAGCCCATTTTGAACACGAATGATTATTTTAATAAGGACAATCAATGAAAGATAGTTTTCTTTTCACTTCCGAATCAGTAACCGAGGGGCATCCTGATAAAATGGCTGATCAAATCAGCGATGCGGTTTTAGATTACATTATTGAGCGCGATCAAAAAGCCAAAGTCGCATGCGAGACTTTAGTTTCTAATGGTTTTTGCATGATCACTGGCGAATTAAAAACTTCTGTTTATGCCCCGATGCAAGAGATTGCAAGAGAAGTGGTTAAAAAGATTGGCTATACAGACGCTCTTTATGGCTTTGATTACAGGAGCGCGGCGGTTTTGAATGGCGTTGGCGAGCAAAGCCCTGATATTAATCAAGGCGTGGATAGAGAAGATGGCGAGATTGGGGCAGGGGATCAAGGGCTTATGTTTGGTTATGCGTGTAAAGAGACTGAAACGCTCATGCCCTTACCCATTCATTTAGCGCACCAGCTCACTTTCGCTCTGGCTCAAAAAAGAAAAGACAACACTCTGCCTTTTTTAAGGCCTGATGGCAAGTCTCAAGTGAGCGTGCGTTATGAAAACAACAAGCCTGTAAGCATTGATACGATTGTTATTTCCACCCAACATTCCCCAGAAGTTTCGCAAAAGCATTTAAAAGAGGCCGTGATTGAAGAGATCGTGTATAAGGTTTTACCCAAAGAATATTTGCATGACAATATCAAGTTTTTTGTCAATCCTACAGGAAAATTCGTTATTGGTGGGCCGCAAGGCGATGCGGGCTTGACGGGTAGAAAAATCATTGTGGATACTTATGGGGGGAGTTGCCCGCATGGCGGGGGAGCGTTTAGCGGGAAAGACCCCAGTAAAGTGGATAGGAGCGCGGCTTATGCGGCCCGCTATGTGGCTAAAAATTTGGTAGCGAGTGGGGTTTGCGATAAAGCGACCGTGCAGCTTGCTTATGCGATTGGGGTGATAGAGCCCGTGTCTATTTATGTGAACACGCATAACACGAGCAAGTATTCAAGTGCGGAGTTGGAAAAATGCGTGAAATCGGTTTTCAAACTCACGCCAAAAGGCATTATTGAAAGCTTGGATTTATTAAGACCCATTTATTCGCTCACTTCAGCTTATGGGCATTTTGGGCGTGAATTAGAGGAATTCACTTGGGAAAAAACCAACAAAGCTGAGGAGATTAAAGCGTTCTTTAAGCGTTGAAAAAATATTTTAAGGGTAATATTTTAGAAAATTTTTGTATAATCAACAATTCACAAGGAGTTTAAATTGAAACAAAGAACGCTGTCTATTATTAAACCGGATGCACTTAAGAAAAAAGTGGTAGGCAAAATCATTGATCGCTTTGAGAGTAACGGCTTGGAAGTGGTTGCTATGAAACGCTTGCATTTGAGCGTTAAAGACGCTGAAAACTTTTATGCGATCCACAGAGAGAGACCCTTTTTTAAAGATTTAATAGAATTTATGGTCAGTGGTCCGGTGGTGGTTATGGTTTTAGAGGGCAAGGATGCCGTGGCTAAAAACAGAGATCTTATGGGAGCGACTGATCCCAAACTCGCTCAAAAAGGCACTATCAGAGCGGATTTTGCTGAAAGCATTGACGCTAATGCGGTGCATGGGAGCGATAGCTTGGAAAACGCGCACAATGAAATCGCTTTCTTTTTTGCCACTAGAGATCTTTAAGGTTTAAGGGCGTTTTTAAGTAAGCATGCAATTTGAAATGCGTAAAATCGCTTTTAATGCGCCTAGAGCGTTTTCTTTAGAGCATGAGGGAGTGGTTTTAGAGGGCGAAGTTGTGCGGGTGGGGGCGAAATTGTTTCGTTTGGAAGCGCGCCTTAAGGGTGAATTGATGCTTATTTGTGATACAAGCGGTAAAGAGTTTAAAAAAAGCCTTGATGAGTCGTTGGTTTTGCATATTTCAGACGGGTTGTGGGATACGCAAAGCCAAAGTTTGGATTTTGATAATTTAGATGTTATTGAATCTTTCAATGGTTTTATTGATTTGAGCGAAATTTTACGCTCTGAAGTGGAGTCTATTAAATTAGACTACCATTATGCAGATTGAAATGAAGGAGAATTTATGGCAGTACCTGATAGAAGAGTGAGTAAGACAAGAGCGGCAAAAAGGCGCACGCATTATAGCGTTAAATTGGCCAAGCCCATAAAAGCTAAAGATGGCACTTGGAAGCTTCCCCACCATATTAACAAATTTACTAAAGAATACTAATATAAAAGCTATCTTTAGTGATAGAAAGTATTTTAAAGGATTGCAACGGATTGCAACAAGCCTTTTAAGGACGCATGATGAAAATTGTAATAGACTTAATGGGGGCTGACCATGGGGTTTTACCCATTATTGAGGGAGTCTCAAGGGCTTTAGAGAATAAGAGTTTTAGTGCGGTTTTAGTGGGGGATAAAGACAAAGCGACCCCTTTTATTTCTAAAGAGTTAGCCAGCAAAGTGGAAATGATCCACACGCAAGATTATATTAAAATGGAAGAAGCCGCCACTGAGGCGATTAAGCGTAAGGAATCTTCCATTTACTTGGGCATGGATATTCTAAAAAATGGGGCTGACGCTTTGATTTCAGCGGGGCATAGCGGAGCGACTATGGGCTTAGCGACCTTGCGTTTAGGGCGTATCAAGGGGGTTGAAAGGCCTGCTATTTGCACTTTAATGCCTAGCGTTGGCAAACGCCCTAGCGTGCTGTTAGACGCAGGAGCGAACACCGATTGCAAGCCTGAATATTTGATTGATTTTGCTCTTATGGGGTATGAATACGCTAAAAGCGTGCTGCATTATGATAGCCCTAAGGTGGGTCTTTTGAGTAATGGCGAAGAAGATATTAAAGGGAACATGCTCGTTAAAGAAACGCATAAAATGCTGAAAGCTTATGACTTCTTTTATGGCAATGTGGAGGGGAGCGATATTTTCAAAGGGGTTGTGGATGTGGTGGTTTGCGATGGCTTTATGGGGAATGTGGTCTTAAAGACAACAGAAGGGGTCGCTAGTGCAATAGGTTCTATTTTTAAAGATGAAATTAAAAGCTCTTTTAAATCTAAAATGGGGGCTTTGATGCTTAAGAATGCGTTTGGTATTTTAAAACAAAAAACCGATTACGCTGAATATGGGGGAGCACCGCTTTTGGGCGTGAATAAAAGCGTGATCATCAGCCATGGCAAGAGCAACGCTAGAGCGGTTGAATGCGCGATTTATCAGGCTATTAGCGCTGTTGAAAGTCAGGTTTGTTTGAGGATTACTCAAGCGTTTGAGAGCTTGAAGCCTAGCGTTTCTGCGCATCAAAGTGATCAGCAAGACGCTTAAAGATGACTATTTTAAGGGGATTGAATGGAATTTTACGCCTCTCTTAAATCCATTGCGATGCATGTTCCAAGTGAGCGTGTGAAAAATGCAGAGTTTCAGCAATTTTTGGATACCAGCGATGAATGGATAGAAAAAAGGACTGGTATCAAAGAGCGCCGTTTCGCTAGCAATGAAGAAAAAAGCAGCGATTTAGGGGTAATAGCGGCTAAACAGGCCATAGAGAGAGCGCATTTAACCCCACAAGACATTGATTTGGTGGTTGTAGCGACCTTAAGCCCTGATTTTTTGGCCATGCCTTCAACCGCTTGCGTGTTGAGCACGAAATTAGGCATTGAAAACAAACCGGCGTTTGATATTTCAGCCGCTTGCACGGGTTTTATTTATTTATTATCGGTGGCTAAGGCTTATGTTGAGAGCGGGATGTGCGAAAATGTGCTGATTGTGGGGGCAGAAAAAACGAGTAGCGTGTTAGATTTTAAAGATAGGGGGACTTGTATTTTATTTGGCGATGGGGCTGGGGCGTGCGTGATAGGCAGGACCAAGCGTTTAAAAGAAAGCATTTTAGATGTGCAGATTTCAGCGAATGGGAATTTTTCTGATTATCTTTATACGCCAAGGACTCTAAAACCCACGCCCTTTAACGCTAAAGAAGAAGCTTTAGAGCCTTTTTTGTGCATGAAGGGCAATGAAGTGTTTAAGCTAGCGGTGAAAACGCTTTTAAAAGATGTGGAAATGATCTTAGAAAAAAACGCTCTCAAACCTGAAGACGTGCGTTTGTTTATCCCGCATCAAGCTAATTTTAGGATCATTCAAGCGGTGCGGGAGCATTTGGATTTTAAAGATGAGCAAGTGGTTTTAACCGTGCATAAGTACGGCAACACTTCAGCAGCCAGTATCCCTATGGCTATGGGTGAAGCTTATGAAGAGGGGCGTTTGAAAAAGGGCGATTTAATGCTTTTAGACGCTTTTGGTGGGGGATTGACTTGGGGTTCAGCGTTGGTGTATTTTGGCGGATAAAAAGGATTGAAGGAGTATTGATGAAAAAGATGGTTTTTTTATTTTTAGTGGTGTTGGGGGGGTTAAAGTCGCAAAGCAGTTATTGCAGCGATTTTTGCGAAGGCACGCCAGAGAGTCGTATTCCTCCTATGGGGTTTCATTTCAGTTTTGTGCATTCAGTGAAATATTATTTGCAAGACCCGCAAGAGCGCGATCACAAGCTTAAAAAATGCCATCAAGCCTTTGATTCGACGCTTAAGGTTAATTTTATTACGAAGTCTTTTAAAAAGGATTGCAAGCATGCGCAAATGGCTTTAGAGCAAGCCCAACAAAAGGCTCCATGAGAGGTTTTGGTCGCTTTGTGGCAAAACTCTTTTTAAATTTTATCCCACTAGCACGGAAAACTCTGTCCTTTAGGGTGCAGATGTAAGCACATAGCCGTTAGGCTAAAAGAGATTAAAATACCACTAGTCTTTTTAAGGTAGGAAATATCCATTCAGACTTTAAAGAACAAAGCCTTTCGTGTTAGCATTTAATGGAATGTTTTAGTTAGGAAGCTCCTTTCTTTAGAAAGGGGTGCTCTCACGAAGTGATCTAGCTAGAAAGCCTCTTGTTTGAGGAAAGGGCGGTTTTATTGGGAAAACTTGTGGTAATATTCGCCCTTGTCCGTGATGATTTTAACTTCTAACAATTGATTAGGCTTGCAATCCAGGCGGTAAAATATCTGTTGCGAATACTTTAACTCATGATCAAAGAGTTTTTCTTTTTTAAACTTATCGCCCAATTTGGGTTCTACTTTTTTAGTCGCTTCGCATGAATTTCCCCTATTGACAATAAGGTTTTTAATCACCACCGGTTCATCGTTCATAGAAGTGATGCTTAAAAGACTAGAGTCCGTCATTTTCCCCATGAGTTTCCCCCCAGTCGCACGATAATCCAGTTTGAAATCCAAATCCTTTGCCCCCACACAAACACCGCCTATCATTAGCAAGCTCAAACACATTTTTTTAAACATCAAAATCCTTTCACTTATAATATTGTGGGGCATTATAATCAAATTTGATATACCCTTTTTTAATCGTTGGGTTATTACACTCTTTTCTTTATCCATTCAAATAAGCATAGAAAATTCTTTTTTGTTTCTTCGCTCACCGCATCGTCTTTTTCGCCATACAAAAGCCTTGTTTTGAACGCCATGGCCAATTCCATTTGCTTATTTTTAGCGTATTTTTTTCTATCGTTTGCGCTGAAACAATCTTCAATTTGTTTGAAACACCTGTCGCAGTCTGAGAGTTGTAAGATGGTGATGGGATTACCCAAATACTTATTAGCCCTTTTAAATTGTTCGCTTTTTGCTCTTTGTGGGTCAGAGCCATCTTTTCTGTCATCATCTGTCAAAACAATAGGGTGATTGTCTAACTCGCAAAGTTTTTGAATGGTTTCTTTCATCTTGTTTGGATTATTTTTAAGCCCTGAAATGGGTAAGAAAGTGAAAGGAATGGGGTTATCTTTGAATTGTGGATTATGCTTATTGAAATACAATTTGAAAGCGCTCAAATAGCAATAATCGGTGATGCCTTCTACAAAGATGATTCGGTGTTTTTGGGGGTTGTGAAAAACATGCTGACCCACCCCTAAAGAGCGTTTGATTTTATCTAGGGCGTCGGAGTTTCTGCCCGCATCGTCTAGGGGATAGTTAAAGTGATTCTTAATCGCAGAGCCTTCTGTTTCTTTTTCTACAATCCTTATTTCATCTAAATGATCCGTATCCACTAAAAAGGGGTCATGGGTGGCTAAAACAAAGGTAACATGATTTTTATGAGCGTATTCTTTTAAAAATCTCCTGAATTCCTTTCTGGCTGGCACGTTCAAATGAGTGGCTGGCTCGTCCATGACATAGATAATATTCTTGTTAAGGCTAAAATGTGATCCCCAATTATAGAGAAAACCAAACATGAAATTAAACGCCCATTGGAAGCCGGTGCTTTGCTGGCTTAAGATAATTGGCTCATTTTGATTATCAGATTTTCTGCAATCATGAATTTCAAGTTTTATTTCATATGCCGTGTATTCCTTCCCTTCAGAAAGCTTATTATTGTGTCGGACATGAATTTTTAATTGGTAACTATTTTGAGGGCTATCTTCAGCGATCGCTAAAAGCCTGTTAAATTCTTTTGTAATCAAAGAATCTATTTTTAATTGCATGTTGTATTCCAAGATTTCTGCAAGATTTTCTAATATTTCTGTAAAATTTACCTTAAATAAAAGAGAGCTTTTATTGTTAAAAAATTCAAATTGACATATATTGTTATTGCATTCGCCTTTTGCTTCAATGTTAAAAGGAAATTCTGATTGTCTGATCTCTTTTAGTGATTTTTGATTGATTTCTTGCAAGTATTTTTTAGGGATATTGAACGATCCATGACTATCAAAATAGATTTCTAAATCTTTATCAAACTTTATTTTTGATCTTTTATTGAACTCTAAAGGAATCCAAATTTTATTAGGATCAAAGTTTGTTTTATTAAATAACGAAAGCTGAAAAAACCAGTGCCCAGATAATTGGCTAGCAAGACCAGTCTCTTTGGTTGATATGGCTTCAAGGTCGTTATCTGTGATTTTTGGCTCTTTGTATTCTTTCATGGTTGGCACGAGTTTGTAAGACTTATAAGATAAACCACCGCTTAAAGGGAATTGAACTTTATTTTTTAAGTTTTGAAACGCTGTATAAGGGTTACACTCTCGGCAATATTCTGCGAACTCAAAATAGTTTTTGCTTTGTTTGACTTTTTCCTTGTTTGCTTCAAATTTATCTTTGATTTCACCAATATTTTTAGGGAACAAATGAACGCCACTCTTTTCATCTAAAGTTTTTATGTCTTCCCACAGAAATTTTCTTGCTGATTCAAGAAAATCACTGTATCTGTATTGTTCGATTTCTGAATTGACTAATAAATCTATCTGTTTCAAATAAAGCTGACACATCATGGATTTCATATCTTTAGACTCGTCGCTAACAACATGGCTTGCTATATAATTTTTGCATATTTGTTGGATATTATCCAGAAAGACATCATAATCAAACTCTAGCGTTTTTTGATTTTTGCAGTCATTTTCAATTTCTTTTATCCATGATTCTTTTTTTCGCTCAAAATCCTCTCTTGTTTTTTTAAGGTATTTTAAAGAATTTTTAATTTTCTTTTTAAGGCTGATTATATTTGATCGAAATGTTCTAAATTGCTGTTTAAAATTTTCATTGATAGGGTATTTTTCGTCTATCTCTTTAATAATATCTTTCACTTTAGTTTTTGGTGCAAATTTTGTATTAAAGTCAGTAGTTTTAAAAATTTCATCTAAAGCTTCTGGCTTTTTTAAGATATATTCCACATCTTTTGGTTTGATTTCTTTTTCACTAAGTTTTTTAAAACGAGAATAAATTTTTGATAACTGATTTTGCTTGTGCTTCCCTATGACAAAAAAATCATCTGAATTGCATTCTTTATTAGGCGTATTGTGTTTTATGATTTCTTTGATGCACTGACAAAAAGTTTTAATCCATTCGCTATTGCCGCTTAAATGTTTGATTAATTCTTTGTAAAAATGTAAAAATGGTTTTAACTGGTTGTAAGAGTCGATAAGATTTGTAAAATTACTCACAAAAGTGCAAATATTTGAATAGTCGTTATTGTTAGAGGGAATAAAAACAATGTTACTGCATTGTTCCCTTAAAGCTTCTACATGTTTTTCAAAAGGATAGACGATTAGCGTTTTTGATAGTTCCTTTAAACCCTCGCCAATCTCTTTAGTTTGGATCTTCAAAGTTTGGATCTTCAAATCCACGCAAGAAAAATCTATGGTTTTATGATTAAGGCTTGTTTCTTCTTCCAGGCTTAAAGTGGCTTCTTTAGATTCATCGTCTTTGGAGTAATCGTTCTCATTGCAGAGTTTGATGCCTGTATCATTAAACGCCTTCAAGGCTTCTAAAATATTGCTCTTACCCACATTGTTTTCCCCCACCAAGATCACCAACCCCCCATGTTTTTCATCAAAACTTGAGTTTAAAAGCAATTCTGTAGGCGATTTTCTGCCCAAATTCCTAAAATGGTGCAATTTCAAAACACGAAACACGCTTATAAAATTCCATGCCCTATCCTTTAAAAACCTAAATTTAATTTATAATGCAAAATTAAACAAAACATGCTATAAAGAAAATTCAAATACTATCATTTTAAGGATTAAAATGCTCACCCAAGAAGATGTCTTAAACGCGTTAAAAACGATCATCTACCCTAATTTTGAAAAGGATATTGTCAGCTTTGGTTTTGTTAAAAACATCACCTTGCATGACGATCAATTAGGGCTTTTAATAGAAATCCCCTCAAGCTCTGAAGAAACGAGCGCGATTTTAAGGGAAAATATCTCCAAAGCGATGCAAGAAAAGGGCGTGAAAGCTTTGAATTTGGATATTAAAACCCCGCCAAAGCCCCAAGCCCCAAAGCCCACCACTAAAAATCTGGCTAAAAACATTAAACATGTAGTGATGATAAGCTCTGGGAAGGGCGGTGTGGGTAAAAGCACCACCAGCGTGAATTTAAGCATCGCTTTAGCGAATTTAAACCAAAAAGTGGGGTTACTAGACGCTGATGTGTATGGCCCTAATATCCCTAGAATGATGGGCTTGCAAAACGCTGATGTGATCATGGATCCTAGCGGTAAAAAACTCATTCCTTTAAAAGCTTTTGGCGTTTCTGTGATGAGCATGGGGCTTTTGTATGATGAGGGGCAGAGTCTCATTTGGCGAGGGCCCATGCTCATGCGAGCGATTGAGCAGATGTTAAGCGATATTATTTGGGGGGATTTAGATGTTTTGGTGGTGGATATGCCCCCAGGAACAGGCGATGCACAGCTCACGCTAGCCCAAGCTGTGCCATTGAGTGCAGGAATCACCGTTACTACGCCTCAAATAGTGAGTTTAGATGACGCTAAACGGAGTTTGGACATGTTTAAGAAACTACACATTCCTATTGCGGGCATTGTAGAAAATATGGGGAGTTTTGTGTGCGAGCATTGCAAGAAAGAGAGCGAGATTTTTGGCTCAAATTCCATGAGTGGATTATTAGAGGCTTATAACACGCAGATTTTAGCCAAGCTCCCTTTAGAGCCTAAAGTGCGTTTAGGGGGGGATAGGGGCGAGCCGATTGTGATTTCTCACCCTGATAGCGTGAGCGCTAAGATTTTTGAAAAAATGGCACAAGATTTAAGCGTTTTTTTAGAGAGAGTGGAAAAGGAAAAACTAGCCGATAATAAGGACATTCAGCCCACACAAACGCATGCTTGCTCGCATTAATTTTGAAAGGGGGTTTAAAAAACCCTTTTAATCAATCGTTTCACTTTTTGTTTGGCTTTAAAAAGCAAAAATTCTATAAGGAGTTTAGAAGAAAGCCTGGGCAGAAGGAATTCAAAAGAATGCCGTTTGTCTGAAAAAGACAGGATTTTATTAAGAGCGTGGATTTCTTGGGTTTCTTTATCCTTGTTTTGAAGGGATTCAAAGAGGTGATCTAAAAAGGGAGCGTTAAAATAGGCGTCTTTAAAAGGCGTTTGGATCAAAATTTCATGCCATTTTTTCGCGCCAATGACGCTTAAGAGTTTCCAGGGTTTATCGCCCCAAAAATGCAGCATGCGCGCTTCTTTGATGCTAGGGAATAAGGGCGTATCAAGGAAACTGGGGTGGGCATTGTAGGAGTAAGGCAATTCTAAAATCCTCCCACGGCACACAAAACACAAAGCATCTTGATCGGTAAATAAAAGTTTTTCATTTTTCAAAAGGAAAAATCCAACCAATTGGTTTTCCAGATTTTCTTCACGCCATGATTTTAAATTTAAGACTAAAAACCCGGCGTTAAAATAGTTGTCAAAAAGGATTTGCGCTTCTTCTAAATTAGGGAAAGCGTCAGCGACACCAATGGTTTTTGTGCGCATTTGGCGTAATTCGTATAAATCCTTAGCCGAATTCCTGCTCATAGCGATCAAATCTTTTTCTCTCACAGCCCCAAAATAATGATCATCAAGGGGGATAAAAAAGCTCTCGCTAATATCGCCCACAAACAAAGTGTCCACATCAAACATGATCATCTTTTCGTATTGGGGGAAAAGGGAAGCGAAAAAGAAACGGCACATGATCATTTTAGAAAAGCGTTTTTGACTAAAAGAATTGAGTTTTAAATACAATTTTTTAATTTCATTAGCTATTAAAGGACCAAGCTTATCATAATTATGGCGTGGTTCTAATTCTTCATCAGTAATATCCAAAAACTCTATGCTAGAAAAAGTGCTAAAAGGAGCGATCGTTTCTTCTAATTTGGCTATATTCTCTGGGCTTAAACCCTCCACCAAACAATGAATTTTATAAAAGAGTTTTACTCTCTCTCTCTCTCTCTCGTTTGGCGTTTGCTAGCATGGAAAATAAACTCACGCCAGCAGGGATACAATAATTGTTATCAAAAGCCACAACAATAGGGACAATCTCTTGCATGCATAATCCTTAAATCTTTAAATTGAACCTGCTTTTTGTAAAAAAAGGGGGGTTTGTGATTTTATCGTTTTTTTTTTTTTTTTTTCTACAATGAGCGAGCGACTTGCGAGTTTGTTTTATGGCATAATATCAGACTTCAATAAAAAGGTGTTTGATAAAAGGGTGCTTAATCAAAAAGTTTGGCTAGGGTTTTTGGCTTTGCATGGGGTTTTCCTCAGCGCTTTTGAGTATCAAATCAGCGCTAGAGTGGGATCGTTTTCGCGCATCGCTTTCAACCAGTCAGTCATCAATTCCAAAAAAGGGATTTACCCTACAGGGAGTTATGTAACCACTACCGGGGCTTTGCAAATTGATTCTAGTTTGCTCCCTAAAGGGATTGAAAACCACAAACTGGGTTTTGGGGTGGGGGGCGAAATAGGAGCGTTAGCGTATGATTCCACGAAATTTTTGATTGATGAAGCCAACCCTAAGGCAGGGTTTCAGCCAGCGAACTGGTATTACATGGGGCGATGGGAGGGCTATTTGATGCAACACAGCCAAAATTGGACCAGAGAGCAAAAGGCTCAAAACGCCAGGCCTTATGTGTTATACAATTTGTATTTAGATTATCAATATAAGGATATTTTTGGGATTAAATTAGGGCGTTACCCCTCTAAAGCTTTGTTTTTGAGCGGGTTTAATCAAGGGTTTGAGCTTTTTTACCGGTGGAAAAAATTTAGGATAGAGTGGTTTAGCACCTTTGGAAGGGCTTTAGCTAATGAGCAATCCATTAGAGATTTTTACGCTCCTGTCAATTACAAGCAAAAAACCAACTACGGCATGCACAATTTAAATCTCATTTACGAAAATAAATACATTAGGGTCGTGCCTTTTATTTGGTTTTACCCTAAGAATTTTAACGCTCCTGGATTTGAAATCACCCATGATACAAAGTCTTATTGGAAATCTGGTTGGCGCATCCAAACGACTTTTTACGCATGGTTCCCCCTTTATAGCGATTATTTGTCTAAAGATTATTACAGAGCCTCTTTAGTGGGTAAAAAAAGCGCGAGTTTGTTCGTGTTTCAAAGAGTGAATTTCCGCTCTTATCGTTTTGGCTGGAGCGTGTATAAGAATTTTGGGAACGCGAGCGTTCAATTAGGCTGGAACGGCTCACCCATTGATCCTTTTTACGACACTAAAGATGACACCCCTTATGAAGACGCTTATTCCAATTTTTACAACGCTAATTCCATAACGATTAACGCTTTTGTAGGGAAGAGCGTTAAAAATCTTTTGGTGCAATTGTATGGGAAATTGACCTATTCCCCAAGGGCTGATTCGCAAAGCTTAGGGGTTACTTTTAAATATAACCTTAAAAAACATATCTATTTCATGCTAATGGTTAATGGCTATCAAATCACGATGCATAAGGGTTATAAGGTAGGGTTTTTTACAAGCGGTTATAACCCTGATTTCGCTCAAACCATTCAAGATAGAAGCTATTTGATGAGCTCTATGAGTTATCGTTTTTAAAAAATTAAACATTCTTTCATGTTCTTTTTTTAAGCCATAGTATCCCCCTTTTAAGCGCGCTTTTATTGTATAATCTTAAAAATTTTATTAAAGGAAAAAGTTCAATGTCTAACCAAGAATACACCTTTCAAACTGAAATCAACCAGCTTTTGGATTTGATGATCCACTCTTTGTATTCTAATAAAGAGATTTTTTTAAGGGAGTTGATTTCTAACGCGAGCGACGCTTTGGATAAGCTGAATTATTTAATGCTGACCGATGAGAAATTAAAAGGGCTCAATACCACGCCTAGCATTCATTTGAGTTTTGATAGCCAGAAAAAAACCTTAACGATTAAAGATAATGGTATAGGCATGGATAAAAACGATCTCATTGAGCATCTAGGCACGATCGCTAAATCAGGCACGAAGAGTTTTTTAAGCGCTTTGAGTGGGGATAAGAAAAAAGATAGTGCTTTAATTGGCCAATTTGGCGTGGGCTTTTATTCGGCGTTCATGGTAGCGAGCAAGATTGTCGTTCAAACCAAGAAAGTAACTAGCGAGCAAGCTTATGCATGGGTGAGCGATGGTAAGGGCAAGTTTGAAATCAGCGAATGCGTCAAAGAGGAGCAAGGCACAGAAATCACCCTCTTTTTAAAAGAAGAAGATTCTCATTTTGCGAGCCGTTGGGAGATTGATGGCATTGTTAAAAAGTATTCTGAGCATATCCCTTTCCCTATTTTTTTAACTTACACCGATACGAAATTTGAGGGCGAAGGGGATAATAAAAAAGAAATTAAAGAAGAAAAGTGCGATCAGATCAATCAAGCGAGCGCTTTATGGAAAATGAATAAGAGCGAATTAAAAGACAAGGATTACAAAGACTTTTACCAATCGTTTGCACATGACAACAGCGAGCCTTTGAGTTATATCCACAATAAAGTGGAAGGCTCTTTAGAATACACAACGCTTTTTTACATCCCTAGCAAAGCGCCCTTTGATTTGTTTAGGGTGGATTATAAAAGCGGGGTCAAACTTTATGTTAAAAGGGTGTTTATCACTGATGATGACAAAGAATTGTTGCCGTCTTATTTGAGGTTTGTTAAAGGCGTGATTGACAGCGAAGATTTGCCCTTGAACGTGAGCCGTGAAATCTTGCAGCAGAATAAGATTTTAGCCAATATCCGTTCGGCTTCAGTGAAAAAGATTTTAAGCGAGATTGAACGCTTGAGCAAGGATAACAAAAATTACCATAAATTCTATGAGCCTTTTGGGAAAGTGTTAAAAGAAGGCTTGTATGGGGATTTTGAAAACAAAGAAAAACTTTTAGAATTGTTGAGATTCTATTCTAAAGACAAAGGAGAATTGATTTCTTTAAAAGAATACAAAGAAAATTTAAAAGAAAATCAAAAAAGCATTTACTACCTTTTAGGCGAAAATTTAGACTTACTAAAAGCGTCCCCCATTTTGGAAAAATACGCTCAAAAAGGCTATGATGTTTTGTTATTGAGCGATGAAATTGATGCGTTTGTGATGCCAGGCGTGAATGAATACGATAAAACGCCTTTTAGAGACGCTAGCCATAGCGAGAGTTTGAAAGAGCTTGGTTTGGAAGAAATCCATGATGAGGTGAAAGATCAGTTTAAAGATTTGATGAAAGCGTTTGAAGAAAATCTTAAAGATGAGATTAAAGGCGTAGAGCTTTCCAATCATCTCACTTCAGCGGTGGCTTTAATAGGCGATGAACCAAATGCGATGATGGCTAATTTTATGCGTCAAATGGGCCAAAGCGTGCCTGAAAGCAAGAAAACGCTAGAATTAAACCCTAACCATGCGATTTTGCAAAAACTCTTAAAATGCGAAGATAAAGAGCAGTTGAGCGCTTTTATCTGGTTGCTTTATGATGGGGCGAAGCTTTTAGAAAAAGGGGCTTTAAAAGACGCTAAAAGTTTTAATGAGCGCCTAAATAGCGTGCTATTAAAGGCGTTGTAGGGGTTAAAAACCCTTTTTAAGGGTTTGAACAAACTCGCTTTAACCTTTCAAGCACCAATCTCAAAACGGCGTTTGGAATGAACGGATTCGATAAAAGTCTTTTACGATCATTAAAAGATTGGTTCGTGGGGTTCGTGTTTTTCATTAAAACATTAAAAAGCGTAAAAGCCAGCTAAACGCAGCCTTTAGCTTAACTTCATTAAAACTAAAGTTCTATTTTCAATTCCTTGAGAGCGTCGCATGCTTCTTTAACGCCTGATTTGCAACCTTTTTTAAAGTTTTCTACCGCTTGCTTTTCGTCCTTTGCTGTGCCTTGGGCGTTGTATTGCATAACCCCTAAATTATAACACCCCCTACCATCATTCAATTCGCATGCCTTAGAATAACGAACAATAGCCTCCTTAAAATTCTTTGTTACACCATACATGTATCCCGCATTAATGCACCCGGGGCTGTCTTTTAAATCGCAAGCTTTTTCATACAAATCAAGAGCCTTTCTTAAATCCTTAGGCGTGCCTACACCATAATGGTGTAAGCTTCCTAATACCATACACCCTTCAGCATGGTTTAAGTCGCAAGCTTTAGAGTAATATTGTGAGGCTTTTTTAGAGTCTTTAGAAACGCCTTGTCCGTTATAATATAAATTTCCTAGCAGGCGGCACCCATAACCATCATTTAATTCACAACCTTTAGTGTAAAATTGAATGGCTTTTTTCAAGTCTTTTCCCACTCCTTTCCCTTCTTCATAGAACGCCCCTAAAAAAACACACCCAAAACCTTCTTTTAATTCACACGCTTTTTCAAAATGCGTTTTAGCTTGAGCGAAATCTTGCTTCTTTGTGCTCTCTATGCCTAAATTAACAAGCTCTTTAGCGTCTGGCTCTGCCATTAACCCTCTCAAGCACAACGCGCCCAAACACAAGACCCCAAAAAGGGTTTTTTGAACGCTTCCTAGCATGATATATCTCCTATTAAAAAAATGTAATTCTCTATAATTATAATCAAATATTGACGATTAAAGCTTTATTGAACCTTTATTGATGAGATAAAGAAAAAAATTATTTTTCTTTTAACTGCGTGTTGTTTGAGCTTAATTGCCATGCTAAAAGGGATACTTCTAAAGATAGGGCTTAAAAGAGTTTGTCTTAAAAAGTTGATTGAATCGCCCCTTTTTAAGAGTGGCTTGGTAAAAGCCCTTAAGAATTTTAATTTTTAACAACAGGAGCATGTAAAAACTGCAAAAACAAAAAAGGGTTAAAAAATTTAGCAAGCTTTGGTTACTTTGTCAAGCATTGCCCCACTCTTATAAGGCTATGATAAATGGATACTAGCATGCTAAAGCTTGAGTTGGTTTGGTGGTTTTTGCCAGCGAAAAAGGCGTTGGTATTAAAAATAAAACCCTTACGCCAAAACTCCCCATTCATTTCTCACTCAAATCCTCTAAAACCCCCAAAAACACCTTTTCTAAAAGCTCTAATTCCTTCAAGCTCACCCTTTCATCAATGGCATGGATCCTGTCATTAATAACGCCAAATTCCACCACTTCTATGCCGTGAGCGCTAAAAAATCGCGCATCGCTCGTGCCGCCTTTGGTGTTTAAAAGGGGGGTGGTGCGGCATGTTTTTAAAATATTTTCTTGTAAAACGCTGGTAAGCTTTGAATGAGAAGCCGTGATGAAAGGCGAACTGCTTGATTCTAATTCTAAAGTGTGAGGCAAATTTTTTAAAACCTTTTCTAAATATTCTTTCAAACTTTCTTTGGTGGTTTTTAAAGAATGGCGTGCATTAAAGGTAATTTCTACGCTCCCTGGAGTCACATTATTAGCCCCTAACCCTGCATGCAAGTTGGTGATGACTAATTTTGAAGGGTCAAAATATTCATCGCCATCGTCTAAATGAACTCCTGAAATTAAGGGCAAAACCGAAGCGAGCGCATCAATGGGGTTTTGGCATTTTTGCGGGTAAGCCACATGCCCTTGAATGCCTTTTAAAATGAGTTTGCCATTAATAGAGCCTCTTCGGCCAATTTTGATGCTATCGCCTAAGACTTTTTCGCAAGTGGGTTCAGCCACAATCGCCATATGAGGCAGCAAATCTTTTTCTTTGAGCTTTTCTAACATGAGTTTTGTGCCAAAAATCCCCGGCCCTTCTTCATCGCTTGTGAGTAAAACAGAAAGCAAAAAAGGGGTTTTAGGGTTAAATTGTAAGCTTGCGCTCAAAAACGCCCCCACGCCCCCTTTCATGTCTTGCGCCCCACGGCCGTATAAAAACCCCTCTTTAATGATGGGTTTAAAGGGATCGCTTTGCCAATTATCTCCAGGAGGCACGACATCAATATGCCCTGCAAAAGAAAAATGCAAGGGCTTAACATTTTCTTTTATATGCTTTTCTTTTGCATGTTCTTTTTGGGGGTTAAAAATGCGGTATAAAAAAAGGTTTTTCACGCCATTTTCCCCACATTCTAGGGTTTTAAAAGTGGGAAAAAGCGATTTAATGTATTCAAAAATACCGCATTCTTTGGGCGTAATGGTGGGGTAGCTGATGAGCTTTTGGGTGATTTCTAAAGCGTTCATTAAAAATCCTTTAAGAGTTTTTTCGCAAATAGATATACAAATGCAAAACATCTAAATTCGCCGGGGTGATCCCGCTGATTTCTGAGGCTTCAAAAAGGCTTTTGGGGCGGAATTTTTCTAATTTTTCTACCGCTTCTAAGCTAAGGCCTGGAATGCCTTTAAACACAAAATCTTTAGGGATAGACACTTTGAGCATGCTGTCCATTTTAGCGATATTTTCGTGTTGCTTTTCAATATAAATATTATACTTGCATTCAATTTTAATCTGCTCTAAAACCCGCTCGTTCAAGGGGGCTAAAAAGCTGAAAAAGGAGCGCATTTTTTCTAAATTAAAACTATCGCGCGCTAACAAACTAACGCCATCAACCTTGTCATTGATAGGGTTTTCATCTAATTCATTCAAGCGTTTTAACACTTCTTTGCTAGGGGTAAGGACGCATTCTTTAAGGCGTTTCAAGTTTTCTTGTATTGCTTGTTGGTCTTTTTTTAATTCCTTATAAAAATCTTCTTCCATAAGCCCTAAACGATAGGCATGTTCGCCTAACCTAAAAAGCGTGTTGTCTTCTCTTAAAAGCAAGCGGTATTCGGCACGGCTAGTAAACATTCTGTAAGGCTCATTCGTGCCTTTAGTAACCAAATCATCAATCAAAACGCCGATATAGGCTTCATTGCGCTTTAAAATAAAGGGGGCTTGATTCTTTAAGGCTAATGCCGCATTAATCCCAGCCATAAGCCCTTGAGCCGCCGCTTCTTCATAGCCGGTAGTCCCATTGATTTGCCCGGCCAAATAAAGCCCTTTGATTTTTTTGGTTTCTAAAGTGTGGGTCAATTCTGTAGGCTGGATAAAATCATATTCTATCGCATAGCCATAACGCGTGATGAGGGCGTTTTCTAAGCCTTTGATAGAATGAATGACCTTTTCTTGCACATCTAGGGGCAAAGAAGTGCTTAAGCCATTGATATAATATTCGCTTTTGTGAATGGTTTGAGGCTCTAAAAACAGCTGGTGGCGTTCTTTTTCGCTGAAGCGGTTGATTTTATCTTCAATGCTAGGGCAATACCTGGGGCCTATGCCTTCAATTTGGCCGCTAAAAAGGGGGGCTCGGTGGAAATTATCCCTAATGATTTGGTGGGTAATGGGGTTAGTGTAAGTGATGAAGCAAGAGAGTTGGGTGGGGTTAAAATCTTTGGTTTTATAGCTAAAATAGGGAGGGTTTGTGTCCCCAAAATGCTCTTCTAATCCTTCAAAATCAATGCTATTGCCCGCCACTCTTGGGCAAGTGCCGGTTTTTAACCTCTCCACCTTAAAGCCAAGCTCCCTTAAATTCAAGGCTAAAGAATTAGAGGCGTTTTCCCCAAAGCGCCCGTTTTGGTTTTGGTGCTCGCCAATATGCACCACCCCTTTTAAAAAAGTGCCTGTGGTGATGATCACTTTTTTGGCTCTATAAGTGTTGTTAATGTTCGTAGTTACGCCCACTACCTCATCGTTTTCAAGGATTAAACTTTCGGTCATTTCTTGAGAGACGCTCAAATTAGGGGTGTTTAAAACAAGATTTCTTGCAAAAATGCGGTAAGTATCCATATCAATTTGCGCTCTAGTCCCTCTAACCGCCGGCCCTTTAGAAGCGTTTAACACACGATATTGCAAACCGCTATGATCCGTAATAATCCCCATAGCCCCCCCTAACACATCCACTTCTTTAGTCAAATGCCCTTTACCCAAGCCCCCAATCGCCGGGTTACAGCTCGCCAAACCGATCGTGTCTATGAGCATGGTGATTAAATGCACTCTAGCTCCCATTTTAGCCGCAATCAAGCTCGCTTCAATGCCCGCATGCCCCCCACCAACCACTAAAATATCACTTTCTTTTACCACTCTTTTTCCTGTTTTGATTTTATTTTTCTAAAACCCTAGTTTTAAAAAAGTTTTATTGTAGCATGGAGGTTAGTAATTTTAAAGGGTAAAATAAAATGGAAAATCATTCGCATGCCGATACGCATACCGATACGCGCGCCGATGATAAAAGCACTAAGATCGTGCGCTTGTTGGGGTTAATAGGGGGAGCGTTAATCGCGCTTATTGTCTGTTATGTGCTTAATGTTCAAATGCCTCATATTGTAGAAGAAATCCCCAAGCTCAGTTCCTTAAATTATAAGGCGATGCCTGTTGTGGCTGGGGTGGCTGTTTTAATGGGGATATGGTGGATGACTGAAGCCATTGACTTGCCCGCAACCGCGCTTTTACCTTTGGTGCTTTTTAGCGTCTTTAGCGTGGATCAATTCTCTAGCGTTAGCTCTTCTTACGCATCGCCCATTATCTTTCTTTTTATGGGAGGGTTTATTTTAGCTTTAAGCATGCAAAAATGGAACTTGCACACACGCATCGCTTTAAGCATTATTTTATTAGTAGGCACAAGCCCTAGGAGGTTGATTTTAGGTTTCATGATCGCTACAGGCTTTCTGTCTATGTGGGTGAGCAATACCGCAACGGCGGTGATGATGCTCCCTGTTGGCATGAGCGTTTTGCAATTAGTCGCTAAACTGGTGGGTAAAGAAAACGCCTCTAATGCATTCTATCAAAAAGAAGAAATCACCAAAGCGCATGGGGGTATTATGAGTAATATCGTGCATAAGGGTAAAGATATTACCCAAGTCATTCAAGAAAAGACTACTATCTATCGCACGAATTTCAGTATTTGCTTGATGCTTGGTATCGCTTATTCTGCTTCTATTGGCTCTTTAGGCACTCTGATTGGCACGCCCCCTAACGCTTTATTAGCCGGCTATATGAAAACCGCTTTCAATATTGAAATTGATTTTGCTCAGTGGATGGTGTTTGGAACACCATTAGCCTTCATCATGCTCATTTTAGCGTGGCTCTTGCTCACTTATGCGATTTTCCCTTTAAAGATTAAAGAAATCCCAGGGGGTAAGGAAGTCGTTAAATCGGAGTTAAACAAACTAGGCCGTTTGAGTCAGGCGGAAATCTCTGTGGGCGTTATTTTTATTTTAGCGTCTTTAGGGTGGATTTTTTTAGGCGTAATGTTAAAATCTTGGGGCATTAAGATAGATAAAATTGATTCCGTGATCGCGATGGGGGTTTCTGCGCTTTTATTCATTTTGCCCGCTAACAATCAGGGCGATAGGCTCATTGATTGGGGTGTTGCTAAAAAACTCCCTTGGGATGTGCTGCTTTTATTTGGCGGTGGGTTAGCCTTGAGCGCGCAATTTTCTAAAACCGGGTTGAGTTTGTGGATCGGGCATTTGGTTTCTGGCTTTTCGCATTTACCGATTTTACTCATTATTGTCATGGTCACTTTAATGGTCATTTTCTTAACCGAAATCACTTCTAACACCGCCACCGCTGCGGCGTTTTTGCCGGTGATTGGAGGGGTTGCGATGGGCATGGGTTATGAAAACCACCAAAGCTTGTTATTGACCATTCCTGTAGCTTTGAGTGCGACTTGCGCGTTCATGCTCCCTGTAGCCACCCCACCCAATGCAATAGCTTATGGCTCTGGGTATGTTAAAATAACGGACATGATTAAAGCCGGTTTGTGGCTTAATTTAGTGGGCGTTGTTTTGATTAGCGCGTTTAGCTATTTTTTAGTTTCGTTAATATTTAATTGATTAAGGAAAAAAGTGAAAGAAGAGTTATTTAAAGAAAAGTCTCGTTACATTACAGGGGTTGTTTTAATCGTTGTGGCGGGCTTGATTTTGTATGCGGACAATTTGTTGTTGTTTTGGGCGGTTTTAGGAGGGATTTATGCGGTAGGGTTTTCTGAAGCGTTAAGACTATTCCAGGTTAAAGCGAGCTTTAGCTTGTATCTCATTTTAGTGTTGTCATGGGTAGCGGCGTATTTTAACGGGCATCCTGTAGAATGCGCTCTTATCAGTGCGATGGTCATGGCTAGCGTCATCGCTTATCAAAAAGCGCACCACAGCGAAGCCATTTTACCCTTTTTATACCCGGGCGTTGGGTTTTTTGCGCTTTTTGGGATTTATAAGGATTTTGGTGCGGTAGCGATCATTTGGCTTTTAGTGGTGGTGGTCGCAAGCGATGTGGGGGCGTTTTTTGGAGGCAAGCTTTTAGGCAAAACCCCTTTCACAGCCACTTCGCCGAATAAAACCTTAGAGGGCGCGTTGATTGGCGTTGTTTTGGCGAGCGTTTTGGGATCGTTTGTGGGCATGGGGAAATTGAGCGGAGGCTTTCTTATGGCGCTTTTATTCAGTTTCTTAATCGCGCTTATGGCGGTGTTTGGGGATTTGTATGAAAGCTATCTGAAAAGAAAGGCCGGGATCAAAGATAGCGGTAAGATTTTACCCGGGCATGGGGGCGTTTTAGACCGATTGGATTCCATGCTTTTTGGGGCTTTAGGCTTGCATGCACTGTTGTATTTTTTAGAAGTTTGGAAAGAGACGGCGGTGTTTTTAGGGGATTGAATGGTTGTTTTAGGAAGTACCGGCTCTATTGGGAAAAACGCCTTAAAAATCGCAAAAAAATTTGGCGTAGAAATAGAAGCCTTAAGCTGTGGGAAAAATATCGCTTTAATCAATGAGCAAATCCAAGTTTTCAAACCCAAGAAAGTGGCGATTTTAGATCCTAACGATTTGAATAATTTAGAGCCTTTGGGCGCGGAAGTGTTTGTGGGGTTAGAGGGCATTGATGCGATGATAGAAGAGTGCGTTTCCAATTTAGTCCTTAACGCCATTGTGGGCGTGGCGGGATTAAAGGCGAGCTTTAAAAGCTTACAAAGGAACAAAAAACTAGCCCTAGCGAATAAAGAGAGTTTAGTGAGCGCAGGGCATTTGTTAGACATTTCACAAATCACGCCCGTTGATAGCGAGCATTTTGGCTTGTGGGCGTTGTTGCAAAACAAGGCTTTAAAGCCTAAATCTTTAATCATTAGCGCGAGTGGGGGGGCTTTTAGGGACACGCCTTTAGAATTTATTCCTATTCAAAACGCGCAAAACGCGCTCAAACACCCTAATTGGAGCATGGGATCTAAAATCACCATTGATTCAGCGAGCATGGTCAATAAGCTTTTTGAAATTTTAGAAACTTATTGGCTTTTTGGCATGTCTTTAAAGATTGATGCGCTGATTGAAAGAAGCTCTATCGTGCATGCTTTGGTGGAGTTTGAAGACAACTCTGTCATCGCGCATTTAGCGAGCGCAGACATGCAATTACCCATAAGCTATGCGATCGATCCGAAGTTGGCCTCTTTGAGCGCGTCTATCAAGCCCTTAGATCTATACGCTTTAAGCGCGATTAAATTTGAACCCATTAGCATGGAGCGCTACACCTTGTGGCGTTATAAAGACTTGTTGTTGGAAAACCCCAAGCTTGGCGTGGTGCTGAATGCGATCAATGAAGTGGCGATGAAGAAGTTTTTAAATCAAGAGATCGCTTTTGGTGGCCTGATTAAAACCATTTCTCAAGCCTTAGAATTGTATGCTAAAAAATCTTTCAAGCTCTCTAATTTAGACGAAGTGCTGGAATTAGACAAAGAAGTTAGGGAGCGTTTTAAAAATTATAGGTAGTGTTGAATGAATGGTTTGATAAGGAGTTGATGCGTGTTTAAATCAGCTTTTGGTGCTTTTAGCTCTAATTTCTAGCGTTATAATCCATCTCGTTAGGGTTGCATAAAACCCCACTTTTTAAAAAAATGAAAGAATATTAAAGTTAAACAAGCTCATTGGATTAAAGCTACAAGCTTATAGCCTATTTCCTTACAAACTGCTTGTATAAAAATTCCTTTCTCCCTATGGCGATGATATGGTTGCGCATTTTATCATGCAAATCGCCTAAGAAAAAAGGGGCTTTTAAGGCGAGTTTAGGAATGTCTAGGGCATACACTTGAATTAAGTAATGGTGATCGCCATTAGGGGGCATGGGGCCGATATAGACGCTATTGTTGAGATTGGAGCGTTGTTTTTCGCTTTCATTAAGAGGAGAACGGATAAAGCCTTGAGTGAGCGAATTGACCCCTTGAGTAATCCTTTTATCCATCATGGAAGCGTTTTCTTCTAAAACATTGTAAGAAATATTGCCCACGACCCAATGGACAAACGGCATGCCACACACTTTTTGAGCGTCATGATCGATGAGTTCTAACGCATAGCTTTGAGCGCCTTCTACTTTTTGCCATGAGATTTTAGGCGAATAAGTGGGTAAGCCGTTTGGGTTGAGAAACCCTCTAGGAGCGTTACCGCCAAATTTAGCGTCCAAATACCCTTTTGAATCGGTTTGAATCATTACTTCAAAAGTTTTCATTTTAAGCCCTTTTTCTTTGAAATCGTTTTGCGTTTTTTATTGTAGCATGATCATAAAAACACATCTTAATTTGGAGCATGGTATTAGAATAATCATTTTTAATGATTAAATAGCTATTTATTTTTAGTGGTTAGTATTGAACGCATGGAAAGTAAAATAAATCGTTTGAGCGCCAAGATAGACGCACTATTGGAACAGCAAAAAAGAGTGATTTCTTTACTAGAAACTTATTTGAGCGTTTATCCCACCCAAGAGGCTTCAAATAAGTTTTTTAAAGGCGTTAGTCAAGGGATGGAGTTAGCCCCAGAAATCGCGCAAGAAGATGAAGAAAAACGCCTTTATGTGTTGCAATATTTAAGCCATGTGGATATTACTAAAAACAAGCAAGACTCCCAGCTCAAAAAAGATTGTTTGGAATTTATCCAAAGGTTTAATGTCCCAAAGCCTATTATGGTTACCGCTCTTTATAACCTTAGGGGCATTAAGCCCACTAAAAAAGAAGTGGCGAAACAATTGCAAAAACTCTATGTGTGGGAGAAGCGTTACCAACAAGGGGGGATAGACGCTTTAAAAGACAGGCGTGGGAGACCCCTTAAAAAACCTTAGGCGGGTTGGTAGTGGCTGTTGTTGGTTTTTGATAGGAGGATGTTCGCATTTCTCAAAATGTTTTCAAAAATTCATCTTATTTTAAGTTAAAATTAAGAAAATATCTTGTATTTAATCATAATTTAGACCTAGATAAGAAAATCTATGTAAAATTTTTAAGGAGAACACTCATTTGTTACAACGAATTTATTTAGACAATAACGCTACAACTAGGATTGACCCTAAAGTCAAAGAGACCATGGATCCTTTTTTAAGGGATCATTACGGGAACCCTAGCTCGTTGCACCAGTTTGGCACAGAAACCCACCCAGCCATTGCAGAAGCGCTAGACAAGCTTTATAAGGGCATTAACGCTAGGGATATAGATGATGTGATCATCACTTCTTGTGCGACAGAGAGCAATAACTGGGTGTTAAAGGGCGTGTATTTTGATGAATGCTTGAAAAAAGGCAAAAACCATATTATCACCACGGTTGCAGAGCACCCGGCGGTGCGATCCACTTGTAATTTTTTAGAAAGCTTGGGGGTGGAGGTTACTTACTTGCCCATTAATGAGCATGGGAGTATCACCGCAGAGCAAGTCAAAGAAGCGATCACAGAAAAAACCGCTCTAGTGAGCGTGATGTGGGCGAATAATGAAACCGGTCTCATTTTCCCTATTGAAGAAATTGGGGCTATTTGTAAAGAAAAGGGCGTGTTGTTCCATACCGATGCCGTGCAAGCGATTGGTAAAATCCCTGTAGATGTGTTGAAAGCGAATGTGGATTTCCTTTCTTTTAGCGCGCACAAATTCCATGGGCCTAAAGGCATTGGGGGGTTGTATATTAGAAGTGGGGTGGGATTGACCCCTCTTTTTCATGGCGGAGAGCATATGAATGGCAGGCGCAGCGGGACTTTGAATGTGCCTTATATTGTGGGCATGGGCGAAGCGATGAGATTAGCCGTAGAGCATTTAGACTATGAAAAAGAAGTGGTAGGGAAATTGCGCGACAAATTAGAAGAAGCGCTTTTGAAAATCCCTGATGTGATGGTGGTGGGGGATCGAGTCCATCGTGTGCCTAACACGACTTTAGTCAGCGTGAGAGGGATTGAAGGAGAGGCCATGCTGTGGGATTTAAACCGCTCTAATATCGCCGCTTCCACAGGGAGCGCGTGCGCGAGTGAGGATTTAGAGGCTAATCCTGTCATGGTGGCGATTGGAGCGAGTAAGGAATTGGCTCATACCGCTATCAGGCTCTCATTGAGCCGTTTTAACACGGAAGCTGAAATTGATAAAACGATTGAAGTTTTCTCTCAAGCGGCTATAAGATTGAGAAACATTTCAAGCTCTTATTAAAAAGAATATAAAGGAATCAAAATGGCAAAACATGATTTAGTGGGTTCGGTTCTCTGGGATGCATATTCTAAAGAAGTTCAAAGGCGCATGGATAACCCTACGCATTTAGGGGTCATCACCGAAGAGCAGGCTAAAGCCAAAAACGCTAAGCTCATTGTGGCGGATTATGGCGCAGAAGCATGCGGTGATGCGGTGAGGTTGTATTGGCTTGTAGATGAAAGCACGGATAGAATTGTTGACGCGAAGTTTAAAAGCTTTGGTTGCGGAACAGCGATCGCAAGCTCAGACATGATGGTAGAATTGTGTTTGAATAAAAGAGTCCAAGATGCGGTAAAAATCACGAATTTAGATGTGGAAAGAGGCTTGAGAGACGATCCGGACACGCCGGCTGTGCCTGGGCAAAAAATGCACTGCTCGGTGATGGCGTATGATGTGATCAAAAAAGCTGCCGGCATGTATTTAGGGAAAAACGCTGAAGATTTTGAAGAAGAAATTATTGTGTGCGAGTGCGCTAGGGTGAGTTTAGGCACGATTAAGGAAGTGATTAAGCTCAATGATTTAAAAAGCGTTGAAGAAATCACTAATTACACCAAAGCCGGCGCGTTTTGTAAAAGCTGTGTGAGACCGGGTGGGCATGAAAAAAGGGATTATTACCTAGTGGATATTCTTAAAGAAGTGCGCGAAGAAATGGAAGCTGAAAAACTTAAAGCCGCTGCGAATAAATCCCAAAGTGGGGAATTGGCTTTCAGGGAAATGACTATGGTTCAAAAGATTAAAGTGGTGGATAAAGTCATTGATGAAAATATCCGCGCTATGCTTATGATGGACGGAGGGGATTTAGAGATTTTAGACATTAAAGAAAGCGATGATTACATTGATGTGTATATCCGCTACATGGGGGCATGCGATGGGTGCATGAGCGCGACTACTGGGACTTTATTTGCCATTGAAAACGCCTTGCAGGAATTATTGGATCGCAGTATCAGGGTGTTACCGATTTGATTTGTTCTTTTTAGGGGGTGAAGGCCTTTTTCAAGCGAACGCTAATAAGCTCAAAATGAGGAATGATTAGCGCTTGCGACATTATTCATTATACGCTACTTTTATGCTAATATGCTATTTTGTTTGAAGCGATTTGCGATGATGATTGAAGGAACTTGATGGAAAACGACAAAAACACAGATGAAACTCACTTAAGGGGAACTAAAAATAAACTAGGACGCAAACCAAAAGCAGACGCTAATAAAAAAACTCGTGCGGTAAGCTTGTATTTTTCTGATGAGCAATACCAAAAACTAGAGAAAATGGCTAACGAAGAAGAAGAAAGCGTGGGATCTTATATCAAACGCTATATTTTGAAGGCTTTAAGAAAAATAGAGCAAAATGGCCCTTGATAACTTTTTAACTTGTTTTTAGTTTAGCTTTATGGGTTTTGCTATAGAACAAAACCAAAACCTTGTTTTTATCTGGTCTTTAGCTGTGTGATTTTAAAAAAGAGTGGTATTTTGGCTAAAAAAACTTCTTTATTTGAGTGTCAGCATTGCGGTTTTACAAGCCCTAAGTGGCTGGGTAAGTGCGTTCAATGCAACGCATGGGAGAGTTTTATAGAATTGAACCAAGCCCAAAAGGAAGTTTTACACGCGCTTAAAAAACCGCTCCCACAAGCGCAAAAAAGCGTTTCTATCGCTGAAATTGAGCATGAAGAAGTCATCAAGTTTTCTTCCACGCAAAGCGAATTGGATATTGTCTTAGGTGGGGGGATCGCTAAAGGAGGGCTGTATTTAGTGGGGGGGAGTCCTGGGGTGGGGAAATCCACTCTGCTTTTAAAAGTGGCTTCTGGCTTGGCCAAAAACCAGCAAAAGGTTTTGTATGTGAGCGGGGAAGAGAGCTTGAGCCAGATTAAAATGCGCGCCACTAGATTGGATTGCATAGAAAAAGAATTGTATCTGCTCAATGAAATCAATTGGCCTGTGATTAAGGCGAATATTGAGAGCGAAAATTATTTTGCTTGCGTGATTGATTCTATTCAAACGCTTTATTCGCCAGAGATTTCTTCAGCCCCCGGCTCCATTTCGCAAGTGCGAGAGATCACTTTTGAGCTCATGCGTTTGGCCAAAACAAGAGATATTGCTATTTTTATCATCGGTCATATCACTAAAGAAGGGAGCATCGCAGGGCCTAGAGTGCTAGAGCATATGGTAGATAGCGTGCTGTATTTTGAGGGCGATCCCAGTAGGGAATTAAGGATTTTAAGGAGTTTTAAAAACCGCTTTGGCCCTACGAGTGAGATCGGCTTGTTTGAAATGAAAGAGCAGGGTTTGGTGAGCGCTAAAGAAGCTTCAAGCTTGTTTTTTTCTAAAGAAGAGCCTATGGAGGGGAGCGCCATTACCATCACTTTAGAAGGCTCAAGAGCGTTGATTTTAGAGATTCAGGCGTTGGTGAGCGAGTGCAGTTTTGGAGCGCCCAAACGATTAGCGAACGGGTTTGACACTAACCGCCTTAACATGCTCATCGCTTTATTGGAAAAAAAGCTAGAAATCCCTTTAAACCGCCATGATGTGTTTATTAATGTGAGCGGGGGCATTAAGATTAGCGAGCCGGCTTGCGATTTAGCGGTCATTGCCAGTATCCTTTCAAGCTTTAAAAACAGAAAAATTGACAATAAAACGGCGTTTTTGGGCGAAGTGAGTTTGAATGGCAGGATTTTAGAAGCCCCTAATTTGAACGCTAGATTGAAAGAAATGGAAAATTACGGCTTTTTAAAAGCCATTTTGCCTAAAAAACCCAGTCAAAAAACCTCTATCAAATGCTATGAAGCCAATGCGGTAGGCAAGATTGTTGAATGGATGTGATTTTAACTTTTGTTACCTAATAGAACAGAGCCTTATTGAAATTTAAACTCAATTTAAAGAACAATTGCCATCTTTTTTAGTTATAATGGCGGACACCATTAAAATTAAAACAAAGGTTGTCAATGAAAATATTATCTTATTTGAAAAATTTTTATCTTTTTTTACTAATAGGAGCGATCATGCAAGCGAATGAAAATATGGGGGCTAAACACCCTAAAACCGATGAAAGAGTGATTTACTTGGCTGGGGGGTGCTTTTGGGGGCTAGAGGCGTATATGGAGAGGATTTATGGCGTCATAGACGCAAGCTCTGGTTACGCTAACGGCAAGACTTCAAGCACGAATTATCAAAAGTTGCATGAGAGTGATCATGCTGAAAGCGTGAAAGTCATTTATGATCCTAAAAAGATCAGTTTGGACAAGTTGTTGCGTTACTATTTTAAGGTGATTGATCCGGTGAGCGTGAACAAGCAGGGTAATGATGTGGGCAGGCAGTATCGCACAGGGATTTATTATGTCAATAGCGCGGATAAAGAAGTGATAGACAACGCCCTAAAAGAATTGCAAAAGGAAGTGAAAGGCAAAATCGCCATTGAGGTAGAGCCGTTAAAAAATTATGTGAGGGCTGAAGAATACCACCAAGATTATTTGAAAAAACACCCTGGTGGCTATTGCCATATTGATTTGAAAAAGGCGGATGAAGTGATTGTAGATAGCGATAAATACACCAAACCAAGCGATGAAGTTTTAAAGAAAAAACTCACCAAACTCCAGTATGAAGTAACGCAAAACAAACACACTGAGAAACCTTTTGAAAATGAGTATTACAACAAAGAAGAAGAGGGCATTTATGTGGATATTACCACAGGCGAGCCGTTATTTTCTTCAGCGGATAAATACGACTCCGGTTGCGGGTGGCCAAGCTTTTCTAAGCCCATCAATAAAGATGTGGTGAAATACGAAGACGATGAGAGCCTTAACAGGAAACGCATTGAAGTGTTGAGCCGTATTGGTAAGGCGCATTTAGGGCATGTGTTTAACGATGGGCCCAAAGAATTAGGGGGCTTAAGGTATTGCATCAACAGCGCGGCTTTAAGGTTTATCCCCTTAAAAGACATGGAAAAAGAGGGTTATGGCGAGTTTATCCCTTATATCAAAAGGGGTGAATTGAAAAAATACATCCAAGATAAAAAAACGCATTAAGAGGTAATGACTAAGCTCTCTTAAGGGGGGTTAAAATAGAGGGTTTAAGCGTTTGGGTTGTCTTATGGGTTATTTTAAAAAACGCTAAAAACCGCCTTAAATAATTCATTTTTTAATTACCCTTACCTTGAAAATATTCTTTTTTAAGTTTTATGGTTTTGTTCTCATCAAATAAAGATAACTAAAACTTTTTATTTTTTTAAAAATGGGGTTTTTAATTTTATTTTTTGTTTCAAACTCATTTTTTAAGGGGGTAGGGGGCTATCCCATTACAACCCCCAAACTAAACCCCCCTAACCCTAAAGAAGCGCTTTTTTAGAGATTATCGCTTGCTCATGAAAGCTTTTTGATATTAATTTTAAAAATGCCCTTGAGCGTTTTTAGATTTTTACCCCATAATGAGCTTGTGTAAAGTTGCTAAAATGCTTAAAGCATAAATGAGAAGCAAGAGGATTTTATGCACCTTTTCATTAGCCAAAGCAATCAGCTTAATGCCAATGCCCACCCCTAAAAACGCTCCAACACCGGTAATCACCCCAGCTTGAACGCTTATATCATCAAGAACCTTCCCGTTATAAAGAGAGATGACCCCAGATAAAGAAGCGAACACCACAAAAAATAGCCCCAAAGGCACGATTTTTTTAGAATCGTATTTCAAAAAGTAGCCCAAAAACGGCACCATTAAAATCCCCCCGCCCATGCCTAGCGGGATAGAAAAGATGCCGGTAACAAAACCGGCGAGCATCAAAACCCCATGCGTTCTATCCATAGACACAAAGGGGATTGCGCGCTTTTTTTCGGGCGTTTTGTTATTCGCATGCAAATCAAAATGCATTTCTTCAAAATGCTCTGGTTTCTTGTTGCTAGAAAAAGCGTATTTGATAAAGGTGTAGCACACCACCACCACAAACACGCTCATTAAAATTTTATCGTTAATGATCTTTAAGATAAAGCTCCCTAAAATCGCCCCCATTAGCCCTCCAAGCGCGGCAAATGAGCCTTCTCTCAAATCCAATAAGCCCTTTTTGTAATTGATGATAGAGCCGACCACTGAAGAAAAAAGCATTTGCATGAGCGAAATACCCACCGCATGGCTATAGCTAAAATGGGCAAAAATCGCACTAGGGACGACAATCTCCCCCCCACCAATACCAAAAAACCCGGCGGTAATGCCAGTAAATAGCCCCACAAGAGCCAAAATGAACGCTGTTGATTCTTCCATAAAAAACTCCCTAAATTCTAAATTATTACTTTATCAAAAAAGAGTGGTAATCTTTAAAAAATTTTCTTTAATGATTGCAAAAATAAGGTTTTGATTACTTTAATTTTATCGCTTGAGAGCGATTTATAAGAGATTATCCAAGATCTCTTTATTTGCTTAATTTAAAAAGGCTTTTAAGCGTTTTTAAACAAGCCCCCCTTTTTTTTAAAGAGGGTTTTTAGTAAGCAAACACATAATTGAGATACACGCTATAGAGCCTTCTGTATTTGAGTTCAGCCCCCATGAAAGAGTAATAATCCGTGTTAATGGTGGGGATTTTCACGCCCAATTCCATGCCATGCTGAGCGGCATGATCGCTGTCTTTTTTCTTAGGCCTAGCGAGATTCATCCTCAAGCCTAAATTGAATAAAAATTGGAAATTAGCCACATTCATCTTAGCGCTATAGATATTGCCCACCATGTTCAAATTCACGAATTCAGAATTAAGCCACGAAGTCCCGGCTAACGCAAAGCCACCAAAAAGCCCCACAGAAAGCTTGTTGTTTTTGCCTAAAAAGTTGGTGTTTTTATCGTTGATGAAGTTATAAAGTGCATCCATTCCCACCCCATAAGTCCACACATCAGAAGCGGAGTTAAAAAAATTAGATTTGATATAAGCATGGTTATAATCAAAGAAACCATAATACCTTAACCCCCAATTCCTTTTTTTACCAAAGAATTGCTTATAGCCCACTTGCACGCCGATGCCGTTCATCGCGCCGTTATTGTTTTGATAGTCAATCACGCCGATGCGCCTAAAAGGGTTTTTGCCTAATTCTTGCGCGGTGGTTTGGAGCTGGTTGTATTTGTTGGTATCCAAAGAATAAGTGAGCAAACCTTCTGGGGAATTAGGGTTTTGAGTGGCATGCGTCATGTTTTGAAGTGGCTTAGCGTTAGGCAAGTGAGAGATACCATTATTAATCGCTTTTGAGTCGTTCCCTAAAGTGTTAAGGGCTTCTTTAAAATTCAAAATGGTTTGAGCCAAAGCTTTTTCTTGATTGACCTGGTTGCCATAATAAGCGGTGTGTTGCACCAAAGAGTTTAAAGTTTCCTTCACAAACGCGCAACCTGAACCATAAGTGTTGTCGTTAATCACACCAGCCGATCCTGCGGTGCATTCTTCTAGATCTTGTTGGATAGGCCCTTGAATGCTGTGGAAATTGTTCGCTACTTGTTGGGCTAAATTTAAAATCTCTGCTTGAGCGTTAGCTCTGTTGAGCATTTCTTGAGCGAACCCTTTGTCTTCAGAAGTGTAGGGGTTGAAATTGTTGGGTTGCGTGATTTGGGCGTTTTCATTAGCGTTAAGCTGTTGGGTTTTTGCTAGGGCTGTTTGAGCGTTTTTAATCATCTCGTTAATAGCGTTAAAGCTATCGCCAAAAATATCCATCACAGTCCCAGTCTTGCCGCTAAACCCCCATGCCCCACCGCCACCATTCACATGCGGGTTTTGGGTGGTAAGGACATTGATGATAGTAGCGGCTTGTTGCAAAAGGTTTTCAGCGTCATTGACGCTACTAATCTTTAGCTGGATTGGGATTGATGAACCGCCTGAATAATAATTGCCATTCCCATTAGGGTAAGTGTATTCTGTGGTAGGGTTTTTTGTGAAAGTTTGATTGATATTGACTACCATATTTTTAGAGCTATTCAAGGCAGGCATCCCGCCTCCTTGATTTTGGTTTAAAGCGGTTTGGATGGTTTGATAAGCGGTATTGAGAACTTGGTATTCACTACTAGATAGGATACCATTGGGTCCTACATTGCTGGCTCCATTGCAAGTGGTGGTGGTCGTTCCGCTACCGGTGTTGTAGCTGTAGTTTGGCGTGTTGTCAAACGATCGAACGCCCCCATTTTCTAAATGTTCTGGGCCAAGATTGGGGCCAGGACCGCAACTGATCCCAAAGGCTATGACTTGCCACATGCCCACAGCGGCATTGAGCGCTAAAGCCACAGCTTGATAGGCCGGAGAAGTGGTGGTAGCGCTAGTGAGATTGATCGCGCTTGAGCTTAGATTATCAATCGCACCCGTGATCGCGCTCGGTGTGCTGGCCAGATTGACTAAGGAATTTAAGTAATTGTATTGGTTTAAAAGGTTGCTTAAATTATCGTATCTGTCCGCAAGATTTTGCAATGCTCCCGTGTTTTTCACTTTTTGAACCGCTTCACCGATTTGATAGCCCACACTCATGTAAAATCCGTCATCTTCAGCCCTTGATAATGAGAGCATGAGAGAAAGAGAGAGTAAGAGAGATTTTTTGATTTTCATGTTTTCTCCTTTTATTAGATTTTTGTTGGTTTCACATTCCCATGATAGTCATGTTTATGAAATTTCGCCATTTTACCATAAAATGCTTATTTTTAGCTTAAAATTTATATTTTGAAAAAAAAAAAAACAATTTTAAGTATTTTTTACAATAAAATATCATAGAGCTTGATTTAAGGAAAGGGATTTTATCCGGTTTGAAATTGGTTTTTAAATCTTTGGTTACAATCAAGCCATTCTAATAGGAAAGAAAGGCATGTTGGAAAAGATACAAAAAGAATGGCTGAGCAACATTCAAAAAGATTTGTTGTCTGGTTTTGTGGTGGGGCTTTCTGTGATCCCAGAGACGGCCGGTTTTGCGATCATGGTGGGTTTAGATGTGGGCGTGGCGTTTTATACGACCTTTTACATGGCTTTTGTTTTGTCTCTTTTTGGGGCTAGAAAGGCGATGATTAGCGCAGCGGCCGGCTCAGTAGCACTCATTTTGGTGGGCGTGGTTAAAAACTATGGGCTTGAATACGCGGGCGTGGCGACTCTTATGGCAGGGGTGTTGCAAATTCTTTTAGGCTATTTGAAAATAGGGAATCTTTTGAGATTTATCCCGCAATCAGTGATGTATGGCTTTGTGAACGCGCTAGGCATTTTGCTGTTAATGGAGCAATTCAAATTCCTTCAAAACCAAAATTTAGGGGTGTTTGTCTTGCTTGTTATTGGGATATTGATCATTTACCTCTTCCCCTTAATCACTAAAAAAATCCCCTCTAATCTAGTTTGTATCCTTATAGTGAGTGCGATCGCTTTAATTTTTGATACGCATGCGCCGAATTTAGGGAGCCTTGAGCAAGGGATTTCAGGCTTTCATTATATCATTATCCCAAAAAATTTGGATTTTAAAATTGTGGTAGGATTGTTGCCTTACGCTCTTTCTTTAGCGCTAGTAGGCACGATAGAAAGTTTATTGACCGCCAAAACTTTAGATATGATTTTAAAAGACGGCGTGAGCGATAAAAATAGAGAAACTAAAGCGCAAGGCTTGGGGAATATCATCTCAGGGCTTTTGGGGGGAATGACAGGGTGCGCTTTGGTGGGGCAGTCTATCATCAACGCAAAATCCGGGGCTAAAACCAGGCTTTCTACTTTTTTTGCCGGCTTTTCTTTAATGGTGTTAGTGCTAGTGTTTAATGAATATGTGGTTAAGATCCCCATTGTGGCGGTTGTGGCGGTGATGGTGATGATTTCTTTCACCACTTTTAATTTCCAATCCATTATTAACATTAAAAAAATCAAGCCCTATGACACGCTGAACATGCTCTTAGTCGTGGCGGTGGTTTTATACACGCATAATTTAGCGATGGGGGTTGTGGTGGGGGTTTTAGTCAATGCGTTATGGATCAAATCAAAAGGGATTGCGTGAAGTTTTGCTATAAAAAAGATGAGTTAAAAATATGGCTCCAGATGTAGGATTCGAACCTACGACCAAGCGGTTAACAGCCGCCTACTCTACCGCTGAGCTAATCTGGAATTTCGCTCAAAAAATAAAGAGAAATTTTAGTGTGTTTTTTGTAAAAAGTCAAGTAAAATGATGCCGTTATTCATTGAGAGCCAAAAAATTGGCTTTGTCCTCATTAGCAATGAGAACCGATTCAATATTATTAATAAGCCAAAACATAATTGAAATACAAGCTATAAAGTCTTCTATAGGCTAATTTAGCGCCCATGAAAGAATAGTAATTCGTGTTGATGGTGGGGATTTTCACGCCTAATTCAACGCCATGGTGAATCCCTTGAAGCCTTAAACCGGTATTGAATAAGAATTGGAAATTGGTGTTGTTGATTTTGGCGCTGTAGGCGCTATTGGTGATTTTTAAATTCGCAGATTGGTTGTTAAGCCATGTTGTGCCTGCTAGAGCGATGCCTCCAAAAATGCCAAAAGAGACTTTGCGGTTTTTATCGGATCCGCCATTGATGAAATTCAATAAAAGATCACTGCCTGCGCCATAGGTGAAAACATTGGAAGCGGAGTTAAAAAAGTTGGATTTGATATAGGCATGGTTGTAATCAAAAAAGGCATAATAACGGATCCCAAAAAATTTATTTTTCCCAAAGAATTGCTTATAGCCTAATTGCACGCCCACGCCATTCATCGCCCCGTTATTGCTTTGAGAATTAATTAATCCCACGCTTCTAAAGGGGTTATGGCCAAACTCTTTGGTGGTAGTTTGGAATTGGGAATATTGGGTTTCGTTGAGGGAATAACTATAGCTAGATCGGCTCACCAAACTGTGAAACCCTTTAGAATCGGGCGTTTTTTGAAGGGTGTTATAGATGGTTGCTAAATTGTCCCCTTTGAGGTAAGAGATAGTGTCATCAATAACGCTTGAGACTTGATTAAGGTTTTTAGTGAAATCAGCGTTGGTAAACGCGCTTGGTTGGTTTGGACCTTCTGGGGCAGCTCTTCGGGCTTCTGCGGCGGCTTTTTTAGCGCTATCAATCATGCTAGTAATAGCGCTAAAGGTGCTGCCAAAATATTGCATGCGTTCCCGCTTGCATTAATGCCCCATGGTTTGCCATTGCCTCCGTCTATTCCTGGGCATTGAGTTTGAAGGGTATTAATAATGGTGCTAGCTTGAGTTAAAAGCTGGTCATAGTCATTTCCAATCGTGAGATCATTGTTTTTATTTTCTAGGGTATTTTGGAGCAATTGAGAAATCGCATTGATTTCGTTGTATTTATTAGTGGGTAGCGAGTTATTGGCTAAATTAGAGGCTATCACTTGCCACATGCCCACCGCAGAGCTGAGCGCTGAGGACACGGCTTGATTGGCGGTATTAGGGGTCGTTTTCAATCTACTAGCGCTCTCTTTTAGATTGTCAATCGCTTGAGCGGTACTTGAATTGGTGTTAGAGGCCGTTTGTTTGAGTTCGTTATAGCGGGTTAAAAGATTGTTCAAATTTTCGTAAGCGTTGGAGACTTTTTGGATTTCGCCGGTGTTTTTCACTTGTTGAACCGCTTCGCCGATTTGATAGCCTACGCTCATAAAAACGCCGTCATTTTCAGCAAGGAGCGATGACGCCATAAGAGGAAGTAAAATCGTTTTTTTCATAAAATGTTCCTTAAAGTAATGTTTTATTTGTAAAATCGTATCAAATTGAAACTTTATTTACAATGCGTTTAAATTGTGCCATAAATTTATTGAATTTTTAATAAAATTGAGCAAAAATTAAGAAATTTTGCTTTTTTTTGGATTTTTAAAAAGGTTTTTGATAGTGAAAAATGCCTTGAGTATTTTTGAATTTCACCGCTTAAGGGGATTGGGGCTAAAAATTTTCAAAGCGTTTTGCAAATCTTCTTTGGTGTCAATGCCTATGCTTTCACTTTGAACGATTTTCACTAGAATCTTTTTTTGGTAATACAAAGCCCTTAATTGCTCTAATTTTTCTGTATCCTCTAAAACGCAAGGTTTTAAAGCGCATAATTCTTCTAAGATTTCTTTATTGTGGAAGCCATAGATACCGATATGCCCTAAAAGGGGGGTTTGGCGTTTTGCATCAAAATCTCGTAAAAAAGGGATAAGGGAGCGCGAAAAATACAAGGCGTTATTTTGATTGTCTAAAACCACCTTGACTAAATTGGGGCTTTTGGCTTGCTCTTCATCAATGACTTTAGCGCAAGTCGCCATGAAAGGGGCGTTTTGGGTGGCTTCTAATAAGGCTAAAATGACTTCTTTTTCCAAAAAAGGCTCATCGCCTTGCAAGTTTAAAACCCTTTCATCGTTTTTTAACCCTAAAATTCGCGCCGCTTCCAAACAGCGTTCCGTGCCGCTATTGTGGTGTTTGGAGGTTAGCACCGCTTTAATGTGGAATTTTTGGCATGTTTGCATGATGCTTTCATCATCGCAAGCGACTACGCATTCATCTACTAGATTCGCATTTTTAGCGCAACGCACTACCATAGGCAGGCCAAAAATGTCTTCTAGCACTTTATTCTCAAAACGACTGGATTTTAATCTAGCAGGAATGATAATCATCTTTAAACCTTTTTAAGCCTTATGAAAATAGGGGATTTTTATGGTATTATACCCATTAAAAGCTTATTCCTTTTATTGTAGGGGTTTTAGGCTATTGAATCTTAGGAGTTTTTAATGATATTAAGAGCGAGTGTGTTGAGCGCGTTACTTCTTGTAGGCTTAGGGGCAGCCCCTAAACATTCAGTTTCAGCTAATGACAAACGGATGCAGGATAATTTGGTGAGCGTGATTGAAAAACAAACCAATAAAAAGGTGCGTATTTTAGAAATCAAACCTTTAAAATCCAGCCAGGATTTAAAAATGGTCGTCATTGAAGATCCGGACACTAAATACAATATCCCGCTTGTAGTGAGTAAGGATGGTAATTTAGTCATAGGGCTTAGCAACATATTCTTTAGCAATAAAAGCGAAGATGTGCAATTAGTTGCAGAAACCAATCAAAAAATCCAAGCCCTTAACGCCACCCAGCAAAATAGCGCGAAATTGAACGCTATTTTTAATGAAATACCGGCTGATTATGCGATAGAGTTGCCTTCCACTAACGCTGAAAATAAGGATAAAATCCTTTACATTGTTTCTGATCCCATGTGCCCGCATTGCCAAAAAGAGCTCACTAAACTCAGGGATCACTTGAAAGAAAACACCGTGAGAATGGTTGTAGTGGGGTGGCTTGGGGTCAATTCGGCTAAGAAAGCGGCTTTGATCCAAGAAGAAATGGCGAAAGCTAGGGCTAGGGGAGCGAGCGTGGAAGATAAGATCTCTATTCTTGAAAAGATTTATTCCACCCAATACGATATTAACGCTCAAAAAGAGCCTGAAGATTTACGCACTAAAGTGGAAAATGTTACTAAAAAGATTTTTGAATCTGGCGTGATTAAGGGCGTGCCTTTCTTATACCATTATAAGGCATGATATAAGGCTACTCTCATGAAAAAACCCTACAGAAAGATTTCTGATTATGCGATCGTGGGTGGTTTGAGCGCGTTAGTGATGGTGAGCATTGTGGGGTGTAAGAGCAATGCCGATGACAAATCCAAAGAGCAAAGCTCTTTGAGCCAAAGCGTTCAAAAAGGCGCGTTTGTGATTTTAGAAGAACAAAAGGATAAATCTTACAAGGTTGTTGAAGAATACCCTAGCTCAAGAACCCACATCATAGTGCGCGATTTGCAAGGCAATGAACGAGTGCTAAGCAACGAAGAGATTCAAAAGCTCATCAAAGAAGAAGAAGCCAAAATTGATAACGGCACGAGCAAGCTTATCCAGCCTAATAATGGGGGTGGGAGTAATGAAAGCTCAGGCTTTGGCTTGGGGAGCGCGATTTTAGGGAGCGCAGCGGGGGCGATTTTAGGGAGTTATATTGGCAATAAGCTTTTCAATAACCCTAATTACCAGCAAAACGCCCAACGGACTTATAAATCCCCACAAGCTTACCAACGCTCTCAAAATTCCTTTTCTAAAAGTGCGCCTAGCGCTTCAAGCATGGGCGGTGCGAGTAAGGGACAGAGCGGGTTTTTTGGCTCTAGTAGGCCTACTAGCTCGCCGGCGGTAAGCTCTGGGACAAGGGGCTTTAACTCATAATTTAATCTATTTAAGGCTAAAAAATGCAAGTGATTCCTTTAAAACCTTTAGACAATAAGACCTTAGAAGAAATCGGCTTAGATTGGCACACTAATGACGACATGTCATCTTATATCGCTGATGAAATGGTGGTTGTTTCTCAAAAAGAAGCGGACGCTTATTATGACGCTTGTAATGAGCTTTATGACATGTTTGTAGAGACGGCTGAAGAGGCCATTCAAAACGATCGCTTTTTTGAATTGGATATTCCTAACGCGCTCATTCCTATGATCAAACAGAGTTTTGAAGAAGAAGTGCATTGGCATATTTACGGGCGTTTTGATTTAGCCGGGGGGCTTGATGGCAAGCCCATTAAATTACTGGAATTTAACGCTGATACCCCCACCATGCTTTATGAAACCGCAGTGATTCAATGGGCGTTACTCAAAGCGAATGGCTATGATGAAAACAAACAATTCAATAACCTTTATGAAGCGCTTGGCGAGAATTTTAAACGCATGGTAACTTTAGGCGAAGACACGAGCCGTTTTGAGGAAATGTATGAGGGGTGGAAAATCCTTTTTTCAAGCGTTAGGGGGAATATTGAAGAAGAGCGCACCATGCGTTTTTTGCAAGACGCTGCTCAGAGCGTGGGGTTTGAAACGGATTTTTCTTACATTGATGAGGTGGAGTTTAATGTAGAAGAGGGCGTGTTTAAAAACGGCTTGAATTATGAGTTTTTATTCAAGTTAATCCCATGGGAAAACATCGCTATTGATGAGCCAGAATTAGCCCTTTTGATGCAAGGCATGATGGAAAATAAAAACACGATTTTTTTAAACCCGGCTTATACGATCCTTTTCCAATCCAAGCGTTTTTTAAAGCTTCTATGGGACAGATACCCCAAACACCCCTTATTGTTAGAAACGAGCTATGAACCTTTAACTAATAAAAAGCAAATCAAAAAAGTGGCTTTTGGTAGGGAAGGGGCGAATAGTGAAATCTTTGAAGCCTCCATGCAATCGCTTTTGAAAACGGACGGCGTTTATTCTAACCACAAACCCATTTATCAAGAATTTTACGAGCTCAATTCGTATAACGGGTTGTATTATCAGCCTAATGTGTTTTTTGCTTATGAATCTTGCGCGTTAGGGTTTAGAAAAGGGGGGTTGATCTTGGATAATTTTTCTAAATTCGTGAGCCACAGGTTGCAATAATGACGGCAATGATGCGTTATTTTCACATCTATGCGACCACTTTTTTCTTCCCTTTGGCGCTTCTTTTTGCGGTTAGCGGGCTTTCATTGCTCTTTGGGGTGCGCCAAGACACTGGTGCTACTATCAAAGAGTGGGTTTTAGAAAAATCCTTAAAAAAAGAAGAACGATTGGATTTTTTAAAAGACTTTATAAAAGAAAACCATATCGCTATGCCTAAAAAGATAGAGCCTAGAGAGCATAGGGGAGCACTAGTTATTGGCACGCCTTTGTATGAAATCAACCTTGAAACTAAAGGCGATCAAACCAAAATCAAAACCATTGAAAGGGGCTTTTTAGGCACGCTCATCATGCTGCATAAGGCTAAGGTGGGCGTTGTGTTTAAGGCGCTTTTGGGGATTTTTTGCGTGTTTTTATTGTTGTTTTATGTGAGCGCATTTTTAATGGTGGCTTTTAAGGACACTAAACGCATGTTTATAAGCGTTTTGATAGGGAGTGTGGTGTTCTTTGGAGCGATCTATTGGTCTTTGTAGGGCTTAAAATATTAGCTCTGTTTTGGATATTGGTCATGAAATCTAAAAAATACCTTTTGGGTGTTTTGACAACCAAAATAAAAAAGCTTTCGTAAGCGAGCGATTTTCTCATAACGCGCTCTTAGGGGGTTAGGGGGATTTTAAAAAAGGGGGTTGTAGGGGAATGATTTCAAAAAACCCCTTATCCTTTTATGAGTTTTAAAAGTCCTATTTTTTAAAAAATTAAAGAATAACTAAACCAACACAAAAAACCCCTAAAACTCTATCTTTAAACTAAAAGCGTTTTTACCTGTCTCATCTGACAACAATTTTTAAAAGAACGCTTGAAATTTAACTATTTTTCGTTATTTTTATCAAGTCTTTTTATAGCACATGCATACCGCTCTGTTATCGTGTGATTCGTGTTTGTAGCGTGCTTATAATAGCAACACGCAAAGCCATAAATTAAAACCATTGAAAAACACAACCAAACGCATATCTATCCATAGCGCAAAAACACGCTAAAACATTTTTATAGGACTTTTAAACCTAAAACCCACTTCAAGCTAACCTAACAAAAATTTACACCATAAAAATACACTACAAATACAACCAAACAACCGCAAAAAACATTCAAAAAGTTTTCTTTTTGAAAATAGACAAATCCCTAAAAACACTAAAGATTAAAAAATTAATAGGGTGGGTTTCTGCTTTAGCTCTTAAAACAGAGCCAAATCTTTGAAAAGTTTTGAGTCAAACACGATGATAAATAATTTAGGGGGTTGGTTAAATTTTCAATACCCCCTGAGTTTAGTGAGGTTTTCGCATGCCTGTTTCATGCCTAATTTACAGCCCTTGTCATAAACCATTATGGCGTTTTCTTTATCTTTCATGTTGTAATACATGCCCGCTAGAGCGAAGCAACCCACTTCATCGCCCATATCGCAACCCCTTTCATAATTATCAAGGGCTTTCCTCAAGTCTTTTGGAACAGCGTCCCCTTGGGAATACATAAAGCCCATCCTAGAGCAACTCACCGCACTCCCCATATCGCATGCTTGTTTGAAATAATTAAAAGCCTCTTGGGGATCTTTTTTGACATACCTGCCTAACATATACATAGAGCCTAAACTCGCGCAACCACCAGAATTGTTTAATCTGCAAGCTTTTTGCAAGTAATCAAACGCCACTTCAAAATCTTCATCAAGCCCTGCATCGCCGTTTTCAAACAAACTCCCTAACGCGCGGCAAGCCTGCCCATCGTCCAATCGGCACGCTTTCAAATAATAGATGACGGCTTTATGGTTGCTTTGTTTGACTTCTAAAAAGCCTTTTTCATAAGCCACGCCCAAAACATAACACCCCTTAGCCATATCAAAATTACAGCTTTTTTGGTAGTAGGTAACCGCTTGATCGGCATTGCCTTTGATTTTTCGGTCATAAATAATGCCTAAATTGTAGCAACTCTCAGGGTGTTTTAAAACGCACGCCTTAGCGTAAGCGTCAATGGCTTCTTGATAATTTTGAGTCGTGCCTAACCCCTCATCATAAAGCCCCCCTAAACCAAAACACCCTTCCCTATCATCAGCCTGGCATGCGGTTTTATAATATTCTAGGGCTTTTTTATAATCTATTCTAGTGCCTTGCCCGTTTTCATAAATGATTCCTAATTGCGTGCAACCTTCACTCACCCCATCGTTGCATGCTTTTTTAAAATAAGATGTAGCTTTAGAATAATTCCCGCTTTTATAGGCTCTTTCAGCAACCCCCAAAAAACTATTGTCTTGTTTCCCCCATAAATGGGCATTCAAGCTCCAAAAAAATAACCCACAAACTAATATTTTTAAAATTTTGATATTCATCTTTACCTTCTTTTATAATTTTAATCCTTGAGAGCACTCAATCAGACTTTTTTAAATAACAAAAAAACAAAAATACAACGCCTTATTTTAACATAAATCAAGCGCTTTGATTAAGGCTTAGGAGAATCCTTATGTTCTTCTTTATGCCCTAAAGAGGTGATGTAAAGGTAAATCGCTTGGATTTCTTCTAAATTCAAGTTGTATTTAGGCATCATGCCTTTGCCTAAACTCAAGGCGTCTTTAAAGGTTTTAAAATCCAAATGGTTGATTTTAGGGGCGTAGAGGATTTTTTTTTCGCCTTTTTCATAATAAAAAGTGATTTCTTGTTTTTCACCCTTGATGCCATGGCATTTCGCGCACGCAACACCCCTAGGGTTTTTATAAAGAGCCAGCCCGTATTCAAAATCAGAGATGAAATCCGCTTCTTTAGCGTTCAAGCTTAACAAACTCAAACCTAACGCAATCAACAAACGCATTAAAACAACTGCGCCTTTTCTAAAATCTCTTTCGCCCCGCTTTGTAAAAATTCTTCTAAAAGATCTTGAACTAAATCAAACGCCTTAGTTTTATCCCCTTGCTTTTCTTTAGTGATGACTTCTTTCCCGTTAGGCAAGCCTAAAACCGCCTGGATTTTAACCCTATCGCCCATTAAACTCGCATGCACGCCTATAGGGATCTGACACCCCCCATTAAGCCCCTTGATAAACGCCCTTTCTAAATGGCAGCAAAACGCGCTTTTCTCGTCATTAAGTTTTTGGAGCGTGGCAAAATGCTTGTGGTTTTTGAGCATTTCTACCCCTAAAGCCCCCTGACCCATGCTAGGAATCATTTCTTCTACGCTAAAAGCCTTGCGGTATTTCGCTCCTTGAATGTTTAAGCGGCACAACCCGGCTTCAGCTAAAATGATAGCGTCAAATTCTCCGCATTCAAGCTTTTTCAAACGGGTTTGGACATTCCCCCTTAAGCTTTCTGTGTCTAGATCCTGGCGTTTCAGTTTGAGCTGCATGGAGCGCCTTAAAGAAGTCGTGCCAACCTTGGCTCCTTTAGGCAAGCTCATCAAATCAGGGAATTTCACGCTCAAAAAAGTGTCCCTCACATCAGCCCTTTTGGTGATGCATGCCAAGTCTAACCCCTTTTCAAACACAACCGGCACATCTTTTAAAGAATGCACCGCCAAATCAATTGCGCCTTTTAAAAGCAATTCTTCCAATTCCTTAGTGAATAGCCCCTTACCGCCAATCTTATTTAAAGGCGCGTCTAAAATCTTATCGCCTGTGGTTTTAACGATTTGAATCTCGCTTTCCATAGAGCATTCTTTTTTCAAGCGTTCTTTAATGTGATTCGCTTGCCATAAGGCCAATTCGCTCCCCCTAGAGCCAATCACTAATTTTCCCACTCAATCCCCCTTATTCGCTCGCTAACATTTCTAAAATTTTTTCTTCTAATTCGGTGTCTTTAAGCGTTTGTTTTTCTAAATTAGCGCGTTTGATGCATTCAAATTCTTTATTCTCTAAAGTTTGCTTCCCAACAATCAGCGCCAATCGTTCCCCAATCAATTCAAAATCCCTCATCTTTGCCCCAAAACGCGCGTCTCTGTCATCTAACAACGCATCAACGCCCTTTTGGAGCAGCCTTTCATACACTTCAAAAGCGAGTTTTTTTTGCGCTTCATCTTTCAGGTTAGAAACCACGATCACCACATCAAAAGGAGCGGTATTTTTCGTCCACACACAGCCTAGATCATCGCTTTTTTGCTCTAAAATTGCGCTGAGCAATCGGCTAATGCCTATCCCATAGCACCCCATTTCAAAAAATTGCTCCTTGCCATTCTTATCCAAGAAACTAGCTTTCAAGCTTTTAGCATAGCCTTGCCCGAGTTTGAAAATATGCCCCACCTCCAAACTCTTATGGTATTTCAACGCTCCTTGACAATTAGGGCAACGATCGCTCTCTTTAACCTGAACAATATCCGCATAAACAAGATTCTCAAACCCTTTTAAATCCACGCCCACCGCATGAAAATCCTTTTCATTAGCCCCAACGATCAAGCAATCGCCCTCTTTTAAATCTTCATCAAAAATGATATAAGAAACATGCTTTTTCAAGCCATAAGGCCCTATAAAACCCGCTATTAACCCTGCGTGGTTTAAATCTTCTTCATTGGCCTCTCTTAATTCTAAAGCGTTCGCTCCTATAATGTTCAAAGCGTTTAGGGCTTTAGTCTCTTCTAAATTGTCATCGCCCCTAACAAAAAGCACGCTAGGGTTTCTTTATCTTTATGGATCACTTTTCTAACAAGCGCTTTTAAGACAAAATAAGGCTCTGTTTTAAAAAACTCCGCCACGCTTTGTGCGCTGGTGGTATTAGGGGTAGGGAATTTCGCTAATTGCGCTTTGGGGACATTTAAAGGCTCAGGCCTTTTAGAGCGTTTAGCGATTTCAATGTTGGCGGCGTAATCGCAATTTTGACACACCACGATCGTGTCTTCCCCGCATTCTGTTAAAACGACAAATTCCCTGCTTTTACTCCCTCCAATCGCCCCGCTATCCGCTTCCACAATGCGAAAATCCAAACCCAAGTCGCTTAAAATCTCTTTATAAGCGTTTTGCGTGTTTAAAAATTCCTTATCCAAGCTTTCAGCGTCTTCATGAAAGCTATAACCATCTTTCATGATAAATTCCCTCGCTCTCACTAACCCAAATCGTGGGCGGATTTCATCACGGAATTTCGTGTGAATTTGATAGAGATGCACGGGTAATTGCTTGTAGCTTTTAATGAAATTAGCGGCAATTTCGGTGATATTTTCTTCTAAAGTGGGGCTTAAAACAAAATCATTGTCTTTTCGGTCTTTAAAAACCAATAATTCCTTGCCGTATTTATCCAAACGGCCTGATTTTTCCCACAAACTCGCCAAAACCACAAAACTCATTAAAATATTTTGCGCCCCATGCTCTTGCATGCGTTTGTGCGTGATGTTTTCTATTTTGTCTAGCACTTTTTTAGCTAAAGGCAAAAAATTATAAATCCCGCTGCCTACTTGATAAATGTATCCTGCTTGAGCTAGGTGCTTATGGCTTTTTAACACGGCATCTTTAGGGGGTTCTTTGAGAGTGGGGGCAAAGAGTTTTGAAAATAGCATGCATTATTCCTCGTAATATTCGCATTTATAGAGATTCAAATTCTGGGCATGGTTAGCGTTAGATTTGTCTAAATTAAACAAGTTTTTAATCGCGCCCACAAGCACATCGGATTCTTCTTTTTGAGCGTTCTTTTTTAAAGCGATAGTAGGGTGGTGTAAAAAAGTGTTGAAAGCGTTGTGCAAGATCTTTTCAATATTGCTTTCGTATTCTTTAGGCACATAGCGTTTTTTAAGCGCTTTTTGCAATTCCTTTTGGGCTGAAATCCTAGCCAATTCCCTTAAATCCTTAATCACAGGCTCTACTTCTAAACTTTGGATCCATTGGTAAAACTCCATTGTGGCAAGCCCTACAATCTCATAAGCTTTCGTTCGGCTTTCTTGCCTGTTTCCCACATTTTCTTTCACCATAGGCTCTAAATCATCCACGCTGTATAAGAAATATTATCCAATACCGGCTTTTCAATATTCCGTGGCACGCTCAAATCAAACCAAAAACGCCTGAAAATCGTTTCTTTTAACATGGAATTTCGCACGATAAAGTTCGGCGAAGAAGTGGCGCAAAAAAGCAGTTCGTATTCATTGATATGGGTTTTTAAATTTTCTATATTTTGAAAGCTCACTTTTTTAGGCTCTTCTAATCCTTTGACAAAATCTTCAAATTTAGCCGCATTACGCCCTAAGATAAGTGCTTCAAATTGCTTGTTTAAAAGGTGTTTGATGACCAATTGAGCCATTTCGCCAAGCCCTATCACAAGGGCTTTTTTATCCTTAATCTCTTCTTTTTCAAAAATATTAAGCGCTTCTTTGACCGCCACTGAAGAGATGGAGACCCCTTGCTTGGAAATGCCGGTTAGATTGCGCACTTTAGCGGCACATTTGAAAGCAAAATGGAGCAATCGGGTTAAATCTTTGGAGCAAAATTTCTCTTCAAAAGCGAATTTATAGGCGTTTTTCATCTGCCCTGTGATTTGAGTTTCCCCAACCACCAAGCTATCCAAACTGCTGCACACGCTAAAGACATGATGGACCGCGCTTTCATCAGTATTGATTAAAACGCATTTTTCTAAATCAGACACGCTCATTTTTTTATTTTGAGCCAGGATTTTTAATAACGTGCTTTTTTGTTCATTAGCGTGAGTGCCATGCTTTAGGCTCGCATAGATTTCAAAGCGATTGCATGTGGATAGCACCATGCACTCTTTGATATTAGGGCAATGGTTTTTAATGGTTTGTAAAAATTCTTTAAGCGTTGTGCTCGAATTGATAGCGAGTTTTTCGCGCATTTCCAAGCTCATGCTTTTATGCGTAAAGGCTAGGGTGAAATATTTTGACAAATGAGTTTCTAACTCCATTAAAAAGTCCTATAAATGACATCTTGCGCTAGTTTTTCTAAAATCAAATTGTTTTCCCCTTTAATGGCTTCAAGGGCCTTTTTAGAATAAACTTGAGCGATCTTAAGGGTTTCTTCTATGATAGCATATTGCTTGAATTTTTCCTTAGTCCATTCTATGATTTCATGACTATCTTGTTTGAAATAGGAAATTAAAAGCCCTTGCTCGCTCTTATTGAGTTTTTCATATAAAAGCAAGTAGGGTAAAGTGGTCTTGCCTTCTTTAAAATCGCTAAAATTGGGCTTGCCTAGAGTTTTGGCGTCTTGAGTGATGTCTAACAAATCATCAATGATTTGAAACGCCATGCCAAAATTTAATCCAAAATCCGCATACATTTTGGCGTTTTTATCCAAAAGAATCGCCATGCTCTTTAAGCTCGCTTCCATGAAATGAGCGGTCTTGTCTTCTAAAATACGCCAGTATTTTTGTTTGTCGCTATTAAAACTTTCCCCCACAAACACGTCTTCAATCTCGCCCCTAGAGAGCCTTAAAACCGCATTAGAGAGGATTTGAGCGATTGCTTCGCCCATTTTAGAGAGTTCAAAAAAGGCTTTAGAATAAAACACATCCCCAAGCATCACGGCGTTAAAATTCCCAAAAAGAGCGTTAATACTAGGGAGCTTTCGGCGCATGGTCGCCTTATCAATCACATCATCATGCAATAAAGAAGCGGTCTGTATCATTTCTACAATCGCGCACAAATTGAAGGCTTTATCCAATAAAATAGCGTCTGTTTTTTCGTCTAATAAAGCGAGCATGAGTTTGGAGCGCAACATTTTTGAAGGACCGATCTTAGAAAACAATGCATCGATAAAGCCGCTTTCTATTTCTTTGATCCAAGAAGCGATTTTGTTTTGAATGGCTTGAAGTTGTTTTTCTTGCATGCAAATTCCTTAAGGCTCTTTAGGGGAAAAAACAAGGGGCATAAGGGCTAAAAATCTTAAAGTGGCTTTATCTTCTTTAAAATCTTTAAACACAAGCGACAGAGTGCTGTTAGAAGAAAATTTTTCTTCAAAAACTTTAAGGTTATAGGTGTTTCTCGCATGATCGGTGTATAAAATAAACTGGTAAGGGAAATGGTTAAAACGCATGTTGATGACTAAACCTTTATTTGCATATAGCGTCCAATAGAGCGTGATTTCTTTGGTTTGTTCGTTAGAAGTGTCTTTGATGATCGCTTTAAAGACTTCATCTTTTTTTAATTCTAGCGTTTTATCTATCCCATAATCAAGCCCAAACGCTTCTAAAAAAAAGAGGAATATCAAGCCATAGCGGATAAGCTCATTCATTCCCGCTAAGAATATTCGCCATGGATTGGATCACAATGTCTGTTTTCCTGCTCTCTATTTTTTGCTGCAACTCTTCATCCATTCTTAAAGCTTTAGCGAAAGATTCAAACTTTTCTTCCAAGTCTTCTTTTTCTATAAAAGTTTCCAAAAGAGCCAAAAGCTCTAAAAGCCTTTCTAGCTCTTTTTTAGAAAGCTTTCTGCTCGCATGAAAAATAATGTCATTCCACTTGTCTAAGGGGTTTCCCTCAAAAATTTCAAGCTCGCTGTAATCTCTCATGCTGGGCTTCTTTTTGATAGCTTAAGCCAAATGGGCTTCTAGCATCCAAATGGATTTTTGCAACTTGGCCAATTGATCGTCCGCATAAGTTACGGTTACTTTATCGCCTTCTTTTTCAGCGGTGTTAGAAAGCTCTTTAAATTCTTTTTCTAGGTGTTTGTAATCGCCTAGAATTTCTTTAAAGATGTCTTTAGAGTGGAAGCTCGTTTTAGTTTCTTCTTTAACACGAGTGAGTTTGAGTGCTTCAGATAAAGTGACTAAGGGGTGGTGTCCTAATTGAGCGATCCTTTCAGCGAGATCATCAAACATGTCCGCAAACTCTTCATAAATTTCTTCAGTGGCTTTATGCACATTGAAAAAATCGGTGCCTTTCACATTCCAATGGAAGTTATGCACTTTCATAAATAACACGATCGCATCCGCTTGCAAATGTTTTAAAATTTCAAATGTTTTCATCAAAAGTCCTTTTTTTTATAAAATGTTTTTAGGCTTTTATTTTCATAAAAACCTTGATCGCTATCCTACACCAAAAGAGTTAATGAAAAATTGTTTTGATCTTATTTTTGTCAAATATTGATAAACTCTATTCAATTTAATATTCTTTAATCTTTTTAAAATTTTGTTTTATCGTAAAACTCATTTTTTAAGGGGGATATTATCACTCAAGAAGCGTTAAGAATCTTAATTTCAAAGGTTTTTTCTTGATTTTCTAATAATGCAATGCTCCCTTCATGGGCTTTAACGACTTGTAAAGACAGAGCTAACCCTAGGCCATTACCCTTTAATTTGGTGGTTTCAAAAGGCTCAAATAAAGCGCTTTTGTTTTCCACTTCCTTGCCATTATCAATAATGGTGAAGACGATAAATTCATTTTGAATGAACGCTTCAATCTTCACCTGCCCCTGCTCGCTTTCTTCTAAGGCTTCAATCGCATCAATGGCGTTATACAAGAAATTTTGCAACACAATCCCCATCAAATCAAAGTCAAAAAACCCTTCTTCGTCGCTAAAATTAAAAAGAAAATCAATGTCTTTAGAGTAAGTGTAGCAATTTAGGGCTTCTTTGAGATCGCTCTCTAGCGTTTTCAAACTTTGCTTGGTGCGGTTGGCTTGAATACCTTTAGAAAAAAGCAAGGTGGCTTTAATGATCCTTTCTACGCGCCATAAAGCTTTTTGCAATTCTACAACAATGGGCTTAGTCTTTTCGTTCGCATGCTTTAATAACACCGAAGCTAAAAGGGAGATAGAGCCTACAGGGTTTCTGATCTCATGGGCTAAATGCGCTGAGATTTTCCCCATAGAAGCGAGCCGCTCTTGGCGTTTTTGAGCGCTAATATCGGTTGCGGTGATGATTTGCTTGCCTTGAATGCTGTTTTGCTGGACTAAATAGCTTTTATTTTCATGTTCAATTTCAGTGTTAAAATTTTCTAATTTAGCCTTATTGAACACCTCATGGCTTTGATTGGCTAAAGAATTTTTATAAAAAAAGCTCCCGTTTTCATTCATCACCCAAATGGCTTGCGGTAAAATCTCTATGACCCACTCATAAAGGGCTTTATAATCTTTAAATTCCTTTTCTACCTTGTAGCTTTGCAAAATAAATTGGTTTAAAAGCCCTAGCAATTCTTGCATGTCTTTTTTGTTGGAAAAATTTTCTAATAGATCTTCGCTCTCTTTGGGTTTAAAATTCTCTAATGAAATCACATTATCCTCTTTTTTTAACAACCCCTTGAAAGAAGAAGCCTTATTAGAGTGTTTCAAATGGGAACGCTTTAAATAAGGGCGTTTTAAGCGCTTGGATTTTTTCATGGTTTTTGTTTTTCTTGCTCTTTTAAGAAATTAAACAGCATTTCGCTATAGCCAAAATTCCCGCTCAATTCTTTAGAAAGGGTGTCCTTATACATGGATGTGTAAATCTCATCGCCTGGGGCTTTAGGATACAAAGGGTTATCCATTTTCATAGCGCTATCTAGCATGAATTTTAAAAGCAGTGCTTCAAAAGAATCGGTTTGCTCTTTGAGGAGCTTGTCGTTTTTATTTTGAGCTAACGCTTTTAATTTCTCTTCGCTCGCTAATTTAGAAACGTTGTATTGCTCTAACATGGCTTTATTGTTGTTTATCATAGTATCTCCATTTCAGCGCTAATCGCGCCACTCTTTTTTAGGGCTTGTAAGATTGAAACCATCCCCTTAGCGCTCACGCCAATTTTTTGTAAGGCTTTTACCACCCCGGCAATGGTGATGTTTTTCCCGTTAGAACTCAGCGTGTTGTGAGCGGTGTCTAAGGACATGTTATTGTCTAAATCCTGCGTGTTTTTAGAATCATTTAAAGGCTCTTTAGTGATTTTAAGCGTGATGTCTTGGCTTGTAACCACTATCGGATGCACTATTATATCCACTCCTGAAACGATCGTGCCTGATTTTTCATCTACAATGATCTTATTTTTCGCGCTGTAATTAATAGGGATTTCTTGCACTAAGGCTAAAAACTCCACCATAGAAAAACGCTCTGGGCGAGTGATTTGAATGGTTTTTGGATCTAGCGCTATGGCTACTTTATTGCCAAATACTTTATTTAAGGTGTTTTGCACTTGGATAGCGTTTTTAAAATTAGGGCTTTTTAGGCTTAAAGTCATGGCGTTTTTATGGAACAAATCATACGAAACTTCCCTTTCAATAGTCGCCCCATTGATGATATTGGCTGAGAGCAAGTTATTAGAATTGCCCGAAACGATAGCCCCTTGAGCGAGGGCGTAAATATTCCCATCCACCGCATTTAAAGGGGTCATCACCAAAGTCCCCCCTTGAATGGATTTCGCATCGCCAATAGAAGAAATGTGAATATCAATTTTATCGCCCTGTCTTGCAAAGGGGGGCAAGGAGGCTGTAATCATCACGGCAGCAACATTTTTAGATTTAATATCATCTGCAGAGATCTTGACATTCACGCTCTCTAGCATGTTAGAAATGGATTGCATGGTGAATTTTGAGCCGGATTTATCCCCTGTGCCATTCAAACCAATCACAAGCCCATAACCAATCAGCTGGTTATCCCTTACGCCCACCACGCTCGCTATATCGCCTATTTTTTCGGCCAAAAGCTTGTGGAAGGCTAATACAAAAATAAGACACAAAAACACCCGTTTCAATCAAACCCTTTCATTTATTTACCCCATCATTTTAGCATAAGCCTTTTATAAAAACTTTAAACCTAATTGAGCGTATTTTTATGCTATACTCAAAAATCTTATAAACTTTAAATCAAAGATTTTAATTTTAGCCTTTTATTAACTTTTTATAAAGTTTCAAATTAAATTGAGGTATGAATCTCCCATGGAATTGAATCAACCACCACTCCCTACAGAAATTGATGATGACGCTTATCATAAGCCGAGTTTTAATGATTTGGGCTTAAAAGAATCGGTTTTAAAATCCGTTTATGAAGCCGGTTTCACTTCCCCAAGCCCCATTCAAGAAAAGGCCATTCCGGCTGTTTTGCAAGGCCGAGATGTCATCGCACAAGCCCAAACAGGCACAGGAAAAACCGCCGCTTTCGCTCTGCCCATTATCAACAATCTTAAAAACAACCACACCATAGAGGCCCTAGTGATCACGCCCACTAGAGAATTAGCCATGCAAATTAGCGATGAGATTTTCAAATTGGGCAAACACACCAGGACTAAAACCGTGTGCGTGTATGGAGGCCAGAGCGTTAAAAAACAATGCGAATTTATTAAGAAAAACCCCCAAGTGATGATCGCTACACCAGGAAGATTGTTGGATCATTTAAAAAACGAACGCATCCATAAATTTGTGCCTAAAGTGGTCGTTTTAGATGAAAGCGATGAAATGCTAGATATGGGGTTTTTAGACGACATTGAAGAGATTTTTGACTACCTTCCTAGCGAAGCGCAGATCTTGCTTTTTTCAGCCACGATGCCAGAGCCGATTAAAAGACTAGCGGATAAGATTTTAGAAAACCCTATTAAAATCCATATCGCTCCTTCTAATATCACCAACACCGACATCACCCAACGCTTTTATGTGATCAACGAACATGAAAGATCTGAAGCGATCATGCGCCTTTTAGACACCCAAGCACCCAAAAAGAGCATTGTTTTCACGCGCACTAAAAAAGAAGCCGATGAATTGCACCAATTCCTTGCTTCTAAAAATTACAAAAGCACCGCCTTGCATGGGGATATGGATCAAAGGGATCGCCGCTCTTCTATCATGGCGTTTAAAAAAAATGACGCTGACGTGTTAGTGGCTACGGATGTGGCGAGCCGTGGGCTAGACATTAGCGGTGTAAGCCATGTGTTCAATTACCATTTGCCCCTAAACACCGAGAGCTATATCCATCGCATTGGGAGAACCGGGCGAGCGGGCAAAAAAGGCATGGCGATCACTTTAGTAACTCCTTTAGAATACAAAGAGCTTTTACGCATGCAAAAAGAAATTGATTCAGAGATTGAACTTTTTGAAATCCCCACCATTAACGAAAATCAGATCATCAAAACCTTGCATGACGCTAAAGTGTCTGAAGGGATCATCAGCCTTTATGAACAGCTTACCGAAATTTTTGAGCCGTCTCAATTGGTTTTAAAACTTTTGAGTTTGCAGTTTGAAACCAGCAAAATTGGCTTAAACCAGCAAGAAATTGATGCGATTCAAAACCCTAAAGAAAAAACGCCAAAAACCCCTAACAAAAAAACGCACCCGCATGAGCGAGCGCGTTCTTTCAAAAAGGGTCAGCACAGAGACAGACACCCTAAAACGAACCACCATTCTAAAAAACCCAAACGCCGTTAAAATATTTAAAAAGGAAATTCATGCCCATTGATTTGAACGAACATTTAAAAAAGAAAAATTCTCAAAGAGAAACCCCCACGCCCAACACGCCTAATAATGGGGGGCGTTTCATTCCGCCGTCTAACTCTTTTAATTCTAAAAAACTATCGGTTTTAATTGTTATTGTCCTTTTAGGCGTTATCGCTTTTTTGGCCAAGCCTTTTGAAGTGATCAGCTCAGGAGAAATTGGCATTAAAATCACCGCCGGGAAATACGAACCCACCCCCTTACAGCCAGGAATCCACTTCTTTGTGCCTATCATTCAAGACATTCTCATTGTGGATACAAGGATCAGGAATATCAATTTTTCACGCACCGAAGACATGGGCGTGGCGGGTAAAAACCAGGGGATTTTTAGAAACGACGCTATTAATGTGATGGATAGCAGGGGCTTGACCGTTTCTATTGAACTCACCGTGCAATACCGCCTAAACCCTCAAACCACCCCCAAACGATCGCTACTTATGGCTTATCTTGGGAGCAAAAAATCATCAACCCTGTGGTGCGCGATGTGGTGCGCTCTGTCGTGGGGCGCTACCCGGCTGAAGATTTACCCATTAAGCGCAATGAAATCGCCGCTTTGATTAATAGCGGTATCAATAAAGAAGTTTCTAAGCTCCCCAACACCCCTGTGGAATTAAGCTCTATCCAATTGAGAGAAATCGTCTTGCCCGCTAAGATCAAAGAGCAAATTGAAAAAGTCCAAATCGCGCGCCAAGAATCAGAAAGAGTAAAATACGAGGTGGAGCGCTCCAAGCAAGAAGCTCAAAAACAAGCCGCTCTGGCTAAAGGGGAAGCGGACGCTAACAGGATTAAGGCTCAGGGCGTGGCGGATGCGATCGTGATTGAAGCTAAGGCGAAATCTCAAGCTAATTTAAGCATTTCGCAAAGCTTGAGCGACAAGCTTTTAAGGCTGCGCCAAATTGAAGTTCAAGGCCAGTTTAATGAAGCGTTAAAAACGAATAACAACGCTCAAATCATGCTCACTCCAGGCGGGGCTGTGCCTAACATTTGGATTGACACTAAAAGCAAGGTTAAATCTAGTATTGCCGAGAGTAAAGAGCCTTAAAAACGCATGGCGTCTCTTGCCTTTATCCAAGCTTTTTTGGAGTCTTTTAAGGGATTTTTAAGCCAGGCGACTTTAATCAGCGTTTTAATAGCGAGCGTTTTAATCCTTTTTTGTGCGGTTTTGCTCCTTTTGGCTCTGCTTTTAAGAAACCGCTTAGCTAGCTATATAGCAACAGCAGCTTTTTTGGGCGCGTTTTTAAGCATGCCTTTTGTTTTGAATGTTTTACTCACTCAAACGATTTACCCCATAGAAACACGCATCTTACACGCTAACCCTTTAAGTTATAGCAACGCCTTTTCTTTGCAAGTGGGAGTCAAAAACAATTCCAAATTTACTCTAAACAAATGCGTTTTACGCCTAGAAGTGCTTAAAAACCCTCACAATTTTGTAGAAGAGCATGCGTTTAAATGGTTTGTCAAAAAAAGCTATGAAAAAACCTTTAAAGAAAAGATTTTGCCCAAAGAATCCAAGGTCTTTTCATTTTTCATTGATAACTACCCTTATTCAAAAACGACCCCTTATCAAGTTTCTTTGTTTTGTTTGTAGAAAACTAAAAGATAACACCCAAGATAACATTCATTAAAAAGCGATTAAAAACGCTTAAAGGCATGAATTTTAAAATAAAGCTTTAAAGCCTGGATTCCAACAAACGCTTCGTATAAGCGTGCTTAGGGTTGTCAAACACCTCTTTAATAGCGCCCATTTCTACGACTTTCCCCTCACTTATCACTAACACCTTATCGCAAAACGCTTTGATCACATCTAAATCATGGCTGATAAACAAATAGCTCAAATCTTGCTTTTCTTGTAAATCCAACAATAATTCCAACACGCTTTTTTGAATGCTTTTATCTAAAGCAGAAGTGGGCTCATCTAAAAGAATGATTTTAGGTTTTAAAGCAATCGCTCTAGCGATCGCCACTCTTTGGCGTTCCCCTCCACTGAGTTCATAAGCGTAAAAGTTAAGCAATTCAGAATTCAGGCACACTTCTTCTAAGCAAAGTTCAGCTAAATGATGCCATTCTTGTTGTGAAGCCTTAGGGTAAGCAAAGCGCAGAGCTTCTATTAAAATGCTTTGAATGCTTAAGCGAGGGTTTAATGAAGCGTAAGGATCTTGAAACACCATTTGCAAGATCTTGCGGTAGGGTTTGAACGCCTTAGAATTTAAAGGCCCCACGCTTTGGCCTAAAATCTTTTCTTCCCCGCTATTTAAAGCGAGTTTTAAAAGCCCTAACGCTAAAGAGCTTTTCCCGCTCCCGCTTTCGCCAATGATGCCGATGTTTTCTTTGGCTTTGAGGGAAAAATTGACTGATGCGATAAGGGGTTTTTTTAAAGAAGGCCTAAAAAAGCGTTTTTGCAAGTAATAAACGCTAAAATCCTTCACTTCTAAAAGCGTTTCATCTAGTGCTTTTAAATTTTTAGCGGGCAAGTTTGAAGCTTGAATCAAGAGTTTTGAATATTCGTGCTTGGGGTCATTAAAAAGATCTTTAGTGGAATTGGTTTCTACTATTTCGCCTTTTTTTAGCACATAAACCCTATCAGCCAAGCGTTTGACCGCTTTTAAATCATGGCTAATGAACAAAAGGGCGATGTTTTTTTCCACGCTCAATTGCTTGAGTAAGTCTAAAATCTGGTTTTGGATTTGCGCATCTAGCGCGGTGGTAGGCTCATCGCAAATGAGCAGTTTGGGTGCATTAATAATGCCCATAGCGATACACACCCTTTGGCGTTGCCCTCCGCTCAATTCATAAGGGTAACGATCCAAAAATTTTTCGTCTAATTGGACTTGTTTCATGGCGTTTAAAACTTTTTCTTTAAGGAGCGTTTGAGAAGCGTTTTTATGGTGTAAAAAATAGGCTTCATTCATTTGCTTGCCGATTTTATGCAAGGGGTTTAGGCTGGATAGGGGGTCTTGAGCGATGTAAGCGATAATATTTCCCCTTAAATGCTGCATAAATTCTTCGCTTTCTTTTAAAAGGTTGGTTGTTTCAAACAGCACTTCGCCATTATGGGGTTTGAATCTGGGGTTTAAACGCATGATGATATTAGCGATAGAGCTTTTCCCGCTCCCGCTCTCGCCCACGATTGCCACCCTTTCGCTAGGATTTAACGAAATATTGATGTTTTGGAGCGAAAAATGCGCGTTTAAAACGCAGTTCAAGTTTTTGATTTCTAGCATGTAACCCCCTTATTTGAGCATGTTAGCGTTGAAAGCATCGCGCACCCCTTCGCCAATGAACACCAAAACAGAAAGCAACAAGCTAATGGCTACAAACGCAACGATGGCTAAATGGGGCGTGGTGAGGTTATCCTTACCTTGATTGACCAATTCGCCCAAACTCGCGCTCCCTATAGGCGTGCCAAAACCCAAGAAATCCAAAGACACTAAAGTGGAAATGCTAGCCGCCATTAAAAACGGCACATAAGTGATCGTTGCCACTAAAGCGTTGGGTAAAACATGGTAGAAAATGATTTTTAAATCATTCACCCCAAGCGCTCTAGCGGCTTTGGTGTAGTCCATGTTTCTTGCTTTTAAAAACTCCGTGCGCACGACTTGAGAAAGCCCCATCCAGCTAAAGAGCAAGACTAAAAATAAAATGATCCAAAAATTAGAATTAAACGCGCTAGAAATCACAATGAGTAAAAAAAGCATGGGGATCGCACTCCAAATCTCGCTCAGCCTTTGCCCCAATAAATCCACTAACCCTCCATAATACCCTTGAAACGCTCCCAAACTCACGCCAATAAGAACGCTAAAAAGGGTGAGTAAAATCCCAAACACTAACGAAACCCGATAGCCATAAACCAGCCTGGCTAACACATCTCTGGCTTGATCGTCTGTGCCTAAAAGGTGTTTGAAGCTTGGGGGGGTGGGGGCAGGCGAGTCTAAATCCATAATGATCGTATCGTAGCTATAAGGGATGAGCGCATGGATGATGAAAGCGTCTTTTAAAAGCGTGTTTTGCACATAAGGATCGTTATAGTCCGTAGGGGTGAAAAAATCGCCTCCAAACTCCACTTCCGCATAGTTTTTAAACATAGGGAAATACGCCTTATGATCTTTATAGATGAATAAGGGGCGATCATTCACCCACAAGGGGGCTAAAAGAGAAAGCGCTAATAAAGCGATAAAAAGATAGAGTGAAAACACCGCCCGCTTATTCTTTTTGAAACTCAGAATACGCATTTTAAACAAACTGCTCACGCTCAAACTCCCTTGATGAAAAACAATTCCTAAGATTATAATTAATTATGGGTAATACTAGCAAGAAAATGGGTTTGATCCATTAAAGAAAGAGAATAAGCGTAATAATGGTGGAGTGTAGGGGGTTCGAACCCCTGACCTCAACGCTGCCAGCGTTGCGCTCTCCCAACTGAGCTAACACCCCAAATAAAATTAAGCGATCATTATAACATTTTGCTTAAAAGATGTCAATTTGATGCTTTTTTGAAACACTTAATAGCAAATTAAGAATGATTATCTTAAAATTAGAAAGTTTCTTTTATGGATTAAGTAAAATCACTTATCAAAGCAAAAAGGATATTTTTGAAAAACCACTCCTTTAAAAAAACGATCGCTCTTTCCTTACTAGCGGGCATGTCTTTGTGTGACGCTGAAGAAGATGGGGCGTTTTTTGTCATAGATTACCAGACGAGTTTGGCCAGACAGGAATTGAAAAATCCAGGCTTTACCCAAGCGCAAGAATTAAAGCAATTGATTAGAGATGGGGCTGTGAGATTGCAAACTTCTGCTATCCCCTTATCCTACTACTTGGATATTTTAGGGAATAAAACAAAAGTTCTTTTGAGTGAAAGCCTGAAAAACAATGCGCAACCATCACAGCCAAACGGACAAAGCACACCAAACCCAGCCTTAGTCAATTTAGAGCAATCTCTAGGGATTTTAGGAAAACTATTAGATCTATCCCAACAATACGCTTCAGAAGGTGTCATTAAGCCTTTGGTGGTGGATGTAGGGAAAGAACAAATCGGTATCACTGATAGCATGCTCTTGGTGGCTCAAAATATTGTTTTAGCTTTAGGGCAGGTGGATTTGAGCAAAATCCAACAAAACAATAACGGACAGCTATACGAAAACATCATGAAAGTCATGCTTTTAGGTGCGGACGGGACTAATGGAGCGTATAATGGCGTGAGTGTGGGCGATATTGCCACAGGCATGCAAAATTTTTCTTCGCAAACGGGCTTGATAGGGGCTAATTCTACGGTTAGCGAGCTGAATGCTTTGATTAAGAGCGGGATTTCTTTGGATCGTGAGACTTTGGGGTTAGGGAGTTTTATTGAAAAAAATATCTGCAGCGGTGCATCGTCTTGTTTTACTGGGAGTCAGCTTATTTATAAGAAAGGGCTAGACAGAACCATAAACATCATTAATGCGGTATTAGGTCAGTTTGAATCTTCGGCTAGTTCTCTTTATAAGATTTCTTATATCCCTAACCTCTTTTCGCTCAAAGATTACCAGTCAGCGAGCATGAACGGCTTTGGGGCTAAGATGGGCTATAAACAATTTTTCACCCATAAGAAAAATATCGGCTTAAGGTATTACGGGTTTTTGGATTATGGCTATACGAATTTTGGCGATACGAATTTAAAAGTGGGAGCGAATCTTGTTACTTATGGGGTAGGAACGGATTTTTTATACAATGTGTATGAACGCTCTAGAAGGAGGGAAAGGACTACAATCGGCCTTTTCTTTGGCGCTCAAATCGCAGGGCAAACTTGGAGCACGAATGTAACGAACCTATTGAGCGGGCAAAGGCCTGATGTCAAGTCCAGTTCGTTCCAGTTTTTGTTTGATTTGGGCGTGCGCACCAACTTTGCAAAAACCAATTTCAATAAGCACAGGTTAGACCAAGGGATAGAATTTGGGGTGAAAATCCCTGTTATCGCTCATAAATATTTTGCAACCCAAGGCTCAAGCGCAAGCTATATGAGGAATTTTAGCTTCTATGTGGGCTATTCAGTCGGTTTTTAAGGAAGGCTATTGATGAAAAACACCAATACAAAAGAGATAAAGAATACAAGAATGAAAAAAGGTCAATACCAAGCGCTCAAAAAAGGGCTTTTAAAAACCGCTCTGCTTTTTAGCCTTCCCTTAAGCATGGCGTTAGCTGAAGACGATGGCTTTTACATGGGAGTGGGCTATCAAATCGGCGGTGCGCAACAAAATATCAATAACAAAGGCAGCACCCTAAGGAATAATGTCATTGATGATTTCCGCCAAGTGGGCGTGGGTATGGCAGGGGGTAACGGGCTTTTAACCTTAGCGACAAACACGACCATGGACGCTCTTTTAGGGATAGGCAATCAAATTGTCAATACTAATGCAACTGTTGGCAACAACAACGCAGAATTAACCCAGTTTAAAAAAATACTCCCCCAAATTGAGCGACGCTTTGAAACGAATAAAAACGCTTATAGCGTTCAAGCCTTGCAAGTGTATTTGAGTAATGTGCTGTATAATTTGGTTAATAATAGTAATAATGGCAGCAATAATGGAGTCGTTCCTGAATACGTGGGGATTATAAAAGTTCTTTATGGCTCTCAAAGCGAATTCAGTCTCTTAGCCACGGAAAGCGTGGCGCTTTTAAATGCGCTCACGAGAGTGAATTTAGATAGTAATTCGGTGTTTTTAAAAGGGCTTTTAGCCCAAATGCAGCTTTTTAATGACACTTCTTCAGCAAAGCTAAGCCAGATCGCAGAAAGCTTGAATAAGAGCGGTGGTGCAGGGGCCATGCTTCAAAAGGATGTGAAAACCATCTCGGATCGAATCGCTACTTACCAAGAGAATCTAAAACAGCTAGGAGGAATGCTAAATAATTACGATGAGCCATACCTACCCCAATTTGGGCCAGGCAAAAGCTCTCAGCATGGGGTTATTAATGGCTTTGGTATTCAAATGGGCTATAAGCAATTTTTTGGGAACAAGAGGAATATAGGCTTACGGTATTACGCTTTCTTTGATTATGGCTTTACGCAATTGGGCAGTCTTAGCAGCGCTGTTAAGGCGAATATCTTTACTTATGGCGCTGGCACGGACTTTTTATGGAATATCTTTAGAAGGGTTTTTAGCGATCAGTCCTTGAATGTGGGGGTGTTTGGAGGCATTCAAATAGCGGGTAACACTTGGGATAGCTCTTTAAGAGGTCAAATTGAAAACTCGTTTAAAGAATACCCCACTCCCACGAATTTCCAATTTTTATTTAATTTGGGCTTAAGGGCTCATTTTGCCAGCACCATGCACCGCCGGTTTTTGAGTGCGTCTCAAAGCATTCAGCATGGTATGGAATTTGGCGTGAAAATCCCGGCTATCAATCAAAGGTATTTGAGGGCCAATGGGGCTGATGTGGATTACAGGCGTTTGTATGCGTTCTATATCAATTACACGATAGGTTTTTAAGCTCTTTTTAGGGCTTATAAAGAGGCTTTTTACTTTTTTTTGGTATTCTAACAAGCTTTTAAACCATCCAATCTACTTTGTTTTAAGGATAATATTTTATGGCAGATGTCGTTGTGGGGATCCAGTGGGGAGATGAGGGGAAGGGAAAAATTGTGGATAGGATCGCTAAAGATTATGACTTTGTGGTGCGTTATCAAGGCGGGCACAATGCCGGGCATACCATTGTGCATAAGGGGGTTAAGCATTCTTTACATTTAATGCCCTCAGGGGTTTTATACCCCAAATGCAAGAACATCATTTCTAGCGCGGTGGTCGTGAGCGTTAAGGATTTGTGCGAAGAAATCAGCGCGTTTGAGGATTTAGAAAATCGTTTGTTTATCAGCGACAGAGCCCATGTGATCTTGCCCTATCATGCCAAAAAAGACGCTTTTAAAGAAAAGTCTCAAAACATCGGCACGACTAAAAAAGGCATAGGCCCTTGTTATGAGGATAAAATGGCCAGGAGCGGGATAAGAATGGGGGATTTATTAGATGATAAAATCTTAGAAGAAAAGCTAAACGCTCATTTCAAAGCCATTGAGCTTTTTAAAGAAGCGTATGGTTTGGGCGAGGATTACGAAAAAGATTTGAGGGAGTATTTTAAAACTTATGCTAAAAAAATTTGCCCCTTTATCAAAGACACGACAAGCATGCTGATAGAAGCGAACCAAAAGGGTGAAAAAATCCTATTAGAAGGGGCGCAAGGCACGCTTTTAGACATTGATTTAGGGACTTACCCTTTTGTAACAAGCTCTAACACCACGAGCGCTAGCGCTTGTGTGAGCACCGGCTTAAACCCTAAAGCGATCAATGAAGTCATAGGTATCACAAAAGCCTACTCCACTCGTGTGGGTAATGGGCCTTTTCCTAGCGAAGACACTACACCCATGGGCGATCATTTAAGGACTAAGGGTGCGGAGTTTGGCACGACAACCAAGCGCCCAAGGCGTTGCGGGTGGCTGGATTTGGTGGCTTTAAAATACGCTTGCGCTTTGAATGGTTGCACGCAATTAGCTTTAATGAAATTAGATGTTTTAGACGGGATTGATGCGATTAAGGTGTGCGTGGCTTATGAAAGAAAGGGCGAAAGATTGGAGGCTTTCCCTAGCGATTTGAAAGATTGTGCGCCTATTTATCAAACTTTTAAGGGTTGGGAAAAAAGCGCGGGCGTGAGAAAATTAGACGATTTAGAGCCAAACGCTAGAGAGTATATCCGTTTTATTGAAAAAGAAGTGGGGGTGAAAATTGGCCTTATTTCTACAAGCCCTGAAAGAGAAGACACGATTTTTCTATGAAAAAATTCGCTTCTGTATTGGTGCAATTAAAAACCCTTGCGTTAGAAAAAATAGAGCAAAAGCTTGAAAGCAAGCGTTTAGAGTTGCAACAAAAGGAGCGAGAAATTTTGGACAAACAAGCCCAACTAAGCGCGTTTAAAAACCCTGAATTGGGGGGAATGAGCCTTTTTTTACAAACCCAGCAATTAAAAAGCGCTTTAAGATTGGAGATAGAACATTACCAACAAGAGGGCGAGGATTTAACTAAGGATTTAAAAATTTTAGAAAAAGATTATTTTTTGGCTAACCAGGAATTAGAAAAAGCTAAAATCATTTTAGAAAACGAAAAACAAAAAGAAAAGGAAATTTTGGAAAAAAAAGAGCAGGCCCTTTTAGATGAAAACGCCATGATTTTACACTGGCAAAAAGGGGGCTTGCATGCGTAAGATCTTGTTAATGGGCTTGATTTTACAAGCGCTCTTTAGCGAAGAAGCCGCGCAAGAATTGTTGCAATGCTCTGCGATTTTTGAATCTAAAAAAGCCGAATTGAAAGACGATTTGCGCCAATTGAGCGAAAAAGAGCAGTCTTTAAGGATCTTGCAAACCGAAAACGCCCGCCTTTTAGATGAAAAAAACGATCTGTTAAACCAAAAAGAAAAAGAAGTGGAAGAAAAACTGAAAAATTTAGCCGCTAAAGAAGAAGCCTTTAAAACCTTACAAACGGAAGAAAAAAAACGCCTTAAAAATTTGATAGAAGAAAACGAAGGCATTTTAAGAGAAATCAAGCAGGCTAAAGACAGCAAGATTGGCGAGACTTATTCTAAAATGAAAGATTCTAAATCGGCTCTGATTTTAGAAAATTTACCCACTCAAAACGCCTTAGAAATTTTAATGGCGCTAAAACCTCAAGAATTAGGCAAAATTCTAGCCAAAATGGATCCTAAAAAAGCGGCGGCTTTGACAGAGTTGTGGCAAAAACCCCCAAAAGAAAATAAAGAAAGCCAAAAAATCACAGCACCCACGCCCCCATAGCGCCCATGCCTTTAAAAGAGCCAACCCTAAAAGATCCTAACACCAAAGAGCCTGCAGGGGTATGATGTTCATTGTAGCAATTTTAACGCTGGCGTTTTTAATCTTTGTCCATGAATTAGGGCATTTCACTATCGCTAGGATTTGTGGGGTGAAGGTAGAAGTCTTTAGCATTGGTTTTGGTAAAAAACTCTGTTTTTTTAAGCTTTTTGGCACGCAATTCGCTTTGTCTTTGATCCCGCTTGGGGGCTATGTGAAATTAAAGGGCATGGATAAAGAAGAAAATGAAGAAAATGAAGAAAATGAAATTAATCAAGCGGATGATAGCTACGCGCAAAAAAGCCCTTTCCAAAAGCTATGGATATTGTTTGGGGGGGCGTTTTTTAATTTTCTTTTTGCGATTTTAGTGTATTTTTTTCTGGCATTGAGCGGGGAAAAAGTCTTACTGTCAATCATTGGCGGTTTAGAAAAAAACGCACTAGAGGCCGGGCTGTTAAAGGGGGATAAAATCCTTTCTATCAACCATCAAAAAATAGCGAGTTTTAGAGAGATTAGAAGCGTAGTGGCGCGTTCTCAAGGCGAGTTGGTTTTAGAAATAGAGCGAAACCATCAGATTTTAGAAAAACGACTGACCCCTAAAATCGTGGCGGTAATAAACGAATCTAATGATCCTAATGAAATCATCAAATACAAAGCGATAGGCATTAAACCGGACATGCAAAAAATGGGCGTTGTCTCTTATTCCTTAATTCAGGCGTTCAAGCAGGCCTTGAGTCGGTTTAAAGAGGGCGTTGTTTTGATCGTGGATTCTTTAAAGCGTTTGATTATGGGGAGCGCTTCAGTTAAGGAATTGAGTGGGGTAATAGGCATTGTGGGGGCGTTAAGCCATGCCAATAGCGTGAGCATGCTTTTGTTGTTTGGGGCGTTTTTGTCTATCAATTTAGGGATTTTAAACTTACTACCCATCCCCGCCTTAGATGGGGCGCAAATGCTAGGGGTCGTTTTTAAAAATATTTTTCATATCGCTTTGCCAACGCCCATGCAAAATGCGTTGTGGCTAGCGGGTGTGGGGTTTTTGGTTTTTATCATGTTTTTAGGGCTTTTCAATGACCTCACTCGTTTACTATAAAAGGGGGAGTTGGTGCATGTATTGAGCGTGAGCGAAATCAATGTGCAAATCAAAGCCCTTTTAGAAGCGACTTTTTTGCAAGTTAGGGTTCAAGGGGAAGTGAGTAATTTGACTATCCATAAGGTGAGCGGTCATGCGTATTTTTCGCTCAAAGACAGCCAGTCAGTCATCAGATGCGTGCTGTTTAAAGGGAACGCTAATAGGCTTAAATTCGCTTTAAAAGAAGGGCAGGAAGTGGTTGTTTTTGGGGGCATTAGCGTGTATGTTCCAAGGGGGGATTATCAAATCAATTGCTTTGAAATAGAGCCTAAAGAGATAGGTTCATTAACTTTAGCTTTAGAGCAATTGAAAGAAAAATTACGCCTTAAAGGCTATTTTGATGAAGCCAATAAATTACCCAAACCGCATTTTCCTAAACGAGTGGCAGTCATCACTTCTCAAAATTCAGCCGCTTGGGCGGACATGCAAAAGATCGCTTCCAAACGATGGCTGATATGCGAATTAGTCTGTATCAATACCTTAATGCAAGGGGAAGGGTGCGTTCAAAGCGTGGTGGAGAGCATCGCTTATGCGGATAGTTTTCATGACACAAAAAACGCTTTTGATGCGATTGTAGTGGCTAGGGGTGGAGGGAGCATGGAGGATTTGTATTCTTTCAATGATGAAAAAATCGCTGACGCATTGCATTTCGCTAAAACTTTCAGCATGTCAGCTATTGGGCATGAGAGCGATTTTTTATTGAGCGATTTGGTGGCGGATTTAAGGGCTTCTACGCCTTCAAACGCGATGGAAATTTTGCTCCCTAATAGCGATGAATGGTTGCAAAGACTTGATGGGTTTAATGTGAAATTGCACCGCTCTTTTAAGATTTTACTCCATCAAAAAAAGGCGCATTTAGAGCATTTAGCGGCCTCTTTAAAACGATTGAGTTTTGAAAACAAGCACCATTTAAACACCTTAAAACTAGAGAAATTAACAATCGCTTTAGAAAATAAAACCTTAGAATTTTTACGCTTTAAAAAAACGCTTTTAGAAAAAATCTCTACCCAACTATCCACAAGCCCTTTTTTACAAACTAAAACAGAGCGCTTAAACAGGCTAGAAAACGCCCTCAAACTCGCTTACGCCAATTTGAAACTGCCCCAATTCGGGGCGTTTGTGAGCAAAAACCATCAAGCGATAGAATTAGAGGCATTAAAAGCGGGCGATAAAATTGAATTAAACAATGAAAAAGCCAGAGCGAGCGCTGAAATTTTGAGCGTGGATAGGGTGTAGGGGTTTGAAAATCACTATCAAGACTTATGACTTTAAGCGATTAGTGCGGTTAGTGAATATTGGTGTTTGTTTTTAAAAAAATTTGCTTCTTAAAACTTTGTTTTATCGTTTTAGACTTATTCTATGGCAAAACTCTTAAGAGGATAGAGGGTATTTTGAAATAACTCTTCCCCTTAATCCCTTATATAGAGCCAAAGGGATTTTAAAACACCAGCCATTATCAAAAAGTTTTGTATTATAATTTGATGGATTCCTATTGATTAAGGTGTTTGGATTGAGTTTAGCCGATATTATTTTAGAGCGTTTTAAAGATTTTATGAGAGAACACCCTGAGCCTTACAAGTTTTTACAGGTTTTTTACGCGCAAGAAAAAGAACGCTTTTTGAATAGTAAGATTAGCGATTATATGAAGCGAAATAAAAGCAAGGAAGAGGCCAGTATTTTGGCCAGACAAGGCTTTGTCAGCGCGGTTGGAAGAGCGTTAGAAAAAATCATAGAACTTTTATTAAAAGATTTCTGTATTAAAAACAATGTCAAAATGACGAACGATAAAACCTTAAGGGCTAAGTGCATTAATGGCGAATTAGATAAAGTCAAACGGGCTTTATTGGTGCATTTTGGAGAGTATAGCGTTTTGCCTGATGGAGATATTATTCTTTATCAAACCAACAAGGATAGTATCAAAATTCTAGCGATTTTATCGGTAAAAAATTCGTTTAGAGAGCGTTTTACAGAAACGCCTTATTGGAAATTAAAACTCTTACAATCGCCCATAACTTCTCACATTAAAGTCTTTATGATAACACCGGATAACGATGATGAAATCAGCTTTAAAGACAAGCCTAAAAAGGCTAGGATCGTTATGGAGCATGAATGAGACGGCCTCTATTTAGCCAAAAGCGGTTTTGATCAAAGCCCTAAAATTAAGGGCATAGAGAATTTATTAGAAGATTTAAAAAGGCTTTTATGAAACCTTATTTTAGTTTAGAAAAATTGGATTTATATCATGGCGATGCGAGCGTTTTAGAGACTTTTGAAAAAGGTTTTTATGATTTATGCATCACTTCACCGCCCTATAATTTGAGTATTGAGTATCAAGGGAGTGATGATTTTAGGGCTTATGATGATTATTTGAATTGGTGTAAAAATTGGCTTAAAAATTGTTATTTTTGGGGTAAGGAACAGGCGAGATTGTGCTTGAATGTCCCTTTAGATACGAATAAACATGGCAAGCAAAGTTTGGGGGCTGATATTACTATAGTGGCTAAAGAATGCGGTTGGAAATACCAAAATACGATCATTTGGAATGAAAGCAATATCTCAAGACGCACCGCTTGGGGGAGTTGGCTGCAAGCTAGCGTGCCTTATGCGATCGCTCCTGTGGAGTTGATCGTTGTTTTTTATAAAAACGAATACAAACGCCAAAAACAAACTTCTACGATGAGTAAAGAGGAATTTTTACTCTACACGAACGGGCTATGGAGTTTTAGCGGCGAATCCAAAAAGCGCTTAAAACACCCAGCCCCATTCCCAAGGGAATTACCCAGGCGTTGCATTAAATTGTTTTCTTTTTTAGAAGACACGATTTTTGATCCTTTTAGCGGATCTGGCACGACTATTTTAGAGGCGAACGCTTTAGGGCGTTTTAGCGTGGGTTTAGAGATTGAAAAAGAATATTGCGAGTTGTCTAAAAAGCGTATTTTAGAGAGTTTGTCATTAGTGTGAGCGTTTTAAAAACCTTTGAGGGTTAAAATAGTGTAAAATAGTAAAAATTTTAAAACTCAAAAAGGATTGATAATGAATTTATTTGAAAAAATGACTGACCAATTGCATGAGACTTTAGACAGCGCGCTCGCTTTAGCCTTACACCACAAAAACGCTGAAGTAACGCCCTTGCACATGCTTTTTGCCATGCTCAATAACTCCCAAGGCATTCTCCTTCAAGCCTTACAAAAAATGCCTGTGGATATTGAAGCTTTAAAACTTAGCGTTCAAAGCGAGCTGAATAAGTTCGCTAAAGTCTCACAAATCAGCAAGCAAAATATCCAATTAAACCAAGCTCTAATCCAAAGTTTAGAAAACGCTCAAGGTTTGATGGCTAAAACGGGCGATTCTTTCATCGCTACCGATGTGTATCTTTTGGCGAACATGAGCCTTTTTGAAAGCGTTTTAAAGCCTTATTTAGACACTAAGGAATTGCAAAAAACTTTAGAATCTTTGAGAAAAGGCGCGACTATCCAAAATAAAAACGACGATTCCAATTTGGAAAGTTTAGAAAAATTTGGCATTGATTTGACGCAAAAAGCCTTAGAAAATAAGCTGGATCCCGTGATCGGAAGAGATGAAGAAATCATTCGCATGATGCAAATTTTGATAAGAAAAACAAAAAATAACCCTATTTTACTAGGTGAGCCTGGAGTGGGGAAAACGGCTGTTGTGGAAGGGCTAGCCCAACGCATTGTGAATAAGGAAGTGCCTAAAACGCTTTTAAACAAACGAGTCATCGCTTTAGATTTGAGCTTGTTGGTGGCTGGGGCGAAATACAGAGGCGAGTTTGAAGAACGCTTAAAAAAGGTGATTGAAGAAGTTAAAAAAAGCGCGAATGTGATTTTATTCATTGATGAAATCCACACGATTGTAGGGGCTGGGGCTAGTGAGGGGGCATGGATGCGGCTAACATTTTAAAACCTGCGCTCGCTAGGGGGGAATTGCACACGATTGGAGCGACCACTTTAAAAGAATACCGCAAGTATTTTGAAAAAGACATGGCATTGCAAAGGCGTTTCCAACCCATTTTACTCAATGAGCCTAGCATCAATGAAGCTTTACAGATTTTAAGGGGGTTGAAAGAAACTTTAGAAACGCACCATAATATCACCATCAACGACTCCGCGCTCATAGCGAGCGCTAAACTCTCTAGCCGTTATATCACCGATAGGTTTTTACCCGATAAAGCGATTGATTTGATTGATGAGGGTGCGGCTCAATTAAAAATGCAAATGGAATCAGAGCCGGCCAAACTCTCTAGCGTGAAGCGCTCCATTCAAAGACTAGAAATGGAAAAACAAGCCCTTGAAATGGAAAAAAAAGAGAGCAATGCCAAACGCATGCAAGAAATCCTTAAAGAATTGAGCGATTTGAAAGAGGAAAAAATCCAATTAGAAGCGCAATTTGAAAACGAAAAAGAAGTGTTCAAAGAAATTTCACGCTTGAAAATGGAAATGGAGGGCTTGAAAAAAGAGGCTGAAAGGTTTAAGCGCAATGGGGATTACCAGCAAGCGGCTGAAATTGAATACTCTAAAATCCCTGAAAAGGAAAAGAAAGAAAAAGAATTGCAGCATAAATGGGAAGCGATGCAGCAAAACGGGGCGTTGTTGCAAAACGCTTTAACCGAAAACAACATCGCTGAGATCGTGAGCCAATGGACGCACATCCCGGTCCAAAAAATGCTCCAAAGCGAAAAAAATAGGGTTTTAAACATTGAAAGCGAATTGCAAAAAAGGGTGGTTGGGCAAGAAAAAGCAATCAAAGCGATCGCTAAAGCGATTAAAAGGAATAAGGCTGGGCTTAGCGATAGCAACAAGCCCATAGGGAGTTTCCTCTTTTTAGGGCCAACAGGCGTGGGTAAAACCGAGAGCGCTAAAGCTTTGGCGCAATTCTTGTTTGATAGCGATAAAAATCTGATAAGAATTGACATGAGCGAATATATGGAAAAGCATGCCATAAGCCGTCTTATTGGGGCCGCTCCTGGGTATGTGGGCTATGAAGAAGGCGGGCAATTGACCGAAGCGGTGCGCAGAAAGCCTTATAGCGTGGTGTTGTTAGATGAAGTGGAAAAAGCCCATCCAGATGTGTTTAACCTCTTGTTGCAGGTTTTAGATGAAGGGCATTTAACCGATAGTAAGGGCGTGAGGGTGGATTTCAAAAACACGATTTTGATTTTAACCAGCAATGTGGCTAGCGGCGCGCTTTTGGAAGAAGATTTGAGTGAAGCCGATAAACAAAAAGCGATTAAAGAGAGCTTGAGGCAATTCTTCAAGCCGGAATTTTTAAACCGCTTAGATGAAATCATCTCCTTTAACGCCCTAGATAGCCATGCTGTCATTAATATCGTGGGGATACTCTTTGAAAACATTCAAAAAAAAGCGCTTGAAAGGGGCATTAATATAACCCTAGACGAAAAAGCAAAAGAATTGATCGCTGAAGCGGGATTTGACAGATTTTATGGCGCTAGACCCCTAAAACGCGCGCTCTATGAAATGGTAGAAGACAAGCTCGCTGAACTCATTTTAGAGGATAAAGTTAAAGAGAATGACAGCGTGGCGTTTGTGGTAGAAAATAACGAGATTGTGCCTAAGATTAAGTGAGGTTTGGTTATCCTAAAAAAGATAAGAAATGGTTATTTTTAAAAAAGGATTGAATGATGTTTGATAACACGCTTGTTAATCTCTTTGACACAGCGCCTCTTTTAACTTCGCTTTTAGCTGGGATTTTAACTTTTTTAAGCCCTTGCGTGTTGCCTTTAATCCCGGCGTATATGTCTTATATTTCTCAAATTTCTTTAGAGGATATTAAAGATGGTAAGGCTAAAAGGGTTTCGGTTTTTTTAAAATCCTTGATGTTTGTGGTGGGGTTTTCGCTCGTGTTTTTGGGCGTGGGCATGTCTATGGCCAAGCTTATCCATAGCTTTTCGTTTTCCTGGGTGAATTATATCGCTGGGGGGATTGTGATCCTTTTTGGTTTGCATTTTTTAGGCGTGTTTCGTTTTTCATTTTTGTATAAAACTCAAAGCGTTCGTTTAGCGAGCAAATCTAATAGCATGCAGCGCTTTTACCCCTTTCTTTTGGGCATGAGTTTCGCTTTGGGCTGGACGCCATGCATCGGGCCGATATTCACTTCTATTGTGATCATGAGCGCGAGTAAGGACGCTTATGGTCTAATCCTTATGGTGGTGTTTGTAATGGGCTTGGCGATCCCTTTTTTATTAGTGGCTTTAATGCTAGAAAGAGCGCTTTTGTTTTTAAAATCCTTAAAGAAATACAACCGCACGATTGAAATCGTTTCAGGGTTGGTGCTTATTTTAATGGGAATATTGATCATGACAAATTCTTTAGAAAGCCTGACTAACTTCTTGCAAAAATAGGAGGGTTTGATGCTGTTAAAAAACGCTTCGTTTTATGATGGTGAGGTTTTAAAAAGAGCGGATATCCGCTTAAAAGATTCCCTCATTATAGAGATTGAAGAAAACTTAAGCCCTATTAATAATGAAGAAGTGATTGAGTGCGGCAATTTGTTCGTGCTGCCAAGCTTCATTGATTTGAGCGTTACTGGTTTGGAGGGTTATGAAAATTTGAAACAAAAGGCTTTTAAAGGGGGGTAGGGTTACTCAATGTTTTTAATTGCGACAAAAGTGGCATTAAAAATATTATGGCAATTAAAAACAACCAACTAGCCGACATCGCCACGCTTAAAAACAAAGGGGGGGAAATTTTAATCGCGCCATCTGACGCTTTTTTAGAACTCATCAGCCACTACGCCAAATCCTACAACTTGCCTCTTTTAGTCTCTTTAGAAAATTCTTTTGAAGCCCTAAATAGTGGGGAATTAGCCTATGAATTGGGGCAAAATTTTGTAGAAAATGCGTTTGAAAACACGCGCTTGGTGCGTTTCATGGAAGTTTCTAGAGCGTTACAAATCCCCATGCTTTTAGATAAAGTAAGTAGCACCGCCACGCTCAAACTCATCAAAGCCTTTAATGATTTAGGAGCGAAATTACAAGCCCAAACGCCCTTAAGCCATTTGATCTTAGATGAGAGCGTGTATGAAGATTATGAACCCAGATTTAAAATCGCCCCTCCTTTAAGGGATAAAGAAAGCCAAAACGCCCTAAAAGAAGCCCTAAAGAATGATGAAATTACCATGCTCACAAGCCTTCATGTCTTTAAAAATTCTAACGCAGAGCTTTTTGAAGAAAGCGCTTTTGGGTGTGAGAGCATAGAGGACGCTTTTAGCGTGGCTTATACTTTTTTAGTTCAAAAAAAGGTTATCAGCTTCCAACAGCTCATTAAAGTCATGGCGACCAATCAAGCGAGATTTTTAAAACTCAATGCAGGCGAGGTTAAAGAAAATCAATTGGCCAATCTCATGATTGTGGATTTGAACGCTCAAACAAGAGTTAATAATAAAAATTCGCCCTTTTATGGTTTAGAATTATATGGCGAAGTTCAAAGAATGATCTTAAAAGGGCAAACCACATTGATTAAGGAGAATATATGCAAGAAATCATAGGAGCGTCTTTAGTTTTTTTATGCAATGAAAAATGCGAAGTGTTAGAAGATCATGGCGTGGTCTTTGATGAAAAGATTGTTGAAGTGGGCGATTATAAAAGTTTAACGCTTAAATACCCCCATTTAAAGGCGCAGTTTTTTGAAAATTCCGTTCTGTTGCCCGCTTTTATCAACGCGCACACCCATTTTGAATTTTCCAACAACAAAGCGAGTTTTGATTACGGGAGCTTTTCTGGCTGGTTAGGGAGCGTGTTAAACAATGGGGGGGCGATTTTAGAAAATTGCCAAGGGGCTATCCAAAACGCTATCAGCGCACAATTAAAAAGCGGGGTGGGGAGCGTGGGAGCGATTTCTAACCACCTGATAGAAGTTAATTTGTTAAAAGAAAGCCCTTTGAGTGCTGTCGTGTTTTTAGAGTTTCTAGGGAGTAGCTATTCTTTAGAAAAACTAAAAGCGTTTGAGGCAAAATTCAAAGAGTTAAAAGATTTAGAAGACAAAAAGCTTAAAGCCGCTCTTGCTGTGCATGCCCCTTATTCGGTCCAAAAAGACATGGCTTTAAGCGTGATCCAATTGGCCAAAGATTCACAAAGCCTGCTTTCTACGCATTTTTTAGAATCGTTTGAAGAATTAGAATGGGTAGAAAACTCTAAAGGGTGGTTTGAAAATTTTTACCAACATTTTTTAAAGGAGTCTCATTTCAAATCGCTCTATAAGGGCGCGAACGATTACATTGACATGTTTGAAGACACGCACACTTTATTTGTGCATAACCAGTTCGCTTCTTTAGAAGCGTTAAAAAGGATCAAGTCTCAAGTCAAAAACGCTTTTTTAATCACATGCCCCTTTTCTAACCGCCTATTGAGCGGGAAAGCGTTGGATTTAGAGAGAGCTAAAGAAGCCGGTTTGAGCGTGAGCGTGGCCACTGATGGCTTGAGTTCTAACATTTCGCTGAGCCTTTTAGACGAATTAAGAGCGTTTTTGCTTTCCCATAACATGCCGTTATTAGAATTAGCTAAAATAGCCCTTTTAGGGGCGACTAGGCATGGGGCTAAAGCTTTAGCTTTGAATAATGGCGAGATAGAAGCCAACAAAAGGGCGGATTTGAGCGTGTTTGGTTTTAATGAAAAATTCACTAAAGAGCAAGCGGTTTTGCAATTTTTATTGCATGCTAAAGAAGTGGAACGCTTGTTTTTAGGGGGGAAAAGGGTGATCTAATTTGTTTTAAAGACAGAATGCGTTAAAATGAGAAATCTAAATCAATTAAGGAAAGAGTCAATGAAATTAGTTTTAGCCAAGAATACAAGAAAATCAGACGCTAAGAGCGTGGAATTAGAGGATTTGTATCGCAAATTCAGTGAAGACAAGCGTTCTATTTTCTATTTTGCCCCCACAAACGCCCATAAAGACATGCTCAAAGCGGTGGATTTTTTCAAAGAAAAAGGCCATACGGCTTATTTAGATGAGGTGAGGGTCAGCACTGATGAAAAAGATTTTCTTTATGAATTGCACATTATTTAAAGGCTTGTATTGAAAGTTTATATTGAAACCATGGGTTGTGCCATGAATTCTAGGGATAGCGAGCATCTACTAAGCGAACTATCCAAGCTAGATTACAAAGAGACTAGCGACCCTAAAATGGCGGATTTGATTTTAATCAACACTTGCAGCGTGCGCGAAAAGCCTGAACGGAAATTGTTTTCAGAAATCGGTCAATTCGCTAAAATCAAAAAACCCAACGCCAAAATCGGGGTTTGCGGGTGCACCGCAAGCCACATGGGAGCGGATATTTTGAAAAAAGCCCCAAGCGTGAGCTTTGTGTTAGGGGCTAGGAATGTGTCTAAAATCTCTCAAGTGATCCATAAAGAAAAAGCGGTTGAAGTGGCGATTGATTATGATGAAAGCGCGTATGCGTTTGAATTTTTTGAAAAAAAGGCTCAAATCCGATCGTTACTCAACATCTCTATAGGTTGCGATAAAAAATGCGCTTATTGCATCGTCCCGCACACTAGGGGAAAAGAAATTTCTATCCCTATGGATTTGATTTTAAAAGAAGCTGAGAAATTAGCGAATAACGGCACTAAAGAGCTCATGCTTTTAGGGCAGAATGTGAATAATTACGGCGCGCGTTTCAGTAGCGAGCATGCGAAAGTGGATTTTAGCGATTTACTGGATAAATTGAGCGAAATTCCAGGCATTGAAAGGATACGATTCACTTCGCCTCACCCCTTGCACATGAATGATGCATTTTTAGAACGCTTTGCCAAAAACCCTAAAGTGTGCAAGAGTATCCACATGCCCTTACAGAGTGGATCTAGCGCGGTGTTAAAGATGATGCGAAGAGGTTATAGTAAAGAGTGGTTTTTAAATCGGGTGGAGAGGTTAAAAGCCTTAGTGCCTGAAGTGGGCATCAGCACGGATATTATCGTAGGCTTCCCTAATGAGAGCGATAAGGATTTTGAAGACACGATGGAGGTGCTAGAAAAAGTGTGCTTTGACACGCTCTATAGTTTTATTTATTCCCCACGCCCTTTCACTGAAGCGGGAGCTTGGAAAGAAAGAGTGCCATTAGAGGTTTCATCTTCAAGGTTAGAGAGGTTGCAAAACAGGCACAAAGAAATTTTAGAAGAAAAAGCCAAGTTGGAAGTGGGTAAAACGCATGTGGTGTTGGTGGAAAATAGGCGTGAAATGGATGATCAAATCGTGGGTTTTGAAGGGCGCAGCGATACGGGGAAATTCATTGAAGTAACTTGTAAGGAAAAAAGAAACCCGGGCGAGCTTGTAAAAGTGGAGATTGTTTCTCATTCCAAAGGGCGCTTGATAGCGGCCATTAAAGGCAACTAATCAAAATAACCAATGAAGAGCGGGTTTAAAGGCGAGAATTGAGCTTAAAATTTTTCAGGAAAAATATCGTTTTAAAGGTTGTCCCTCGTTTGGCGTTTGGAGTCCTTTGGTTGTTGCATAAGACTTGTAAAAACCGCTATTTTTTAGCTCAAAATTTAAAAGAAAAACCCTTTATTGTAAGCTGTTGGCATGGGGAGCTTGGCATGATCGGGTTTGCGTATTTAAGGCTTGAAAAACCTTCTGTTTATGTGATCGCAAGCCAGCATTTTGACGGCTCTATTGCGGCGGGTTTGTTTGAAAGCTTTGGTTTTAAAAACATTAGAGGCTCTAGCAAAAAAGGGGGGGTTAAGGTTTTGATAGAGGGGCTTAAACGATTGAAAGAAGGTTGCGATGTCGCTATCACTCCTGATGGCCCCAAAGGCCCACGACACAGCATAGCGGATGGGGTGATCGCTTTAGCTCAAAAATCAGGCGTGGGGATTAGCGCTTGTCGGGTGGTTTGTAAAAACGCATGGCGGTTGAACACTTGGGATCAATTTGAAATCCCTAAGCCTTTTAGCGAAGTGCATTATCACATGCTAGAATCGGTAATCATCCCTAAAGAATGGGAGCTTTCAAAGGCTAAAGAATATTTAAAGACGCGCATGGATTCTGTTGAATTTGAAGAATCTCAAAGGGGTTTGGGTGCTTAAAGGGTTAAAAAAAGCGTTTAAGGAGAGGTTTTGCTCTCAAGTGTATATCTCTTTTAATGTGGATCACAATCTTTTATCCACTCAAGTCATAAGGATCAAAAACGATCGCATTAAAGAGAAATTTTTTAAAACTTTTGAGACTAAAGTGGAGACTAAAAATGGTGAAGTCCCTATTCAAGCCTTAAAAATCGCCAGAACTTATAGCCAAAAATACCCCTACACTTATTTTAGCGCGATGAGTAAGGCTAAAGAGGTTTTATGCGAAAAACAGGCGTTTGAACAAATCAAACAAGAAAATCAAGATTATCATGCTTGTGAAGTCAATCAAAAGTATTGCGTTTATGTGGAATCTAAGGATTTTTTAAAGGATTTCAAGCGTTTTAAAATCCAGGATGTGGATTTTTTGTTTTCGCCTTTTAGCCTTATTTATGATTTTGTGCGCGATCATTTAGAAAATAAGCCGTTGTTGTATTTGCTTTTGGAGCGTTCAAGATTTTATTTTTTGATTGCGGATAAAAAAGAGATTTTTTTAGCCAAATCCGTGTTTTTAGAAGAACAACCTGAAGAGTTTATAGAGAGCAAGGAAGAGGATTCTATGGAAATGGATAATGAGGCTGTGAATTTGTTTTTGAGTGAAATCCAAGAAGATATTGACAGCCTTGAAGAAGCGATGGGGCTAGATAGCAGTAAGGATAATAAAGAAAAAAATGAGGACGCTTATAGTTTGATTGAAGGCATGACGAATATCCCTTTGATTGCAAACGCCTTGCAAGAGGGATTGCGTGGCGTCTATCATTCTAGGGATATAGACTTTGTAGAAAAAGTGGTTGTTTTAGACAGCTGTCAAATCCACCACAAAGCGTTAATGCATTTGCAAGAAACTTTGATGATAGAAGTGGATAGGCTTGATTTTTCTTTAGTGGAGCGCTTGAACATTTTAGCGCGCATGGAGAATGAAAAGCATGCGTTTTAGCTATATTGAGCCAAGAGCGAAATACCTTATCAGCAAGCTTTCTAAAATTTGGGTTTTTTACATTTTTTTATCTTTTGTGGTGATAGGGGGTTAGTGTGGTTTATGCACAACGCCATTAAAAGCACTCAAGACAACGCGTCTGATTTGACGATCCAAGAAAGGCTCTACCGCCATGAAATCAGCCGCTTGCAGGTTAAGACTGATGAAACCTTAAAACTCATTAAAGAAGCCAAAAAGCGTTTGAATTACAATGATGATATACGAGATGTTTTGCAAGGGCTTTTGAATATTGTGCCGGATTCCATCACTATTAATAGCATTGAAATAGACCAGCAAAGCGTGGTGGTTAGTGGTAAAACCCCTTCTAAAGAAGCTTTTTATTTTTTGTTTCAAAACAAATTAAACCCCATGTTTGATTATTCTAGGGCGGAATTTTTCCCCTTAAGCGACGGGTGGTTTAATTTTGTCTCCACCAACTTTTCTAATTCCTTACTGATAAAAAACCCGGAGTCTATTAAATGAAACCATTGCATTTTTCACACTTAGACAGAGAACAATCAGGCGATGTAGGGTTTATCACCAAAAACCTTATTTTTTTAGGGGTTTTTTCCTTATTGGGTTGGTTGAACACCGAGTATTTTCTATGGCCTAGCATGCTGGAATTAAAAAAAATCCTTTTAGAAGAAAATCGTAAAAAAAGCGTTTTAGAATACGCGCAAAGGCATTTTGAAACAGCCCTAACAAACTATCGCAATCAAAAAGAAACCAGCGAATCCTTATTAAAGATTTTTAATGATGAAGAGTCCAGGCGGATTTTAGAAAAGATCTTAAAAAAATGTTTTGATGCCTATAAAATCAAACCCTTGCTCTCTCAAAATCCCTCCCAAAAAACCCAATTTTTTATCATGGCCAGAGCGAGCGAATTGGAAAAAACCTATCTTTTTTTCACCTTAATCAACAAGTATTTACCGAGCGCTCAAAGCCAATTGCCCTTAAAAATTTCTAAAGATGATGAAGGGCTGTTGGTGCAATTTAGCGTGAGTATTGATCTCCAATAGGATAGGGGTAGTTTGATGCAAGATTTTGATTTCAGTTTTAATCCTAAGGCATGCGAGGGTTGTGGGGCAAAGTGTTGCGTGGGGGAAAGCGGGTATATTTTTTTAAATATCCAAGAAATGCAAAAAATTAGCGCTTTTTTAAAATTAGAATTAGAAGAATTCAGTCAAAAATACGTTAAAAAGGTGGGGTATAAGTTCTCTTTACTAGAAAAAGACGCTAAAGAGTTGGGTTTGGCGTGCGTGTTTTTGGATTTGGAGACGAAAAAATGCCAGATTTATAGCGTGCGCCCTAAGCAATGCCAAACTTTTCCTTTTTGGGAGAGCGTGAAAACTTTCTCTAAAGAGCAAAAAGAAGCTTTTTGTCAAAGCTGTCCGGGCATCACACAAAAAACCAAAGAAACTAAAGTGCGCTAAAATTCACTTTAGTTACACAAAAAAGGAAATAAAATAATGGATATTCCAATAAAGAAAAGATTTTTAGCAAATATATTGCTTTTTAGCTTGTTTTCTTGCCTTAAGGCTGAAACCCTTTCAGAAGATCATCAAATCCTGTTGAGTTCAGACGCTTTCCATAGAGGGGATTTTGCCGCCGCTCAAAAAGGCTATATGAATCTTTACAAGCAAACCAATAAAGTGGTGTATGCTAAAGAAGCGGCCATTTCAGCGGCGAGTTTAGGGGATATTAAAACCGCTATGCATTTAGCCATGCTCTATCAAAAGATCACCAATAATCGTAATGATGTTTCTATCAATAAGATTTTAGTGGATGGCTATGCGCAAATGGGGCAGATTGATAAGGCGATTGAACTATTACACAAAATCCGTAAAGAAGAAAAGACCATAGCCACAGACAATGTGTTAGGGACTTTGTATTTGACTCAAAAGCGTTTGGATAAGGCTTTCCCGTTGTTGAATAAGTTTTATAACCAAGTGCATGATGAAGACAGCCTAGAAAAACTCATTACAATCTATTTTTTGCAAAACCGCAAAAAAGAAGGCTTGGATTTGTTGCAATCTCATATAGACAGGTATGGTTGCTCAGAGCAATTGTGCCAAAAAGCGCTCAACACTTTTACGCAATTTAACGAGCTTGATTTGGCTAAAACGACTTTCGCTCGTTTGTATGAAAAAAACCCTATTGTTCAAAACGCCCAATTTTACATAGGGGTATTAATCTTGTTAAAAGAGTTTGATAAGGCCCAGAAAATCGCAGAATTATTCCCTTTTGACAGGCGTTTGCTATTGGATTTATACACCGCGCAAAAAAAATTTGATCAAGCTTCCAAACAAGCTTCTTTGATCTATCAAGAAAGAAAAGACCCTAAATTCTTAGGCTTAGAGGCGATTTATCATTATGAAAGCTTGAGTGCGAATAAGAAAAAGCTCACCAAAGAAGAGATGTTGCCCATTATTCAAAAATTAGAGCAAGCCACCAAAGAGCGCCAAGCTTGGCTTGCTAAAACTAAAGATAAAGAAGACGCGCAAGACGCTTTCTTTTATAATTTTTTAGGGTATTCCTTAATAGATTATGACATGGATATTAAAAGGGGCATGGATTTTGTGAGGAAAGCCTTAGCGTTGGATTCTGGATCAGTGCTTTATTTGGATTCTTTAGCATGGGGTTATTACAAATTGGGGAATTGTTTGGAGGCTAAAAAAATCTTTTCTAGCATCGCTAAAGAGTCTATCCAAGCCGAACCCGAATTAAAAGAGCACAATAAGATCATTCAAGAATGCAAGAAATAGGGATTTTAGAAAATTTACAAAAAAGCTTAGCCTTAAAAGAGGGCATGCTTTCTTATGAAATGCTAGGTAAAAGCCTGTCGTATAACCCTTACTTGCCTAGAGTCATTCCTCAAACCAAAGATTGTGTTTTTGTAACCCCTGATGAGGTTTTAGAAAAGCTTTTGAAAGAAAACACCCACACCGATTGCGTCATTGTCAATTTTAAAGGATTATACGAAATAGGCGCACCAAGCGTGTTTGATTTAGAAGTTTTAGGGTTATTGCGCCGCCATGCGAGTTCTTTGATAGTCCATCAGGATCTTTTCATCAGCCATTACCAGCTTTTAGAATCGCTTGTTCAAGGATCTGATGGGGTCATTTTAGATGAAGAGCTTTTAAAAGAGGATTTAAAAGGCATGGTAGAATTCGCTTGGCGTTTGGGCTTAGGCGTGTTTGTAGAAACCCACAAACAAGACTACACCCATTTAAAAGATTTAGGGGTTTTAGGCGTGCTAGAAATTAGCCCCCATTCTTATAATCAAAAAAAATAGTCTTTTTAGATTGAATTTTAAGCTAATTTAGAGTAAAAATCGTATTCAAACTTTTTAAAAGGAGTTAGTCATGTCATTATTGGTGAATGATGAATGCATTGCGTGCGATGCTTGCAGAGAAGAATGCCCTAGTGAGGCGATTGAAGAGGGCGATCCTATTTATAATATTGATCCAGACAGATGCACGGAGTGTTACGGGTATGATGATGATGAGCCTCGTTGCGTGAGCGTATGCCCTGTAGATGCGATCTTGCCGGATCCTAACAATGCAGAGAGCAAAGAGGAATTGAAATACAAATACGAAAGCTTAAAAGAGCAAGATTAAAGGCTAGCAATGGCTAAAATCACAACCGTGATTGATATAGGCTCTAATTCAGTGCGTTTGGCTGTCTTTAAAAAGACGAGCCAGTTTGGGTTTTACTTGCTTTTTGAGACTAAGTCTAAGGTTAGGATTTCAGAGGGTTGTTATGCGTTTAATGGAATCTTACAAGAAATCCCCATGCAAAGAGCCGTTAAAGCCTTGAGCGAATTTAAAGAAATCGCCCTCAAATACAAAAGCAAAAAAATCTTGTGCGTGGCGACCTCAGCAGTACGCGATGCCCCTAATCGGTTAGAGTTTGTAGCGAGGGTGAAAAAGGCTTGCGGTTTGCAAATCAAAATCATTGATGGGCAAAAAGAAGCGCTCTATGGCGGGATCGCGTGCGCGAATTTGTTGCATAAAAATTCAGGGATCACGATAGATATTGGAGGGGGTAGCACCGAGTGCGCGTTGATTGAAAAAGGCAAGATTAAGGACTTAATCTCGCTTGATGTTGGGACGATTCGCATTAAAGAAACGTTTTTAGACAAAGACTTAGATGTCAAATTGGCTAAAGCCTTTATCCAAAAAGAGGTTTCTAAACTGCCCTTTAAGCATAAAAACGCCTTTGGGGTGGGGGGACGATCAGGGCGTTGAGTAAGGTATTGATGAAACGCTTTTGTTACCCTATAGATTCTTTGCATGGTTATGAAATAGATGCACATAAAAATTTAGCGTTCATTGAAAAAATCGTCATGCTTAAAGAAGATCAATTACGGCTTTTAGGGGTGAATGAAGAGCGTTTGGATAGTATTAGGAGCGGGGCGTTGATTCTATCAGTCGTTTTGGAGCATTTAAAAACTTCTTTGATGATCACTAGTGGGGTTGGGGTGAGAGAAGGCGTGTTTTTAAGCGATTTGTTGCGCCACCATTACCATAAATTCCCCCCCAATATCAACCCCTCTCTCATCTCTTTAAAAGATCGCTTTTTACCCCATGAAAAGCACAGCCAAAAGGTCAAAAAAGAGTGCGTGAAATTGTTTGAAGCCTTATCGCCTTTGCATAAAATAGATGAAAAATACCTTTTCCATTTAAAGATTGCGGGGGAATTAGCGAGCATGGGTAAGATTTTAAGCGTCTATTTGGCCCACAAGCACAGCGCGTATTTTATTTTAAACGCTTTGAGTTATGGCTTTAGCCACCAGGATAGAGCGATCATTTGCTTATTGGCGCAATTCAGCCATAAAAAAATCCCTAAAGACAACGCTATCGCCCACATGAGCGCGATGATGCCAAGCCTTTTAACCTTGCAATGGCTGAGTTTTATCCTTTCTTTAGCCGAAAATTTGTGCTTGACAGACAGCCATCATCTAAAATACACGCTAGAAAAAAACAAGCTTGTGATCCATTCTAATAATGCGCTTTACTTGGCTAAAGAAATGCTCCCCAAACTCGTTAAGCCCATTCCTTTGACGATAGAGTTTGCTTGAAAATAGCGATTGTCAGGCTTTCAGCGCTCGGAGATATTATCGTGAGCGCGGTGTTTTTAGCGGCAATTAAAGAGTGTCTGCCTAACGCCCAAATAGAATGGTTCGTGGATGAAAGATTTGGCGCGATTTTAGAGCATTCCCCTTATGTTGATAAATTACACTCCATCGCTTTAAAAAGCGCACTTAAAACCTTTAACCCTTTGAAGATTTTTAAACTTTTTAAATCTTTAAGGGCTTATGAATACGATATAATCATTGACATGCAAGGCCTAGTCAAATCCGCCCTCATCACGCAAATGTTGAAAGCCCCTAAAAAAGTCGGCTTTGATTACGCTTCGGCTAGAGAGGGTTTGAGCGCGTTTTTTTACTCGCAAAAAGTTTCTATCGCTTATGATGAGCCCATTTTAAAGCGCAATTTCACGCTCCTATCCCATGCCCTAAACTTGCCCAAAAACGAAATTTCAGAGAGCTTAAGCTCTAGATCTAAAGTGTTTTCTTACCAAGATTCTCCAAAAATCAATGCGTTAAATTTGAATCAAAATAAGCTAAAAATCCTTTTTGTTTTAGAAACTTCTAAAATCAATAAAACTTACCCCACAGAGCGTTTTAAAGAGCTAGCGTTAGCGTTAGAAAATTTTCAAATTTGCTTGTTATGGCATGCTGATGAATATAAGGCTAATGTGCTTTATGGTGCTTTAAAAAACCAATGCGATGTGTTATTGCTCCCTAAACTCACTTTAAACGAAGTTAAGGCGTTGCTTTTTAAAATGGATGTGATTATTGGGGGCGATACGGGTATCACGCATTTAGCATGGGCGTTGCAAAAAGCTAGCATCACCCTTTATGGCAACACGCCCATGGAGCGTTTTAAATTAGAAAGCCCGATCAATGTTTCGCTCACCGGTAATTCAAACGCCAGCTACCATAAAAAGGATTTTTCTATCCAAAACATAGAGCCTAAAAAAATTAAAGAATGCGTTTTAAACCTTTTAAAGGAAAAAGAATGACTTATAAAGAACGACTCATACACGAAAAGATATTGAATAAAGACGACAAGGGTTTGAAAACGGAATTACGCATTTTGAGTATTCTTATCGTGGAATCTTTAGTGAATATTCTAGGGTTTGTTTTAGCTAAAATGCCTCATTTGTGGTTTTTAAGGTGCATTAAAGCTTTAGCGTGGCTCATGAAAACCTTTGATAGGCGCCGTTATTTTGACGCTAAGGCCAATTTGGATTTTGTGTTTGGAGATTCTAAAAGCGAAGAAGAGAAAAAACGAATCATCAAAAAGGGGTATGAAAATTTTGCTTTCATTATTTTAGAAACCATTAGAGTGATCTTTATCCCTAAGGCTGAATACGACGCTCGTTTCACGCTCATCAATGAAGAAAATGTGTGGAAGTCTTTAAACAAAGAAGGCCAAGCGATCACTTTATGCATGCATTTTGGCTATTGGGAAGCGGTAGGCACGACTTTAGCGCAATATTATAAGGATTATGGTAGGGGGTGTTTGGGGCGTTTGACTAAATTCGCCCCTATCAATCACATGATTATGAGCAGGCGAGAAGCGTTTGGGGTGCGTTTTGTCAATAAAGTGGGAGCGATGAAAGAACTCATTAAAATGTATAATCAAGGCAATGGCCTTGTGGGGATTTTAGTGGATCAAAATGTCGTGCCTAAAGATGGGGTGGTGGTGAAATTCTTTAATAAAGACGCTACGCACACCACGATCGCTTCTATTTTATCGCGCCGCTACAATATAGACATCCAGCCGGTATTCATTGATTTTAATGATGATTATTCGCATTACACAGCGACCTATTATCCGAGTATCCGCTCTCAAATCACCGATAACGCTGAGAACGATATTTTAGAATGCACGCAAGCCCAAGCGAGTTTGTGTGAAGAAGTGATTAGAAACCACCCGGAAAGTTATTTTTGGTTCCACAGGCGTTTTAAAAGCACCCACCCTGAGATTTATCAAAGATAGGGTTTTGAGTGGAATGACAAATTAAGGCGGTCTTTTTGGGTTAGGGGGTTTTTAAGGGGGAGAATTATTTCAAAATACCCCCCTATCCCCTTAAGAAAATGAGTTTTACTATAAAAATAAAGTTAAAAATCCTATTTTTTTTAAAAAAGTTAAAAAGTTTTAGTTATTACCACTCAATGCGAACAAGAGTGGTATTTTTCTAAAAATTCTTTTTTAAAACTCAAAAACCGCTTTTCTAAAATGGCGTTTCTGGCGTTTTTAACCAGCTCTAAATAAAAATGCAAATTGTGCAAGCTGGCCAAACGAGCGTAGGTGAGTTCTTTAGCCCTAAAGAGATGGTGCAAATAGGCTTTAGAGTAGCGTTTGCAAGCATAACAAGCACAATTTTCTTCAATGGGGGTATCATCCAATTTATAGGGCGCGTTTTTGATAGAAATTTTGCCAGAATGCGTGAAAAGAGTGGCGTTTCTGGCGTTTCTGGTGGGCATCACGCAATCAAACATATCCACCCCTAAACTGATAGCGTCTAGGATATTTTCAGGCGTGCCTACGCCCATTAAATAGCGAGGCTTGTCTTTGGGGAGCAAGGGGGCGGTGTGTGCGATCGTTTCTAGCATCTCATCTACACTTTCCCCCACCGCTAAACCGCCTATAGCGTAGCCATCAAAACCTTTATGCGTTAATCCCACGCTAAGACTGCGCATTTTCAAATGCGTGCCGCCCTGGATAATGGCAAAAAGGTTGTTGTTGGGGCGGTTATTTTCTTTGTGGTATTCTAGGCTGAGATTCGCCCATTTGGCGCTTCTTTTAATGGATTCTTCAAGGCGTTTTAAGGGAGCGGGCAAGCCCACTAAATCGTCTAAAACCATCATAATATCGCTATTCAAAGAATATTGGATGTCCAAAACTTTAGCGGGCGTGAATAAATGCTTGCTCCCATCAATATGGGATTTAAAAACAATCCCGTCTTCTTGCAATTTGACGTTATCGCTCAAACTGAAGGCTTGAAACCCTCCGCTATCGGTTAAAAAACTCCCCTGAAATTGAGCGAAACGATGCAAGCCCCCTAATTGTTCAACCACTTTCTCGCCCGGTCTTAAATACATGTGATAGGTGTTGGCTAAAATGAGTTTAGCGCCTAAAATTTCTTGCATATCCATAGCGTCTAAAGATTTGATACAGCCTTGCGTGCCTACTGGCATAAAAACAGGCGTTGCCACTTGAGAATGGGCTAAATTTAAAAGACCAGCTCGCGCGTGTTTGTCAATAGCTTGGAGTTGAAAATCCATCGTTTAAGCCTTAATCTTGGATATAATGGCGTAATCATTTTTTAGGAAGTTTGGAATTGAAGAAAATCGCCCTTATTTTAGATGGCATTGTAGCAAAAAATTTTTTAGACTTGGTGCTAAGGCATTATTCTAATCATAATTTTTATATAGTGGTTGTCAAAGATGAGAGCCTTATCCCTAAAAATTACCCGAGCACTTTCGCTTTTTATTGTTTTGATGCGACTTCTAGTTTCAGGCTTTTGCAAGTGTTAAACGATGAGGTGAGCGATGCGTTTTTAATCATACAAGATTTTAAAGAACAGCGCATCATTCATAAAATCATTCAAACCCATTTCAAACGCATGCGCGTGGTTTTGAGCGTGAAAAGAGATGGTGAAAAGACTTTAGAAAATAATGAAGAAAATAAAGATGAAAAGCTTATTTTGATTGATGAATTTGAAGTTTTAGCCAATAAATTCATTTCTCGTTTGCCCAATATCCCTAGCACCCCTAGAGAGTTTGGGTTAGGCAAGGGCGAGATCATGGAGATTGATGTGCCTTTTGGGAGTATTTTTGCTTACAGGCATATTGGCTCTATCAGGCAAAAAGAATACAGGATTGTAGGGCTTTATCGCAACGATGTTTTGTTGCTCTCCACTAAATCTTTAGTCATCCAGCCACGAGACATTCTTTTAGTGGCGGGCAATCCGGAAATTTTAAACGCGGTGTATCATCAAGTCAAAAGCAATGTGGGGCAGTTCCCAGCCCCCTTTGGTAAGAGCATTTATTTATACATTGATATGCGTTTGCAGAACAGAAAAGCGATGATGCGCGATGTGTATCAAGCCTTGTTTTTACACAAACGTTTAAAGAGCTACAAGCTCTACATTCAGGTTTTACACCCCACTAGCCCTAAGTTTTACCACAAATTTTTAGCGCTAGAAACCGAAAGCATTGAAGTGAATTTTGATTTTTATGGGAAAAGTTTTATCCAAAAACTTCATGAAGACCACCAAAAAAAAATGGGCCTAATCGTGGTAGGCAGAGAGCTTTTTTTATCTAAAAAACACCGAAAAGCCTTGTATAAAACAGCCACCCCGGTTTATAAAACCAACACTTCCGGCTTGTTTAAAACCTCTCAAAGCGTGGTGGTATTGAATGAAAGCTTGGATATTAATGAGGACATGTCTTCAGTGATTTTTGATGTGTCTATGCAAATGGATTTGGGCTTGTTGCTCTATGATTTTGACCCTAACAAGCGCTATAAAAACGAGATTGTCAATCATTATGAAAATTTAGCCAACACGCTCAACCGCAAGATTGAGATTTTCCAAACCGATATTAGAAATCCTATCATGTATCTCAATTCTTTAAGAAATCCCATTTTGCATTTCATGCCTTTTGAAGAGTGCATCACGCACACGCGCTTTTGGTGGTTTTTATCCACTAAAGTGGAAAAATTAGCGTTTTTAAACGATGATAACCCTCAAATTTTTATCCCTGTAGCGGAGTGAAAGAATGCAAGAAATTGTAATCCCTTTAAAAGAAAAAAGCTATAAGGTATTTTTGGGGGAACTGCCCAAAATAAAATTGAAGCAAAAAGCCCTCATCATTAGCGATAGCATCGTATCTGGGTTGCATTTATCGTATTTATTAGAGCGCTTGAAAGCCTTAGAAGTCAGAGTGTGCGTGATAGAGTCCGGAGAAAAATACAAAAACTTGAATTCACTAGAGCGCATTTTAAACAACGCCTTTGAAATGCAATTAAACCGCCATTCTTTAATGATAGCCCTTGGTGGGGGAGTCATAAGCGATATGGTGGGGTTTGCGAGCAGTATTTATTTTAGGGGGATTGATTTTATTAATATCCCTACGACTTTGCTCGCTCAAGTGGATGCGAGCGTGGGGGGGAAAACAGGGATCAATACGCCTTATGGCAAAAACTTAATCGGATCGTTCCACCAGCCTAGAGCGGTTTATATTGATTTAGCTTTTTTAAAAACCCTTGAAAAAAGGGAATTTCAAGCAGGGGTGGCTGAAATCATTAAAATGGCGGTGTGTTTTGATAAAAGCTTGGTAGAAAGATTGGAAACAAAGGATTTAAAAGATTGTTTAGAAGAAGTAATCTTTCAAAGCGTTTATATCAAAGCTCAAGTCGTTGTTCAAGATGAAAAAGAGCAAAATATCAGAGCCGGGTTGAATTACGGGCATACCTTTGGGCATGCGATAGAAAAAGAGACTGATTATGAGCGGTTTTTGCATGGCGAAGCGATCGCTATTGGCATGCGCATGGCGAATGATTTAGCCCTTTCTTTAGGCATGCTCACTCTAAAAGAATACGAACGCATAGAAAATTTATTGAAAAAATTTGATTTGATATTCAACTACCAAATCACCGATATTCAAAAATTTTACGAACGCTTGTTTTTAGACAAAAAAAGCGAAAATAAGACAATCAAATTCATTCTGCCTAAAGGCATTGGAGCGTTTGAAGCGGTCTCTCATATCCCTAAAGAAACGATTTTAAAGGTGTTAGAAAAATGGCATTAAGGGTATTATTATTCTTTTGTTTTTTGTTTTTACAAGCAGAAGATAAAAGCCAAGAGCTATTGTCCATACAAAAACAAATGGCTTTGGTGGATAAAAAACTCGCCAAAGACGATAACGTGTGGTTGAAAAAATTTGAAAACTATAAGATCTACAACCAAATTTATACCGAAAAAGAGAGCGTGAGGCAGGAATTAAGGCGTTTAAAAAATAAAAAAAGCAAGGATTTATTAAAGATTAGCACCTTAGAGCATACCTTAAAGGCTTTAGAATCCCAGCAAAAAATGTTTGAAAGCTATGGGGTCAATCCTTTTAAGGACTTGATAGAGCGCCCCAATATCCCCAATATCCCTAATATCACTAACCCTATTGCGATCATTGATGGCATTTCTTTCATTAAAAGCATGCATTTAAAGCATGAAAGTCTTAAAAAAAACCAAACTGCTTTAGAAGAAGTTTTAAGGCTTTTAGATCAAAAACACCAGCTTTTAAATGAGTGGCACGCTTTGGATAAAAGCGCGAAATTAAGCGATGAGATTTATCAAACTCAAGCCAAACGCTTAGAATTGCAAGGGGCTCAAAACATTTTAAAAACCACGATTGGGATTTTCCAAAAAGACAGCGATGAAGCTATAAGCATTGTCAAATCTCAAGTTAAAAACCAGCTTTTTAAATTGGTTTATGTGTTTTTAGCAGCCCTTTTGAGCGTGGTGTTTGCGTGGATTTTAAAAATCATTTCCAGCAAATACATTGAAAATAATGAGCGCGTCTATACCGTGAATAAAGCCATTAACTTCGTGAATGTGAGCGTGATCATTTTGATCTTTCTTTTTTCTTATTTAGAAAACGTTACTTACTTGGTCACGGTTTTAGGCTTTGCGAGCGCGGGTTTAGCGATTGCGATGAAAGATTTGTTCATGAGCTTGCTTGGGTGGTTTATTATTTTGATTGGGGGAGCGTGCATGTGGGCGATAGGGTGCGTATCGCTAAGGGGACGGATATTTTTATTGGCGATGTGTTGGATATTTCTATGTTGCACATTACGATTTTAGAAGATGTAACCTTTACCACTTACACGAATAACAGGAGAGCGGGCCGGATTATCTTTGTGCCTAATAATTATATTTTCACCACCATGTTCGCTAATTACAGCCATTTTGGGATGAAAACGGTTTGGGATGGCGTGGATTTTTGCGTTACATTTGATTCTGATTTTAAAAAAGCTTCTAAAATTGCACTCAATATCGCTACGGAATTGTCTAAAGAATACACGGATATTACCTATAAACAGCTCAATAAAATGCGCGACCGGTATTCTTTAAGGAGTTTGAGTGTGAAGCCTCGATGCTTTTTGATGCCTGAAAGTAACGGGATAAAAATCTCGGTGTGGTATCAAACCAATTCGTATGCGACCATGTCTTTAAGGAGCAAGATTGTGGCTGAAATCGTTGAAGCTTTTTTGAAAGAAGAAAATATCCATATCGCTTATACGACCAGCAAGCTGCTTAAAGTGGATGCTGATTTTTTAGGCGATGGTTTTGGGAATAAAAGGGAACAAAAATGAAAAAAGTCTATTTCAAAACTTTTGGGTGCAGGACGAATCTTTTTGACACGCAAGTGATGGGCGAGAATTTAAAGGATTTTAGCGCGACTTTAGAAGAACAAGAAGCCGATATTATTGTGATCAATTCTTGCACCGTAACCAATGGGGCCGATAGCACGGTAAGGAGTTACGCTAAAAAAATGGTGCGATTAAATAAAGAAGTGCTATTTACTGGCTGTGGGGTGAAAACCCAAGGCAAAGAGCTTTTTGAAAAAGGGTTTTTAAAGGGCGTTTTTGGGCATGACAATAAAGAAAAGATTAACGCGCTTTTACAAGAAAAAAAGCGTTTTTTTATAGATGATAATTTAGAAAACAAGCACTTAGACACCACGATGGTGAGCGAGTTTGTGGGTAAGACTAGGGCGTTTATCAAGATCCAAGAAGGCTGTGATTTTGATTGCAATTATTGCATTATCCCAAGCGTGAGAGGGAGGGCTAGGAGTTTTGAAGAGAGGAAAATTTTAGAGCAAGTGGGCCTTTTATGCTCTAAAGGCGTTCAAGAAGTGGTTTTAACCGGCACTAACGTGGGGAGCTATGGGAAAGATAGAGGAAGCAATATCGCGCGATTGATTAAAAAAATAAGCCAGATTACCGGATTAAAACGCATAAGGATTGGGAGCTTAGAACCTAATCAAATCAACGATGAATTTTTAGAGCTTTTAGAAGAGGATTTTTTAGAAAAACATTTGCATATCGCTTTACAGCACAGCCATGATCTCATGTTAGAGAGGATGAATCGAAGAAACCGCACCAAAAGCGATAGGGAATTATTAGAGATAATCGCTTCTAAGAATTTTGCTATCGGCACGGATTTTATTGTAGGGCATCCGGGCGAGAGCGAAAGCGTTTTTGAAAAAGCGTTTAAAAATTTAGAAAGCTTGCCTTTAACGCACATCCACCCTTTTATTTACAGCAAACGAAAAGACACCCCCTCTAGCTTGATGACTGATAGTGTGAGTTTGGAAGATTCTAAAAAGCGTTTGAATGCGATTAAAGATTTGATTTTGCATAAAAATAAGGCGTTCAGGCAATTGCAATTCAAACTCAACACGCCCCTAAAAGCCTTAGTAGAAGCGCAAAAAGACGGCGAATTTAAAGCCCTAGATCAATTTTTCAACCCCATTAAAATCAAAAGCGATAAGCCTTTAAGGGCTAGTTTTTTAGAAATCAAAGAGTATGAAATTAAGGAGAGGGAAAACCATGCCGTTTTCTAAATTTTTAGAAAACCTCACCGCTCCCTTTAAACGCATCAAAAACCGCTCGCTTGTTTTGGCGTTAGGGTTTTTGATCCTTACTTTTTGCTTGCTTCTTTTTTTAATTTTGAGCGATGTCTCTAGGCTCATATCGGGTAAGGACTTTTTTTATGTGATCCAATCTCACCCTAAGCAAACTCTAATTGAAGATGAAAATTATTTTTATGCTAACAAGGGTCTTTATAAAACCAACAAAGAAGCTTTTTTAAGGGTTTATAAAATCCCAGAAAGCATGCCCATAGAAAGACGAGAAAATTTAAGCAAGGGTTCTAAAATGAATTTAGCGTTGCTTTTTTTCATTTCTAGCATGCTTTTTGGGATCTTTTGGCGCTTGCCTAAACGATTGGATACTAAAATGAGTTTAGAAAGCGCGTCTAAAAACGAATTAGAAAATACATTCCAGCGATACGATGCGTTGGGGGTGCGTTTTGAAGATATTGCAGGGGTGGATGAAGTTAAAGAAGAATTATTAGAAGTGATAGATTATTTAAAAAACCCTAAAAAATACCAGGATTTAGGGATTTTTCTCCCTAAAGGCGTGCTTTTAATCGGGCCTCCTGGAGTGGGGAAAACCATGATCGCTAAAGCCTTAGCGAGTGAAGCCAGAGTGCCGTTTTTTTATGAAAGCGGGAGCGCGTTTTCTCAAATTTATGTGGGGGCTGGGGCTAAAAAAGTGCATGAACTTTTCATGCATGCTAAAAGGCATGCCCCCTCTATTATTTTTATTGATGAAATTGACGCTTTGGGTAAGGCTAGGGGAGGGCATAGGAGCGATGAGAGAGAGGCCACGCTCAACCAGCTTTTAACCGAAATGGATGGGTTTTTACAAAACGATGAGGTGGTGGTGATAGGAGCGACTAACCAAATGGAAGTGATGGATGAAGCGCTATTAAGGAGCAAACGATTTGATCGGCGTATTTTCATTTCTTTACCGGATTTACTAGAAAGACAGAGCATTTTAGAAAAGCTTTTAGAAAATAAAAAGCACACGCTCAATTACCTTAAGATCGCTAAAATTTGCGTGGGTTTTAGCGGGGCGATGTTAGCGACTTTAATCAATGAAAGCGCTCTAAACGCCCTAAAACACCAACGAAATGAAATCACTGAGAGCGACATTTTAGAAGTGAAAGACAAGATCGCTTACGGCAAGAAAAAGCCCCAAACCTTAGACGAAAACCAAAAGGAATTAGTCGCTTTGTATCAAAGCGCGAAAGCCTTGAGCGCGTATTGGCTAGAAATTGAATTTGATAAAGCGCCAATATTAGGGGAATTTATCGCTTTTAATGAAAATAAAATCCATAGCGAGAGCGAGATTAAAAATTACATTAAAGTGTATTTGAGCGGGACGATTATTTTAGAGCTGCTCTATAAGGAGCGTTATAGTCTGTCTAAACAAGACTTGCAAAAAGCGAAATTTTTGAATGAATTTATGGCTAGTGAGCTTCTTTTAGCCCCTACAAAAGAGTCTTTAAGCGTTCTTTATGAAGAGCAACTGGAGTTTTTAAAGCCGCAAATTGCAGCTTGCAAGCGCTTGAGCGCTCTGTTATTGGAGCAAGAATATTTAGAACATTCTAATTTGTATGATTTATTGAACGGGTGAAAATGCGTTTTTTTAGTGGTTTTGGGTTCATCAATGAAAGCGTTTTGTTTGAAGAGTGGCTTTTAAAAGGGGCTTATGATGTGTCAGGCTTTTCTATGGGAGCGATCAAGGCGATAGAATACGCTTATAATGAAATCTTACAACAGCGCCGCATCAATTCTTTGTTATTGTTTTCGCCTTGCATGTTAGCGCATAAGAGTTTGGCGTTCAAACGCTTGCAACTTTCTTCGTTTCAAAAAGACCCGCAAAGCTACATGGATAACTTTTATGAAGAAGTGGGCTTGAGCGCTAAAATGGAGCGTTTTAAAAAAGAGGGTTCTTTAGAAGAATTAGAATTTTTATTGAATTACAAGTATAGTGATTCTATAATTAGAGTTTTATTAGAAAAAGGCGTGAAGATTGAAGCGTTTATTGGGTTAAAAGACAGGATCACTGACATTCAAGCCCTGTTAGAATTTTTTATGCCTTTAGTTCAAGTGTGGCAGTTTAAGGATTGTAACCATTTGTTGCAAAAATCTTAAAAAAGGTGGAAGATGAAAAAATTTGGTTTAGGGGTGTATTTGCTTCTTTTAGGTATTTTGGGCGGCTCTTTGATCATTCTAGGAGTGATAGTTGCACCCATTGTTTTCAAAGCTTCAAGCATTTTACCTGAATTGAATCTAACTCCCTTTGAGAGCGGGAAACTCATGGCGCAAATCTTTGTGCGTTTCAATTATGTTTTAGGCGCGATCGGTTTTGTAGTGTTACTTTATGAAATCATTTCGTTTATTTATTATAAAAGATCGTTAGTGTATTTGATCCTTGGCGTGGCGATAGGGGCGTTGTGTTTCCTCTTTGTTTTTTATTACACGCCTTATATTTTAAACGCTCAAAAAGTGGGCGAAGTCGCGCTACAAAGCGCTGAATTTGCCCGCTCGCACGCTCAAAGCGAATGGCTGTTTAAGGAATTGTTTGTGCTAGTGTGCGCTTTATTTTTTTGGCGTTTGTTTGGAAAAAATGCGTTTTGATTTAAAGGGGATGTTTTGTTACTATTTTTGTCACTATCTAGGAAATGAGAAGGTAGCATTTAATGAAAAAGTTTAAAAAGAAACCAAAAAGTATAAAACGATCGCAAAAAATCATCTTAAAGCGTCCTTTATGGCTTGCGCCTTTACTAATCAGTGGGTTTGCTAGTGGGGTGTATGCGGATGGAACGGATATTTTGGGGCTTAGTTGGGGGGAAAAAAGCCAAAAGGTATGCGTGCATCATCCATGGTACGCTTTATGGAGATGCGATAAATGGGAGGAAAAAACACAACAATACACAGGAAACCAACTCATCACAAAAACTTGGGCAGGGGGTAATGCGGCTAATTACTACCACACTCAAAACAACCAAAATATCACAGCCAATTTAAAAAATGATAACGGCACTTATTTTTTAAGCGGTCTGTATAACTACACCGGAGGGGAATATAATGGGGGGAATTTAGACATTGAATTAGGCAGTAACGCTACTTTTAATCTAGGTGCGAGTAGTGGGAATAGCTTCACTTCTTGGTATCCTAATGGGCATACTAATGTTACTTTTAGCACTGGGACTATCAATGTGAATAACAGCGTAGAAGTGGGCAATCGTGTGGGATCGGGAGCGGGCACGCACACCGGCACAGCCACTTTAAACTTGAACGCTAATAAAGTTACTATCAATTCCAATATCAGCGCGTATAAAACTTCGCAAGTGAATATAGGCAATGCTAACAGTGCTATTACCATTAATTCGGTTTCTTTAAGTGGGGATACTTGCAGTTCTTTAGCTAAAGTTGGCAGTGGGGCTAATTGCTCCACTTCAGGGCCTAGCTATTCTTTTAAAGGCACGACTAACGCTACTAATACGACCTTTAGCAATGCAAACGGCAGTTTCACTTTTGAAGAGAACGCCACTTTTAGCGGGGCGAAATGGAATGGGGGGGCATTCACTTTCAATAAAGAGTTTAAAGCCACCAATAACACCGCCTTTAATAGCGGTAGTTTTAATTTTAAAGGCGCAAGTTCCTTTAATGGCGCGTCGTTTAGTAACGCCACATACACTTTTGAGAATCAAGCCACTTTCCAAAACAGCTCCTTTAATGGGGGGACTTTTACTTTTAATAACCAAACCAATCAAAGCGCTCAGTACCCCCAAATTCAAAACAGCTCTTTTAGTGGTAACGCTATTACTCTTAAGGGTTCTGTAATTTTCCAGCAAGCCTTTAACAATTCAAACCACCAATTGACGATACAAAACGCTTCGTTTGATAACGCCACTTTCAACAATACCGGTAAAATCACTATAGAAAAAGAGGCGAGTTTTAACAACACGACATTCAACACTTCTGTTGATACAAACAACATGAGTGTTACCGGTGGCGTTACTTTAAGCGGTAAGAATGATTTGAAAAATGGCTCAACCCTTGATTTTGGGAGTTCTAAAATCACTCTCGCTCAAGGGACGACTTTCAACCTCACAAGTTTAGGGGATAAAAAGAGTGTAACGATTTTAAATTCTAGCGGTGGGATCACTTATAATCATCTTTTAAACCATGCGATCAACAGCCTAACAAGCGCCCTAAAAACGAGTGAAAGCTCTTCAAAGCCGCAAAGTTTCGCTCAAGGTTTGTGGGAGATGATCACTTACAATGGGGTTACCGGACAGCTTTTGAATGAAAGCGCTGCAACATCTAAAAACACTGACTCTTCGCCCTCTGCACCCACTAAAGACTCCCCACAAGTCTATCAAGTGGGCTACAAAATAGGGGATACTATCTACAAACTGCAAGAAACTTTTGGCCCTAATTCCATTATCATCCAGGCTTTAGAGAGCGGGACTTACACGCCACCCCCTGTCATTAACGGCTCCAAATTTGACTTATCCGCTTCAAATTATATCAATTCTGACATGCCTTGGTATAACCATAAATATTATATTCCTAAATCCCAAAATTTTACAGAGAGCGGGACTTATTACTTGCCGAGCGTTCAAATATGGGGGAGCTATACCAACTCGTTTAAACAAACCTTTAGTGCAAGTAATAGTAATCTGGTGATTGGGTATAATTCCACATGGACTGATCATAATGTTTCTTCTAGCGGCACGGTGTCTTTTGGGGATACTTCAGGGAGCGCTCTTAATGGGCATTGCGGGCCTTGGCCGTATTATCAATGCACAGGCACGACTGATGGCACTTATAGCGCTTATCATGTGTATATCACAGCGAATCTGCGTTCTGGCAATCGTATAGGCACGGGTGGGGCAGCTAATCTAATCTTTAATGGGGTAGATAGCGTCAATATCGCTAACGCTACCATCACGCAACATAACGCTGGGATTTATTCAAGCTCTATGACTTTTTCCACGCAAAGCATGGATAATTCGCAGAATTGGAATACTCTAAATCCTAACGGCACGCTTTCAGTGTATGGCACCACTTTCACCAACCAAGCCAAAGATGGGAAATTCATTTTCAATGCAGGGAAAGCGGTTTTTGAAAACACCAACTTTAATGGAGGGAGTTATCAATTCAGCGGCGATAGCTTGAATTTTTCAAACAACAACCAGTTTAATAGCGGTTCGTTTGAGATTAGTGCAAAAAACGCTTCGTTTAACAACGCTAACTTTAACAATAGCGCTTCTTTTAATTTCAATAATTCTAACGCAACCACTTCGTTTGTGGGGGATTTCACTAACGCTAATTCAAATTTGCAAATCGCCGGGAACGCTGTTTTTGGAAATTCTAATAATGGCTCTCAAAATAACGCTAATTTCAATAATACCGGCTCTGTGAATATTTCAGGGAATGCAACTTTTGATAATGTGGTTTTTAATAGCCCTACGAACATGAGCGTGAAAGGGCAGGTTACTTTAAATAGCATCACTTTAAAAAATCTAAACGCTCCTTTGTCTTTTGGCGATGGGACAATTACTTTTAACGCTCATTCGGTGATTAATATTGCTGAAGCCATCACTAATGGCAACCCTATCACCCTTGTAAGCTCTTCTAAAGAAATTGAATACAACAACGCTTTTAGTAAAAATCTATGGCAGCTCATCAACTACCAAGGGCATGGGGCAAGCAGTGAAAAGCTCGTTTCTAGCGCGGGTAATGGCGTTTATGATGTGGTGTATTCTTTCAATAACCAAACCTACAATTTCCAAGAGGTTTTTTCACCCAACAGCATTTCTATCCGGCGTTTGGGCGTTAGCATGGTGTTTGATTATGTGGATATGGAAAAATCGGATCACTTGTATTATCAAAACGCTCTCGGTTTTATGACCTACATGCCTAATAGCTATAACAATAATTTAGGGAATGCAAACAACACCATTTACTATTACGACAAGAGCATTGATTTTTATGCGAGCGGGAAAACTTTATTCACTAAAGCGGAATTTTCTCAAAAATTCACCGGGCAAAACAGCGCGATCGTTTTTGGGGCTAAAAGCATATGGACGAACACAAGCGATGCGCCGCAATCTAATACCATCATTCGCTTTGGGGACAATAAGGGAGCAGGGAGTAATGATGCGAGCGGGCATTGCTGGAATTTGCAATGCATAGGCTTTATCACAGGGCATTATGAAGCGCAAAAGATTTACATTACCGGCAGTATTGAAAGCGGGAATCGCATTTCTAGCGGTGGGGGCGCGAGCCTTAATTTTAACGGGCTTCAAGGCATTCTTTTAACGAACGCGACTTTGTATAACCGCGCCGCTGGCACGCAAAGCTCTTCTATGAATTTTATCTCTAACAGCGCGAACATTCAGGCTCAAAACTCCTATTTTATAGACGATACTGCACAAAATGGCGGCAACCCTAATTTTAGTTTCAACGCTTTGAATCTGGATTTTTCTAACAGCTCTTTTAGAGGCTATGTGGGGCAAACGCAGTCTGTTTTTAAATTCAATGCCGTTAATGCGATCAGTTTCACCAACAGCACGAATTTAAGCTCTGGTTTGTATCAAATTTCAGCTAATAGCGTGTCGTTTGACAATTCCAATTTAAGCGTTTCAGTGGGGACAAGCAGTATTAAAGCCAATGCGATCAATCTTTCTCAGAACGCCTCTATCAATGCGAGCAACCATTCAACCTTAGAGCTTCAAAGCGATTTGAATGTGAACGACACCAGCTCGCTCAATCTCAACCAAAGCACGATTAATGTTTCCAATAACGCCACGATCAACGATTATGCGAGCTTGATTGCGAGTAATAACGCTCATATCAATTTTAATGGGACAACCAATTTCAATTCAGCGAATATTACTACGAGTTTGAGTAATTCCTCTATCGTGTTTAAGGGAGCGAGCTCTTTAGGAGGGCAATTTAATTTAAGCAATAATTCTTCTTTAGATTTTCAAGGCTCTAGCGCTATCACCTCTAACACGGCGTTTAATTTCTATGATAACGCTTTTTCTCAAAGCCCCATCACTTTCCATCAAGCCCTTGATATTAAAGCGCCCTTGAGTTTGGGAGGCAACCTCTTAAACCCTAACAGCAGTAGCGTGTTGAATTTGAAAAACAGCGAGCTTATTTTTGGCGATCAAGGGAGTTTGAATATCGCTAACATTGATTTACTAAGCGATTTAAACGATAATAAAAATCGTGTGTATAACATCATTCAAGCGAACATGAATAATAATTGGTATGAGCGTATCAGCTTCTTTGGCATGCGCATCAATGACGGGATCTATGATGCTACTAATCAAACTTATAGTTTCACTAACCCCCTTAATAACGCCCTAAAAATCACCGAGAGCTTTAAAGACAACCAACTAAGCGTTACGCTCTCTCAAATCCCGGGCATTAAAAACACGCTCTATAACATTGGCTCTGAAATCTTTAACTACCAAAAAGTTTATAACAACGCTAATGGCGTGTATTCTTATAGCGATGATGCACAAGGCGTGTTTTATCTCACTAGCAATGTGAAAGGCTATTACAACCCCAACCAATCCTATCAAGCCAGTGGCAGTAACAACACCACGAAAAACAATAATTTAAGCTCTGAGTCTTCTGTCATCTCGCAAACCTATAACGCGCAAGGCAACCCTATTAGCGCGTTGCACATCTATAACAAGGGCTATAATTTTAATAATATCAAAGCGTTAGGGCAAATGGCCCTCAAACTCTACCCTGAAATCAAAAAGATATTAGGGAATGATTTTTCGCTTTCAAGTTTGAGCGATTTAAAAGGCGATGCGCTAAACCAGCTTACCAAACTCATCACGCCTGACGATTGGAAAAACATTAACGAGTTGATTGATAACGCAAACAATTCGGTCGTGCAAAATTTCAATAACGGCACTTTGATTGTAGGAGCGACTAAAATAGGGCAAACAGACACCAATAGCGCGGTGGTTTTTGGGGGCTTGGGCTATCAAACACCTTGCGATTATACTGATATTGTGTGCCAAAAATTTAGAGGCACTTATTTAGGGCAGCTTTTGGAGTCCAGCTCGGCTGATTTGGGCTATATTGACACGACTTTTAACGCTAAAGAAATTTATCTTACCGGCACTTTAGGGAGTGGGAACGCATGGGGGACTGGGGGGAGCGCTAGCGTAACTTTTAACAGCCAAACTTCGCTCATTCTCAACCAGGCTAATATCGTAAGCTCGCAAACCGATGGGATTTTTAGCATGCTAGGCCAAGAGGGCATCAATAAGGTTTTCAATCAAGCCGGGCTCGCTAATATTTTGGGCGAAGTGGCGGTGCAATCCATTAATAAAGCCGGGGGATTAGGGAATTTGATAGTAAATACGCTAGGGAGTAATAGCGTGATTGGGGGGTATTTAACGCCTGAACAAAAAAATCAAACCCTAAGCCAGCTTTTAGGGCAGAATAATTTTGATAATCTCATGAATGATAGCGGTTTGAACACAGCGATTAAGGATTTGATCAGACAAAAATTAGGCTTTTGGACCGGGCTAGTGGGGGATTAGCCGGACTAGGGGGCATTGATTTGCAAAACCCTGAAAAGCTTATAGGCAGCATGTCCATCAATGATTTATTGAGTAAAAAAGGGTTGTTCAATCAGATTACCGGCTTTATTTCCGCTAACGATATAGGGCAAGTCATAAGCGTGATGTTGCAAGATATTGTCAAACCGAGCGACGCTTTAAAAAACGATGTAGTGGCTTTAGGCAAGCAAATGATTGGCGAATTTTTAGGCCAAGACACGCTCAATTCTTTAGAAAGCTTGCTGCAAAACCAGCAGATTAAAAGCGTTTTAGACAAAATCCTAGCGGCTAAAGGCTTAGGGCCTATTTATGAACAAGGTTTGGGGGATTTGATCCCTAATCTTGGTAAAAAGGGGCTTTTCGCTCCTTATGGCTTGAGTCAAGTGTGGCAAAAAGGGGATTTTAGTTTCAATGCGCAAGGCAATGTTTTTGTGCAAAATTCCACTTTCTCTAACGCTAATGGAGGCACGCTTAGTTTTAACGCAGGGAATTCGCTCATTTTTGCCGGAAACAATCATATTGCATTCACTAACCACGCTGGAGCGCTCAATTTATTGTCCAATCAAGTTTCTAACATTAACATCACCACGCTTAATGTTAGCAACGGCCTTAAGATTAACGCTGCTAATAACAATGTTTCTGTGTCTCAAGGCAATCTGTTTGTCAACGCTAGTTGCGCACAACAAAGTGATCCAACTACAGCTAACATTGCAAACCCTTGCACGCTTAGCGCCCAAAGCCTAAATGACGCTTCTTCTAGTAATGCGTCAAATAACGCGCCAATCGCCTTGAACAATAACGATGAAAGCTTGATGGTTACGGCGAATGATTTCAATTTTTCAGGCAATATTTACGCTAACGGGGTGGTGGATTTTTCAAAGATTAAAGGCTCTGCAAACATTAAAAACCTGTATCTTTACAATAACGCTCAATTCCAAGCCAACAACCTTATTATTTCCAATCAAGCGGTGTTAGAAAAAAACGCCAGCTTTATGGCCAATAATTTAAACATTCAAGGGGCGTTTAACAACAACGCCACGCGCAAAATAGAGGTGCTTCAAAATCTAACGATCGCTTCAAACGCTTCTTTAAGCACCGGGATTTATGGGTTAGAAGTAGGGGGGGCTTTGAATAATTTGGGAACGATTAATTTCAATTTAGAAAATTCTCAAACGCCTGCAACGCCGCTCATTCAAGCAGAGGGGATCATCAATCTCAACACCGCGCAAACGCCTTTTATCAATGTCAATAACAGCATGGCCAATAACACGGCTTACACTTTATTAAAAAGCAGCCGTTACATTGATTACAATATTAACCCTAATAGCTTGCAATCGTATTTGAAGCTCTATACCTTAATCAATATCAACGGAAACCACATAGAGGAAAAAAACGGCGTATTGACTTATTTGGGCCAACGGGTTTTATTACAAGATAAAGGGTTATTGTTAAGCGTAGCGTTGCCTAGCTCAAACAACGCTTCTCCAAACAACATTTTAAGCCTTTCTGTTCTTCATGACCAGATTAAAATGGCTTATGGCAACAAGATCATGGACTTTACCCCCCCTACCTTACAAGATTACATTGTGGGCATTCAAGGGCAAAGCACGCTCAATCAAATTGAAGCGATAGGGGGGAATAACGCTATCAAGTGGCTTTCAACATTGATGATGGAAACGAAAGAAAATCCGCTTTTTGCACCGATTTATTTAAAAAACCACTCTTTGAATGAAATCTTAGGCGTAACAAAAGATCTTCAAAACACCGCAAGCTTGATTTCTAACCCTAATTTTAGGGATAACGCTACCAACCTTTTAGAATTGGCGAGTTACACCCAACAAACCAGCCGTTTAACCAAACTCTCTGATTTTAGGGCTAGAGAGGGAGAGTCCGATTTTTCTGAGCGCTTGTTGGAGCTTAAAAACAAGCGTTTTAGCGATCCTAACCCTGGAGAGATTTTTGTCAAACACTCTCAACTTAGCAAACACCCAAATAACCTTTGGGTTCAAGGGATTGGGGGAGCGAGCTTTATTTCTGGGGGCAATGGCACGCTTTATGGCTTGAATGTGGGCTATGATCGGTTGGTTAAAAATGTGATCCTTGGGGGTTATGTGGCTTATGGCTATAGCGACTTTAATGGGAACATCATGCATTCTTTGGGTAATAATGTGGATGTGGGGATGTATGCGAGGGCTTTTTTGAAAAGAAACGAATTCACTTTGAGCGCGAATGAAACTTATGGGGGCAATGCAAATAATATCAATTCTTCTAATCCTTTGCTCTCTGTGTTGAACCAACGCTACAACTACAACACCTGGACAACGAGCGTGAATGGGAATTACGGCTATGATTTCATGTTCAAACAAAAAAGCGTGGTGCTAAAACCTCAAGTGGGCTTGAGCTATCATTTTATAGGCTTGAGCGGGATGAAAGGCAAAATGAATGATGCCGCTTACAAACAATTTCTCATGCATTCAAACCCCTCTAACGAATCGGTTTTAACGCTCAACATGGGGCTAGAGAGCCGTAAATATTTTGGTCAAAATTCCTATTATTTTGTAACGGCGAGATTGGGTAGGGATCTTTTGATCAAATCTAAAGGCGATAATGTGGTGCGTTTTGTGGGTGAAAACACTTTATTGTATCGCAAGGGGGAAGTTTTCAACACTTTTGCGAGCGTGATCACAGGGGGCGAAATGCATTTGTGGCGTTTGATGTATGTGAATGCGGGGGTGGGGCTTAAGATGGGCTTGCAATACCAGGACATTAATATAACCGGGAATGTGGGCATGCGAGTGGCGTTTTAGCTTTTTTGCTATAATGCTTCGTTCAAATTTTATGGTTAGGTTTTTCTATGTTTAATTATGAAGAGCTGTTTCAAACTCACAAAACCCCTTTTTACCTCTATGATTTTGACAAAATCAAACAGGCTTTTTTGAGTTATAAAGAAGCGTTTAAGGGGCGTAAATCTTTGATTTGCTACGCTTTAAAGGCGAATTCCAATTTGAGTATCCTCTCTTTATTAGCCCATTTAGGGAGTGGGGCGGATTGCGTTTCCATAGGCGAGATATATAGGGCTTTAAAAGCTGGGATCAAGCCTTATAGGATCGTGTTTAGCGGGGTGGGTAAAAGCGGATTTGAAATAGAACAAGCCCTAAAACTCAACATTTTATTTTTGAATGTAGAGAGTTTTATGGAATTAAAAACGATTGAAACAATCGCTCAATCTTTAGGGATAAAGGCTAGGATTTCCATTCGAATCAACCCTAACATTGACGCTAAAACGCACCCCTATATTTCTACCGGTTTGAAAGAAAATAAATTCGGCGTGGGAGAAAAAGAAGCTTTAGAAATGTTTCTTTGGGCTAAAAAAAGCGCGTTTTTAGAGCCTGTTAGCGTGCATTTTCATATCGGATCACAGCTCTTAGATTTAGAGCCGATTATAGAAGCGAGCCAAAAGGTGGCCAAAATCGCTAAATCTTTGATCGCTTTAGGGATTGATTTGCGTTTTTTTGATGTGGGTGGAGGCATTGGCGTGAGCTATGAAAATGAAGAAACGATTAAGCTTTATGATTACGCGCAAGGGATTTTAAACGCGCTTCAAGGCTTGGATTTGACCATTATTTGTGAGCCGGGCCGATCGATTGTGGCTGAGAGTGGGGAATTGATCACGCAGGTTTTGTATGAAAAAAAGGCTCAAAACAAGCGCTTTGTGGTTGTGGATGCGGGCATGAATGATTTTTTACGCCCCAGTTTGTATCATGCTAAGCACGCCATAAGGGTCATAACGCCCTCTAAAGGGCGTAAGATCTCGCCTTGTGATGTGGTAGGGCCTGTGTGCGAGAGCAGCGACACTTTTTTAAAAGACGCCAATTTGCCAGAATTAGAGCCAGGCGATAAATTGGCTATAGAAAAGGTTGGGGCTTATGGCTTTAGCATGGCCAGTCAATACAATTCGCGCCCCAAACTCTTAGAATTAGCCCTAGAAGATCACAAAATCAGAGTGATTAGAAAAAGAGAGGCTTTAGAAGATTTATGGCGGCTAGAAGAAGAAGGCTTAAAAGGGGTTTGATCAGATGCAAAAGAATTTGGATAGTCTTTTAGAAAATTTAAGGGCTGAAATTGATGTGTTGGATAATGAATTGAGCGATCTTTTAGACAAACGCTTAGAAATCGCTTTAAAAATCGCTCTCATCAAACAAGAAAGCCCCATTTATTGCCCTAAAAGAGAGCGAGAAATTTTAAAACGACTCAGCCAAAGGGATTTCAAGCATTTGAATGGAGAAATTCTTACGGGTTTTTATGCAGAGGTTTTTAAGATTTCTAGAAAATTTCAAGAAAACGCCCTCAAAGAGTTAAAAAAATAAAAGAGAGTTGCTATGTTTGAAAAAATTACCCTAGCGCATAAGGACTTGTTTTCAAGGTTTTTACAAACTCAAAAAATCGTTTTATCGGATGTGAGTTTTACCAATTGCTTTTTATGGCAGCACGCAAGGCTCATTCAAGTGGCGGTGATTAGGGATTGTTTGGTGATTCAAACCACTTATGAAAATCAAAAACCCTTTTATTTCTACCCTATCGGTAAGAGGCCGCATGAATGCGTGAAAGAGCTTTTGAAATTAGAAAAAAATTTAAGATTCCACTCCCTGACTTTAGAGCAAAAAGACGATTTGAAAGACAATTTTGTAGGGGTGTTTGATTTCACTTACAACAGAGACAGAAGCGATTATGTTTATTCTATTGAAGAACTAATCGCGCTCAAAGGGAAAAAATACCATAAGAAAAAAAACCACTTAAACCAGTTTTTAACCAATTATGCGAATTTTGTTTATGAAAAAATTTCTCCTCAAAACAGAAAGGAAGTTTTAGAAGCCTCCAAAGAGTGGTTTTTAGAAAGCCAGACCGATGATATAGGGTTAATCAACGAAAATAAGGGCATTCAAAGCGTGTTAGAAAATTATGAAAGCTTGGATGTGAAAGGGGGGTTGGTTAGGGTTAATGGGGAAATAGTCTCGTTTAGTTTTGGAGAAGTTTTAAACGAAGAGAGCGCGCTCATCCACATTGAAAAAGCCCGCACAGATATTGCAGGCGCGTATCAAATCATCAACCAGCAATTGCTTTTGAATGAATTTAGCCATTTAACTTACGCTAACAGAGAAGAAGATCTAGGATTAGAGGGCTTAAGAAGGTCTAAAATGAGCTATAATCCGGTGTTCTTGATAGACAAATACGAAGCGGTTGCTAGAAATTAAATGATTTTTGGGGATTTTAAATATCAAAAAAGTATTAAAAAACTCACAGCCACTAATCTTAATGAGCTTAAAAACGCCTTGGATTTCATCTCTCAAAATAGGGGGAAGGGGTATTTTGTGGGGTATCTTTTATACGAAGCGCGCTTAGCGTTTTTAGATGAAAATTTTCAAAGTCAAACCCCTTTTTTGTATTTTGAACAATTTTTAGAAAGAAAAAAATATTCTTTAGAGCCTTTAAAAGAGCATGCGTTTTACCCTAAAATCCACAGCTCTTTAGATCAAGAAACTTATTTCAAGCAGTTTAAAGCCGTTAAAGAACATTTAAAAAACGGCGATACCTATCAAGTGAATCTCACGATGGATTTATTTTTAGACACTAAAGCCAAACCAAAGCGCGTTTTTAAGGAAGTGGTACACAACCAAAACACGCCTTTTAAGGCTTTGATAGAAAATGAGTTTGGGAGCGTTTTAAGCTTTTCGCCGGAATTGTTTTTTGAATTAGAGTTTTTGGACACAGCGATTAAGATTATTACAAAACCCATGAAAGGCACGATCGCTCGCTCAAATAACCCCTTAATAGATGAAAAAAACCGATTGTTTTTGCAAAATGATGACAAAAACAGAAGTGAAAATGTGATGATTGTGGATTTACTGCGTAACGATTTGAGCCGTTTAGCTTTAAAAAATAGCGTGAAAGTCAATCAATTGTTTGAAATCATCAGCTTGCCGAGCGTGCATCAAATGATAAGCGAGATTGAAGCTCAATTGCCCCTAAAAACCAGCTTGTTTGAGATTTTTAAGGCGTTGTTCCCTTGCGGCTCTGTGACCGGATGCCCTAAAATAAAAACCATGCAAATCATTGAAAGTTTAGAAAAACGCCCTAGGGGGGTGTATTGCGGGGCGATAGGCATGGTTGGAGGAAAAAAAGCCCTTTTTAGCGTGCCTATCCGCACTTTAGAAAAAAGAGCGTGCGAAGATTTTTTGCATTTGGGGGTAGGGAGTGGGGTAACTTATAAAAGTAAAGCGCTAAAGGAATATGAAGAGAGCTTTTTAAAATCCTTTTTTGTGATGCCCAAAATAGAATTTGAGATCGTGGAGACGATGAAAATTATCAAAAGGGATCAAAAATTAGAGATTAACAATAAAAACGCCCATAAAGAACGCCTTATTAGTAGCGCTCGATATTTTAACTTTAAATACGATGACAATCTTTTAGACTTTGAATTGGAAAAAGAAGGGGTTTTAAGGGTTTTACTCAACAAAAAGGGCAAGCTCATTAAAGAATACAAAACCTTAGAGCCTTTAAAAAGCCTAGAAATCCGTTTGAGTGAAGCCCCCATTGACAAACACAATGATTTTTATACCATAAGACCACTTATGCCCCTTTTTATCAAAAGGCTCGAGCGCTCATTAAAAAGGGCGTTATGTTTGATGAAATCTTTTATAACCAGGATCTAGAACTCACTGAGGGCGCTAGGAGCAATCTTATTTTAGAAATCCACAACAAGCTTTTAACCCCTTATTTCAGCGCGGGCGCGTTAAACGGGACGGGTGTTGTGGGGTTGTTAAAAAAGGGTCTTGTTGGGCATGCTCCTTTAAAATTACACGATTTGCAAAAAGCGTCTAAAATCTATTGCATTAATGCGCTATATGGCTTAGTGGAAGTGAAAATCAAATAACCATAAAAATAGAAGCACCTAAAACCTCATTTTTAGAAATAGGTTACCAAATAGAACAAAAAAGTTAAAACTCGCCCACAATAATTATAATGATTAAAGTTTTTATATTCATTATAAATCCGTTTACACAATTATTTTATAAATTCAGGTAGAGGGTTTGTAGGAACTCTCATCAAAAAAAACAAGGAACATAACATGAGACATGGAGATATTAGTAGCAGCCCAGATACTGTGGGTGTAGCGGTAGTTAATTATAAGATGCCTAGACTCCACACTAAAGAACAAGTGTTGGAAAATTGTCGCAATATCGCTAAGGTGATTGGTGGGGTCAAACAGGGTTTGCCCGGATTGGATCTGATTATTTTCCCTGAATACAGCACGCATGGGATCATGTATGACAGACAAGAAATGTTTGACACAGCCGCAAGCGTTCCTGGAGAAGAAACCGCAATCTTTGCTGAGGCTTGTAAAAAGAATAAGGTTTGGGGAGTGTTCTCTTTAACTGGGGAAAAACATGAGCAAGCTAAAAAGAATCCTTATAATACTTTGATTCTTGTCAATGATAAGGGTGAGATCGTGCAAAAATACCGCAAAATCTTGCCTTGGTGCCCTATTGAATGTTGGTATCCTGGGGATAAAACTTATGTGGTTGATGGGCCTAAGGGCTTGAAAGTTTCTTTGATCATTTGCGATGATGGGAACTACCCTGAAATTTGGCGCGATTGCGCGATGCGTGGGGCAGAACTCATTGTACGCTGTCAAGGTTACATGTATCCGGCTAAGGAGCAACAAATTGCGATCGTGAAAGCCATGGCGTGGGCTAATCAATGTTATGTAGCGGTAGCGAATGCGACCGGCTTTGATGGGGTGTATTCCTATTTTGGGCATTCTAGCATTATTGGTTTTGATGGGCATACTTTGGGCGAATGCGGGGAAGAAGAAAATGGTCTTCAATACGCTCAACTTTCCGTGCAACAAATCCGTGATGCGAGAAAATACGACCAAAGCCAAAACCAACTCTTCAAACTCTTACACAGAGGTTATAGTGGGGTTTTTGCTAGTGGCGATGGGGATAAGGGTGTGGCGGAATGCCCTTTTGAGTTCTATAAAACTTGGGTTAATGACCCCAAAAAAGCTCAAGAAAATGTAGAAAAATTCACTCGCCCAAGCGTGGGCGTGGCCGCTTGTCCTGTAGGCGATTTGCCCACGAAATGAAGGGCAAAAGGAGGGGGGCTTCATAGAAGCTTAAAAGAGACATTTTAATACCTCTTTTTAATATCTCTTTTAAGAACGCTTAAAAACCACCAAAAGATTACAAATACTTCGTTAAAGACAGATTATTGATTTTGTTCGTGGAAGCCAAAACGGCGTTATAGTTGTTAGTGAGATTGGAAAACTTGTTATAAGTTTCTGCCATATCCGTGCCGGTCGTTTCCCCACGAATGCTTTGAACTTGCGTTTTTAAAACTTCATTACGCCTGATAATGTTTTCAAACGCCTTGCCATGAGCGCCGTTTTTAGCGATCATTTTTTCTACGTGATCGCTCAAGTGATCTATAAGGGTGATGCCGTTTTGAATGCCTAAATTACGCATGTCGCTAGAATAAGTATCCCCTAAAGCGTCTGGGCGATAAATCCCTTTTCTTACAGAAGTGATAATATTTTCTAATTGATCAAAAAAATTCACGCTGGGCTTGTCAATAATGAGAGCGTTATTAGCGTTTAATTTAAGGCTTGGTTTGTCGCTGTGCAAGGCGTTTTGAGAAAAATCATTCGCGTCTTTATCAAAAAGCATGAACTGCATTTTGGTGTTTGAATGCATGTTGTCTTGGATAATGACTTTTCCCTCTTCATTCAAATTGACAGAAAGGTTGTCTTTAGCTTGTTTTAACAATTCAATAAAGCGCTCCTTGCTTTCTTTTGAAGTGGGGTTATCGCTGATTTGTTGGTAGAGGGCTGGGTCAGTGTTGCTGTAATTGAGCGCGATACTCATCGCATCCATAAGCTGCCTGTAAGTTACTTCATTGGGTTTAGAAGCTTGAATGTTAGCGGTTGTGGGGTCATAAAGCGGGATTTTAATGCCATTAGGGAGGCTCAAAAAAGCCCCATTATTATCCAAGTTTATTTGCGCTTCCAAAAATAAGCCATTCACATCGTTTAATTTCATGTTAAAAACGCTATTTTCCAAACTCCCCTTAGCGGCTTCACTCAGTTTAGTAGAGCCATTAGCCGCACCATTTTGAGCGATCTGAGCAACATTGCTTTCTAATTTCGCCCCTTCTTTATTGAAATAGGTTTTTTGGTATTCGCTCGCGTTATTAGTAGGGATACCGGCCACTTCTAGCCCTTTTTGATCTAGGGTGCTTAAAGCCAAAGAAATAGGCGATTCTTTAGAAGAATTGTCAATGATCCTCAAACGCCCGTTCGTTGCAATTTCCACATCCACTTCATTATTGAAGCGTTCTTTAATCGCGTCTTTCAAATCTTTAATCGTAGAGTTTTTTACATCTAAAAGAATGGGAATATCCAAATAAACAGGGAGGTTTGGGATTTTAATAGCACTTGAATTGTCCAAACGGCTGGCGTTGATTTTTAAAGTTTTCACCTTATCGCCAAAAATCTCGCTCAATTTAGTGTTTTTGTTGGCTAAAACATTGTCTTTAGTGACAAACACGCTAGGGATTTCAAGCACCTTGGGGTTATACATGTTAGGCACCGCTTTAACTTGGCTCAAACTCCTATCCGTTACAAACGCGCTTTTGACGTATTCAGTAACCCTTTTACCGCTAGATCGTAAGGCGTCTAAATCATCAAAATCCCCATCGCTAGAAATCAAATGAAAATCCAAATTTTCACTGCCAGGCGTTAGGTTTTTGATCTCAATTTGCCCCCAATTGTTCAAACTCACATCCACGACTTTATTTTGCGAAGTGTTCCCGTAAGCATGACCGATTTTATCTAACAAATCGCTCACTTTAGTCGCACTTTCTTGGTTTTGATAGGCTTTAGAGAGCGCGAATTTTTCTTTAAAACTAGAGCCATCAGGCCTAACGCCTTGCAAATAAAAAAACTCTTTAGGGTCATTAGTGGGATCTTTATCGTTATCGCCGATGAGTTCTCGCAAGGTATCGCTAGGTTTAATAAAAACTTCCTCAGGCAATGAAGAATGCTCTAAAGCGTCCATCACATCAGGGTGGAGCTTGTTTTGATTGAATAATTTAATGTTGGTGGTAACGATCTTGTGCTTGTCTTTATCCGTGCCTAAAAACAAATCTTGCCCGCTGATATTATAAGGCACAAGGTTATCAGAGCTAATAAGCGCGTTTAAATCTTCGCCATTGCCATGGTATTTCCCATTACTATCAATGGGAGGTCTATCCACTTTGCTGCCCCCAAATAAAAATTCCCCCCTATGGAGGTGTTAGCAACATTCATCATATGCTCCCTCAAGCGTTCTAAATCGTTAGCGATAGCGGCGCGAGAAGTTTCTGAATGCACATCGTTAGCGGATTGGATGAGTTTGGTTTTAAACGCCTCCATCGTTTTAGAAAATTCTTGCAAGGCTTTGTCGGTATTGAGCGTTGAAGTGTAAGCGTTTTGAGCCACATCAATGCCTTGATCTAAGGTGTTTTCTTCGTATTGGAATTTTAAATTCTGGTTGTTAATGTCGCTGTTTTGATAACCATAACGGATTTTTAGCCCTGAAGCGATCTGCGTGTTAGCGTCGTTGATTTTATTTTGTAAAGCGTTTTGATAATTATTCATTTGGTTGTATTTTGAGCCAAAGGTAACGCGCATGATCAAATCCTTATTGGTTTTTTAACAAACAAGCTAAAAGTATTCCAAAACAAGTTAATAGCAATTGTAAGTGGTTTGAGTGGGGCAATGCGGGTTAATAATGGTGGGTTAAATGGGGTGTTTTTGAGTAAAAAAATTCTTTTAATGTGGATTTAATCTCAATTTAAAGTTACATTTTAGCAAATACTCACTATAATAAGCGTTTATTTTAAAAAGAGCGTTCAATTTTTAAGGAATAGAAATGTCATACGCAATATTCAAACATGGCGGTAAGCAATATAAAGTCGTTGAAGGCGATATTGTTTTACTAGATAAAATGGATAAAGAGCCTAAGGCTTTAGTGGAATTAGTGGAAGTGTTAGCCGTATCCAAAGAGGGCAAGCTCTCTTGTGGGAAACCCTTTGTGAATGGGGCTAAAATTGAAGCGGAAGTGATCAATGAAGGGCGCGGCAAAAAAGTCATCACTTTCAAAAAACGCCGCCGAAAAGACAGCAAAACCAAGCGTGGTTTTAGAAGAGATTTCACTCGTGTGAGAATCACTAAAATTGTAGCCTAAAGGAGTATTAAACAATGGCACACAAGAAAGGTCAAGGGAGCACGCAGAATAACAGAGATTCTGCAGGAAGACGCTTAGGCGTGAAAAAATTTGGCTCAGAATTTGTGAGAGCAGGGAATATTATCGTGCGCCAAAGAGGCACTAAAATCCATCCCGGTAATAATGTAGGCATGGGGAAAGACCATACCTTATATGCGCTCATAGATGGCGTTGTGAAGTTTGAGCATAAAGACAGAAACCGCAAAAAGGTTTCTGTGGTTAGTCAAAATTTTGGGGAGTAGAGTAACCTTTAAAGGTTAATTAAACCTTTGGGTGTTCGTTAAACACCTATAAACGCCATAAAATATTTATAATTTAGATCTCTATCCTTTAGAATTTGTTGTGGAGACTGGCTTATGAATAATGTTTTTGTTAAGAGTTTGTTTTTTTTTCTTTTATTGTTTGGGTTCTTTTTGAAAGCTTCAGAAAACCCAAACGCTACTCTTAATCCCTCTAAAGAAAATGTTTCTGTTGAAGAGCAAAAGCGTTTTGGAGGCGTTTTAGTTTTTGCTAGAGGCGCTGATGGCTCAAGCATGGATCCGGCCTTAGTGACTGATGGCGAAAGCTATGTGGCAACGGGCAATATTTATGACACGCTCGTGCAATTCAAATACGGCACCACAGAAATTGAACCCGCCTTAGCGACAAGCTGGGACATATCCCCAGATGGTCTTGTATATACCTTTCATTTACGCAAAGGGGTTTATTTCCACCAGACGAAGTATTGGAATAAAAAAGTAGAGTTTAGCGCTAAAGATGTGCTGTTTTCGTTTGAGCGCCAGATGGATAAGGCTAAACGATACTACAGCCCAGGGGCTAAAAGCTATAAATACTGGGAAGGCATGGGCATGTCTCATATTATTAAGAGCATTGAAGCTTTAGATGATTACACGATTAGATTCACGCTTAATGAGCCAGAAGCCCCGTTTTTAGCGAATTTAGGCATGGACTTTTTGAGCATTTTGAGTAAGGATTACGCTGATTATTTGGCTCAAAATAATAAAAAAGACGAGTTGGCTAAAAAACCTGTTGGGACAGGGCCTTTCAAATTCTTTTTATGGAATAAAGATGAAAAATCATTATTCTAAAAAATCAGGATTATTGGGGGCCTAAAGCTTATTTGGATAAGGTGGTGGTGCGCACCATTCCTAATTCTTCCACTCGTGCCTTGGCGTTAAGAACCGGCGAAATCATGCTAATGACCGGGCCCAACCTCAATGAAGTGGAGCAGTTAGAAAAACTTCCTAATATCGTGGTGGATAAAAGCCCTGGGTTGTTGGCGAGTTGGCTTTCATTAAACACGCAAAAAAAGTATTTTAACAACCCTTTGGTGCGTTTGGCTATCAATCATGCGATTAATGTTGATGATTACATTAAAGTGATTTATGAAGGCTTTGCCCAAAAAATGGTCAATCCTTTCCCGCCCACCATATGGGGTTATAACTACAGCATCAAACCCTATGAATACGATTTGAAAAAGGCTAAAGAGTTATTGAAGCAAGCGGGGTATCCTAACGGCTTTAAAACCACCATTTTTACCACTTCCACTCGTAACCCAAAAGGAGCGGTGTTCATACAAGCGAGCCTGGCTAAAATTGGCATTGATGTGAAAATTGAAGTGTATGAGTGGGGGGCTTATTTGAAAAGAACGGGTCTAGGCGAGCATGAAATGGCGTTTGCAGGCTGGATGGCAGACATTGCGGATCCGGATAATTTCTTATACACCTTATGGAGCAAGCAAGCAGCCTCAGCTATACCCACTCAAAATGGTTCCTTTTATAAGAGCGACGCCTTTTCCGATCTGCTCATAAAGGCTAAACGGGTTTCGGATCAAAAGGAGAGGGAAGCCCTTTATTTAAAGGCTCAAGAAATTATCCATAAAGACGCGCCCTATGTGCCTTTAGCCTACCCTTATTCAGTGGTGCCGCACTTGTCTAAAGTCAAAGGCTATAAAACGACCGGAGTGAGCGTGAATCGCTTCTTTAAGGTGTATTTAGAAAAGTGAAAGGGGTTGTATGCTGAGTTTTATTATTAAGCGTATTTTGTGGGCGATCCCCACGCTGTTTGGGGTGAGTATCATTGTGTTTATGATGGTGCATTTAGTGCCAGGAGATCCGGCGTTAGTGATTTTAGGCGAAAAGGCCAATCAAGCCGCTATTGACGCTTTAAGGGAGCAATTTGGCTTGAATAAGCCCTTGATAGAGCAGTATTTTTTCTTTATCAATAACGTGTTGCATGGCAATTTTGGCACTTCTATCATGACCGGTGAGCCTGTGATGCATGAGTTTTGGCAACGCTTCCCGGCTACGGTGGAATTGGCTTTGATCGCTTTGTTTATGGCTCTTGTTTTGGGTATTAGCGTTGGCGTGTTAGCGGCGATCAAACGCTATAGCGTGTTTGATTATTCCAGCATGACTTTCGCTTTAGCCGGGATTTCTATGCCGGTGTTTTGGCTAGGGCTTATGCTGATTTATATTTTCAGCGTGCAATTGGGGTGGTTGCCTGTTTTTGGGCGTTTGAGCGATGTGTATTATTTAGATGGCCCCACAGGTCTTTATTTGATAGACAGCCTGATCGCAGGAGATTATGGGGCGTTTGTGGATACGATCAAGCACTTGATTTTGCCTAGCATTGTGTTAGCCACGGTTTCTACCGCTGTTATTGCGAGGATGACTCGCGCGAGCATGGCAGAAGTGTCTAAAGAAGATTATGTGCGCACCGCTAAAGCTAAGGGGTGCAGCTCCTTTAGGGTGATTTTTGTGCACACTTTGCGTAATGCGTTAATCCCTGTAACGACTATCGCAGGCTTGATGTTGGCCGGGCTTTTAGGGGGGAGCATGATAACTGAAACGGTTTTCTCATGGCCTGGGATTGGTAAGTGGATCGTCAATGCGCTCAATCAGCGCGATTTCCCCATTATCCAGTCCATGTCTTTGATTATCGCCATGATGTATATTGGGGCTAATCTCTTAGTGGATATTTTATACGCTTTTATTGATCCTAGAATAAGGTTGTCATAATGGAGTCTTTTAGAGAGTTTATCCAACAATTCAAAAAAAATAAGGCGGCGGTCGTTGGGGCATGGATTGTGCTTTTGTTGGTGGTTTGCGCTATTTTTGCACCCCTTTTAGCCCCGCATGATCCTTATGTCCAAAACGCACAAGATCGCCTTTTAAAGCCTATATGGGAGCATGGGGGGAATGCTAAATACCTTTTAGGCACCGATGATTTGGGGCGCGATATTTTGAGCCGCTTGATCTATGGGGCTAGGATTTCTTTAACCATAGGGATTGTTTCTATGGGGATTGCGGTCTTTTTTGGAACGATATTAGGGCTAATAGCGGGGTATTTTGGAGGGAAAACGGATGCAATTATCATGCGTATCATGGACATCATGTTCGCTTTGCCCTCCATTTTATTGATCGTGATTGTGGTCGCTGTGTTAGGGCCTTCACTCACTAACGCCATGCTCGCTATTGGGTTTGTGGGGATTCCTGGGTTTGCACGATTGGTGCGCAGTTCCGTGCTAGGTGAAAAAGAAAAAGAATACGTGATCGCTTCTAAAATCAATGGCTCTTCGCATCTTCGTTTGATGTGTAAGGTGATTTTCCCTAATTGCATTATCCCTTTGATCGTGCAAACGACAATGGGTTTTGCTTCCACGGTTTTAGAAGCGGCCGCGCTGAGCTTCTTAGGTCTTGGGGCCCAACCTCCCAAACCTGAATGGGGAGCGATGCTGATGAATTCCATGCAATACATCGCTACCGCTCCGTGGATGCTTGTTTTCCCTGGGGTGATGATTTTTTAACGGTCATGAGTTTTAATCTGGTAGGCGATGGCATCATGGACGCTTTAGATCCTAAACGGGCCTCTTAAAAGGAGCTTGCATGATTTTAGAAGTTAAAGATTTAAAAACTTATTTTTTCACCGATAAGGGCGTGAATAAAGCAGTGGATGGCGTGAGTTTTGGCTTGAAAAAGTCTCAAACGCTCTGCATTGTAGGGGAGAGCGGGAGCGGGAAGAGTATCACTTCGCTTTCTATTTTAGGGTTGATTGAAAAGCCCGGGAAAATTGTGGGGGGGAGCATTCAATTTTTAGGGCAGGATTTGTTGCAACTCAAAGAAAAACAGATGCAAAAAGAAATCAGAGGCAAAAAAATTGGCATGATCTTTCAAGAGCCTATGACAAGCCTAAACCCTTCCTACACGGTGGGGTTTCAAATCAATGAAGTGTTGAAAATCCACCACCCTAACCTCAATAAAAAAGAACGCTTAGAAAGGGTGGTCTATGAGTTAGAGCGCGTGGGCATTCCCCATGCAGGGGATAAATACCACGAATACCCTTTCAATCTCAGCGGAGGGCAGCGCCAAAGGGTGATGATCGCTATGGCTATGGTGTGTGAGCCTGAAATCTTGATCGCTGATGAGCCGACGACAGCGTTAGATGTAACCATTCAAGCGCAAATCTTGGAATTGATGAAAGAATTGCAGCAAAAAAAAGGCACTTCTATTTTGTTTATCACCCATGATTTAGGCGTGGTGGCGCAGATCGCTGATGAAGTGGTGGTGATGTATAAAGGGCATGTGGTGGAGCAAGCGAGCGCGAAAGAGCTTTTTGCTGATCCAAGACACCCTTATACCAAAGCTCTTTTGAGTGCGATCCCTAAACCGGGCAAAGAATACCGCAAAAAACGCTTAGAAACCGTGGATGAAAATATAGATTATTTGAGTTTTCCAAAGGAGTTGCGATGAAGCTCTTAGAAATTAAAGAATTGAAAAAATCCTATGCGATAGACAGGGGGTTATTCAAGCCTAAAAGAGTGATCCATGCGCTCAATGGGATCAGTTTTGAAGTGGAACAAAATGAAGTTTTAAGCATCGTGGGGGAGAGCGGTTGCGGGAAAAGCACGACAGCCAAAATTTTAGCCGGGATTGAAAGGCAAGATAGCGGGGCGATTTATTTCAATGGTAAGCGCCATTTGCATTTTAGCAAACAGGATTGGTTTGATTACCGCAAAAAGGTGCAAATGATTTTTCAAGACCCTTATTCTAGCCTGAACCCTCGGTGGAAAGTGGGCGAGATCATCGCTGAACCCTTGCTGTTAAATTCTCATTTTTCAAAAAAAGAAATCAAAACAAAAGTGCTAGAGATCATGCAGAAAGTGGGTTTGAAATTAGAATGGATCGATCGTTACCCCCACCAATTTTCAGGCGGTCAAAGGCAACGAATCGGCATTGCTAGGGCACTCATTTTGCATCCTAGCGTGGTGATTTGCGATGAGCCTGTGTCTGCGTTAGACGTGTCCATTCAAGCACAAGTGTTGAATTTGCTCTTGGATTTGCAAAAAGAAATGGGGCTGACTTATATTTTTATCAGCCATGATTTAGGGGTGGTGGAGCATATTAGCGATAAAATCATCGTAATGAATCAGGGGCAAATCGTAGAAACGGGGGATGTGGATAGCGTGATAAGCGCTCCAAAGCACCCTTATACGCAGAAATTACTCAATGCGGTGCCGCATTTGGAAAAATCCATGCAAAGATTTGCCAAATAAAAGAAAGGGTATTAAGCTGTGTTTGTAGATAGCGTGGAAATTATCATCGCTTCGGGTAAGGGGGGGCCTGGAATGGTGAGTTTTAGGCGAGAAAAGTTTGTCATCAAAGGAGGCCCTGATGGGGGCGATGGGGGCGATGGGGGCGATGTGTATTTTGAGGTGGATAACAATACCGACACTTTAGCGAGTTTTAGAGGCACTAAACACCATAAGGCTAAAAACGGGGCTCCAGGAGGTACACGGAATTGCGCAGGCAAAAAGGGCGAAGACAAGATCATTGTCGTGCCGCCAGGAACGCAGGTTTTTGTAGGTGATGAGTTGTGGCTTGATTTAGTGGAGCCTAAAGAAAGGGTGTTAGCCTTAAAAGGAGGCAAGGGGGGTTGGGGAATGCGCATTTTAAAAGCGCGACTAAACAGCAACCCACTTATGCGCAAAAAGGCTTGGAGGGGGTTGAAAAATGCGTGCGTTTGGAATTAAAGCTCATCGCTGATATAGGGTTAGTGGGCTTCCCTAATGCGGGTAAATCCACGCTCATTTCCACCATCTCTAACGCTAAGCCTAAAATCGCTAACTATGAATTTACGACTCTAGTGCCTAATTTAGGGGTTGTGAGCGTGGATGAAAAAAGCGGATTTCTAATGGCGGATATTCCTGGCATTATTGAAGGGGCTAGTGAGGGAAAAGGCTTAGGGATTAGCTTTTTAAAGCACATTGAACGCACTAAGGTTTTAGCCTTTGTTTTAGACGCTTCTAGGCTGGATTTAGGCATTAAAGAGCAATACCAACGCTTGAGATTGGAGTTGGAAAAATTTTCACCCGCTTTAGCCAATAAGCCTTTTGGGGTGTTGCTCAATAAATGCGATGTTGTAGAAAACATTGATAAGATGACTAAGGATTTTTGCGCCTTTTTAAATTTAGAAGCACAAAAATTAGAGGCGTTTGATTTAGAGCCGTATTTGGGGTTTTTGCACCCCAATTTAACCAGCGATTTTGAAAATGACCCTAATGAAAAATCAGCGCTCTTTGTCTTGCCCCTTTCAGCGGTTAGTGCTCTTAATGCGCATGCACTTAAATTTGTGTTGTTAAAAGCGTTACCCTAAAACGCTATTTTTAAACCATTCAAATAAAGGCGTGGAATGAAAAGATTTGTTTTGTTTTTATCACTCATGGGTGTTTGCGTTTGCGTTCAAGCTTACGCTGAACAAGATTACTTTTTTAGGGATTTTAAATCTAGAGATTTGCCCCAAAAACTCCATCTTGATAAAAAGCTCTCCCAAACAATACAGCCATGCGCGCAACTTAACGCGTCAAAACACTACACTTCTACCGGGGTTAGAGAGCCTGATAAATGCACAAAGAGTTTTAAAAAATCCGCTATTATGTCTTATGACTTAGCGTTAGGTTATTTGGTGAGCCAAAACAAACTATACGGCTTAAAAGCTATAGAAATTTTAAACGCTTGGGCTAAAGAGCTTCAAAGCGTAGACACTTATCAGAGCGAGGATAATATCAATTTTTACATGCCTTATATGAACATGGCTTATTGGTTTGTCAAAAAGGCATTTTCTAGCCCAGAATATGAAGACTTCGTTAAGCGGATGTGCCAATATTCTCAATCAGCTCTTAACACTAACCATGGGGCGTGGGGCATTCTCTTTGATGTGAGTTCTGCGCTAGCGCTAGATGATCATGCTCTTTTACACAATAGCGCTAATCGGTGGCAGGAGTGGGTGTTTAAAGCCATAGATGAGAATGGGGTTATTGCTAGTGCGATCACTAGGAGCGATACGAGCGATTATCATGGCGGCCCTACAAAGGGCATTAAGGGGATAGCTTATACTAATTTTGCACTTCTTGCGATAACTATATCAGGCGAATTGCTTTTTGAGAACGGGTATGATTTGTGGGGTAGTGGAGCCGGAAAAAGGCTCTCTGTAGCGTATAATAAAGTTGCAACATGGATTTTAAACCCTGAAACTTTCCCTTATTTCCAACCTAACCTTATCGGGGTGCATAACAACGCCTATTTCATTATTTTAGCCAAGCATTATTCTAGCCCTAGCGCAAATGAGCTTTTAAAGCAAGGCGATTTGCATGAAGATGGTTTCAGGCTGAAACTCCGATCGCCATGAATTGTTTTGTATTCAAGATGATAGCGATAGCCATGCGCTTTAATCTTTTTTATGAATGATTGAGAATGTTTGGTTCAGTCAGCATTATTTACAAAAAGAGTTTAAAATAAACGCAATTGTATCTCTTGAGTCGTCTTTAGAGTGCAAATGATTATCAAAATGAATCGTTTTAGTTGTAAGCGTGCTTGTTTACACTAAAATAATAAGCGTTATTGATAAGACCACATTAAAGGATAATGAATGAAAAAAATGGTTTTGGTATCGGTTTTACTAGCAGGGTTTTTGCAAGCGGTGAATTTGGATTTATCTTCAGCTAAAACGACATGGACAGCCTTTAAAACTAAGGCTAAAACACCTGTAAGTGGGAGTTTTGAAAGCATCACTTATAAATTGGGTAAATCTCAAGATAGTTTAAAAACCCTTTTAGAGGGAGCGAGCGCGAGCATGGATAGCCTGAAAGTCAATTTAGGCGATGACACTAAAAACAAAAATGTTAAAGAAGCTTTTTTCGCTCTTTTTAAAAACACTAACATCAAAGTAACCTTTAGAAATGTGATAGAAGGCGATCATGAAGGTTCTCTTACGGCTTATGTAAGGATGAATGAAAAGCTGGTGAAAGTGCCTATGCAATACACGATTGCCGAGGATAAGCTCGTGGTTAAAGGGGTCTTGGATCTATTGAATTTTGGCTTGAAAAACGAATTAGCGAGCTTGGCTAAACGATGCGAGAGTTTTCATGAGGGCTTGACTTGGTCGCAAGTGGAAATCCAATTTGAAAGCATGATTAAGGGATAATGTAAAATCATGGAGTTGTTGCACAGCATTAATGATTTTAATGAAGCCAAGCAGGTGATCGCTGGGGGGGTCAATTCACCTGTCAGGGCGTTTAAGAGCGTTAAAGGCACTCCCCCCTTTATTTTAAAAGGCAAGGGGGCGTATCTTTATGATGTGGATAACAACCATTATATAGATTTTGTGCAAAGCTGGGGGCCTTTGATTTTTGGGCATGCGGATGAAGAGATTGAAGAAAATATTATTAATGCATTAAAAAAAGGCACTTCTTTTGGCGCTCCCACAGAGTTAGAAACCACTTTAGCTAAGGAAATCATTTCTTGTTATGAAGGCTTAGATAAGGTGCGTTTAGTCAATAGCGGCACAGAAGCGACCATGAGCGCGATACGACTCGCTAGAGCTTATAGCCAAAAAGACGATTTGATCAAGTTTGAAGGGTGCTACCATGGGCATAGCGACTCCTTATTGGTGAAAGCGGGTAGCGGGTGTGCTACTTTTGGATCTCCTTCTTCTTTAGGCGTGCCGAACGATTTTAGCAAACACACTCTAGTGGCTCGTTATAACGATTTAAACTCCACAGAAGAATGCTTTAAAAAAGGCGATGTGGGTTGCGTTATCATTGAACCCATTGCCGGGAATATGGGGTTAGTGCCAGCTCAAAAAGAGTTTTTATTGGGCTTAAAGGCTTTGTGTGAAAAATACCAAGCGGTGCTGATTTTAGATGAAGTGATGAGCGGTTTTAGAGCGAGTTTGAGCGGTTCGCAAGAATTTTATGGCGTGGTGCCGGATCTGGTAACCTTTGGTAAAGTGATAGGTGCTGGGCTTCCTTTGGCGTGTTTTGGGGGGCGCGCGGAAATTATGGACTTGCTCTCACCCATTGGAGGCGTGTATCAAGCCGGCACATTGAGCGGTAACCCTTTGGCGGTGTGTGCGGGGTTGAGCGCACTTTATAAAATCAAAAGAGACAAAACCCTTTATGCTCGCTTAAACGCTTTAGCCGTTCGTTTGACTCAAGGCTTACAAAAGAGCGCTCAAAGCTATAACATCGCCTTACAAACGCTCAATATGGGGAGCATGTTTGGCTTTTTCTTTAACGAAAATGCGGTGCGTGATTTTGATGACGCTTTAAAAAGCGATACGGAGATGTTTGCAAAATTCCACCAAAAAATGCTCTTTAAGGGCGTGTATTTGGCATGTTCAAGCTTTGAAACCGGCTTTATTTGCGAGCCTATGAATGAAGAGATGATTGATTTAGCGGTTGCAAAAGCCGATGAAAGTTTTGATGAAATCATAAAAGGTGTGTGAATTTTTTGAAAAAGCCAAAGTATTATAAATTCATAGAGGGGGCGAATTATTTGAGCTTAGGGCTTTCTATGGTGGTAGCGATCCTTATGGGCGTGGCTATAGGCTATGGGCTTAAAAAACTCACTCACATTTCGTGGCTTTTTTGGCTTGGGGTTATTTGGGGCGTGTTAGCGAGCTTTCTCAATGTCTATAAGGCTTATAAAAACATGCAAAAAGACTATGAAGAACTAGCCAAAGACCCTAAATATACACAAAACAAAACAAAATAAATCCAATCAAATCCCATGTGCCAAATCCAATGCTTGCTTGTTTTACTTTTTATCAATATAGTTAGTGCGATCATCGTTTATTTTTTCCAAGCGTTTCAAGGGGTTTTGAATTTTGAAGGGGGGTTTTTAGGGTTTTTTATCGTGGCGTTGTCTTCGTATTACGGCGTTAAAAAGCGTTTGGATTTAAGGAAACAAACTGAAGAAAAAGAAGAAAAGCAAAAATTCCAAAAATTCGCCCTGGGCTTGGAAATGTCTTTCAATGTGTGGCGTTTAGGGGGGTATGGGGTTTTACTAGGCATTTTAGGAGCGCTTTTATTCTTGCATCTTTTTAACGGATTGTCGTTTCTTATTGGCGTGTTTGTGAGCTCGCTTTCTAGCGCGTTATTACGATTCTTAAACAATAATGGTAAGTTTTGACACAAACGCATGCGGATTTTAACCCCTTTAACCCTCTTTTAATTTTTAATCCTATACAATAAAAACAAAAATGGGAGTGGATCTTGAAAACAAAAAATCCCGCTAAAAGAATCCTAAAAACCGCCGTGATTCAAATGCAATCCAAACCCTACGCCTTAAATGAAAACCTGCAATTAGCACTCAATCTGGCCAAAGAAGCCCACGACAAAGGTGCAAATCTCATTATTTTACCGGAATTGTTTGATAGCGGTTATTGCGTGAATGATAAGGATGCGGATTTTGGGTTGGATTTTAAAGCGATAGAGCATGGAAAGGAAACCCTAAAAAACGAGTCGTTGAGAGCGTTAAGTAATTTTGCAAAATCTAATAAAGTACATCTAGTGGCGTGTAGCATTGAAAAAACCAATCAAAAACTCTACGATAGCGCTTATATCATTCCACCAAAAGGCGGGATCGTTGGAAAGCACCGCAAGATCTATTTGTGGGGCGATGAAAAATCGCGCTTCAAAAGGGGTAAAAAATACGAGGTTTTTACGCTAGATTTTGGGGATTTTAGCACGAAAGTGGGTTTGCAAATTTGCTATGAAATCGGCTTTGGCGTGGGCGCGAATCTTTTAGCGTTACAAGGAGCAGAGATTTTAATCTATCCTAGCGCGTTTGGCAAAGCTAGGGCTTATAACTGGGATTTATTGAGCAAGGCTAGAGCGTTAGAAAATGGCTGTTTTGTGTGCGCGTGCAATCATAGTGGGGAAGAAACTAATACTCAATTAAAACAAACGCTAGAATTTGCCGGCGATTCAAGAATCATCGCGCCCAACGGGAAAATCATCGCGCAAGCCACCAAACTCAATGAGGTCATTATCGCTGAAATGGATTTGAACGAAGTGGCACTGCAACGCCAAAAAATCCCTTATTTACAAGATTTTGACACCAAACTCACCAAAAAGGGGTTTGGAAAACTCACTTAAAAAGGAGCGATTATGGCAAAAGAAATTTTAGTGGCTTATGGTGTGGATATTGATGCGGTGGCTGGTTGGTTAGGGAGCTATGGTGGGGAGGATTCGCCTGATGATATTTCGCGCGGGCTTTTTGCGGGTGAAGTGGGGATCCCACGGCTTTTGAAATTGTTTAAAAAATACCATCTCCCTGCGACTTGGTTTGCGCCGGGGCATTCTATTGAAACTTTTCCTGAACAAATGAAAATGATCGTGGATGCAGGGCATGAAGTGGGCGCGCATGGGTATTCGCATGAAAACCCTATCGCTATGACGGCCAAGCAAGAAGAAGATGTTTTGTTAAAAAGCGTTGAGTTGATTAAAGATCTCACCGGCAAAGCCCCCACAGGCTATGTGGCGCCGTGGTGGGAGTTTTCCAATATCACTAATGAATTGCTTTTAAAACACGGCTTCAAATACGACCACTCGCTCATGCACAATGATTTTACGCCCTATTATGTGCGCGTGGGGGATAGTTGGAGCAAGATTGATTATAGTTTGGAAGCCAAGGATTGGATGAAGCCTTTAATCCGTGGGGTGGAAACAAATTTAGTGGAAATCCCTGCGAACTGGTATTTGGACGATTTACCGCCGATGATGTTCATCAAAAAATCCCCCAATAGTTTTGGTTTTGTAAGCCCGCACGATATAGGGCAAATGTGGATCGATCAATTTGATTGGGTTTATCGTGAGATGGATTATGCGGTGTTTAGCATGACAATCCACCCTGATGTGAGCGCCCGTCCGCAAGTATTGCTCATGCATGAAAGAATCATTGAGCATATCAACAAACATGATCATGTGCGTTGGGTAACATTCAATGAAATCGCTGACGATTTCTTAAAACGAAACCCTAGAAAAAAATAGCGGTAATGCCAAAAAGATTTTTGGCGTTTGATTAAAAGGTTGGAAGATGTGCGTTTTATGCGGGGAGCTTATCAGTTCTTTCCATTGGACCGATGGGAGCGGTAGTTATGAGAATGAGAATTTGAAAGGGCAAAATGCACTTATTAGCACTAATGAAAACGCCAGAGAACGCAAAAGAGCACGGCTCAAACGAGTGGGATTGCTCAATCAAATCCTAACGTTTTATGGGCTAAAAATTAATGATTGGCAAGGCACGAAGTTTGTGTTGCACGATAAAAAAGGGCAGAGCGTGATAGTGAATGATTTAGGCGATTTGTGGGATAAGGCGCAAAATTTAGCCAAAAAAGAGATGGATGCACTAGATTCTCATCTGTTAGCGTTTTTAAATCAAAATACAAACGCCATTCACTGATGCCCAAAATCCCTATCACGCTCATCACAGGTTTTTTAGGCAGCGGTAAAACGAGTTTTTTGAGCGAATATTTAAACCAAATAGATCACCAAGGCGTCGCTCTTATCATCAATGAAATCGGTCAAGCCGCCTTGGATCAACGCATCTTAAGCGTTCAATATTGCGGTGAAAAAATGCTCTATCTTAACGCAGGGTGCGTGTGTTGCAACAAACGCTTAGATTTAGTGGAGTCTCTAAAAGCCACGATCAACAACTATGAATGGCGCGGCGAAATTTTAAAGCGCATCATCATTGAAACCACCGGTTTAGCCAACCCGGCGCCGATTTTATGGACGATTTTGAGCGACACTTTTTTAGGGGCGCATTTTGAAATTCAAAGCATGGTGGCTTGCGTGGATGCATTGAACGCTAGAGAGCATTTAACCAACAATGAAGCTAGAGAGCAAATCGTTTTTGCTGATAGCGTTTTATTGACCAAAACGGATTTGCAAAACGATAGTGCGGCTTTAATCAAATTAAAAGAGCGCTTGTGGGCCATTAACCCTAGCACAGAAATTTTTGACAAGAAAAATATAGATTACGAAAGCTTTTTTTCACGCAAAAATAGAGCGCATCGTGTGATCTTGCCAACAAAAGATTCACACTCGCAAGGCTTTGAAACTTTAAGCATTAATTTTGAAGGGGCGATGGAATGGAGCGCGTTTGGGATTTGGCTGAGTTTGTTATTGCATAAATACGGCACACAGATTTTACGCATCAAGGGGATTATTGACATTGGAAGCGATCTTTTGGTGAGCATTAACGGCGTGATGCATGTGATTTACCCGCCTAAGCATATTTTAAAGGATCAAAACGGCTCTAACCTCGTTTTTATCATGCGCCATTTAGAGCGTGAAAAAATCTTAAATTCCTTAAAGGGTTTTAAGGATTTTCTCGGCATCAAGGGTTTTGAAACCCCATAATTTTTCTATTTATTGGTAGCTGTTTGCATTTTAATGGGGAAAAGAACGATGAAGCTTAAAACCAAACACACCCCACAAATAACAAAAATCAAAACATAGCCCAAATCCCCTAAAAAGATCGTAAAAAGATACGAGAAAAGCGCTTGGAAAATGCCAAAAGAAAACACCACCCACGAAGACGCTTGAGCGAAATGCTTCGCGCCTGCAATTTTTAAAGCCATCATGCTGAATAAATTGATATTGGCGGTTGTGGCCGCTCCCATTACAAAGATGCTCAAATTGAGTAAAGAGATTTGGTGGAAAAAAATGGGTAAAAAGCATGCGATAGATTTTAAAATAAGGATAAAGATATTGGCGTTTTTAGCCCCTAGTTTTTGAGCCATGGGGCCGCTGATTAAAGAGCCAAGCGTAGCGCCAAAACCAAAAAACGCCCATGAAGTTCCAGCGATAGTGGGGGAGATATTTAAATGACGGATCAAATAATCCACCCAAAAAAGCGTGTGCGGTAAAAAACCAATCGCATTGAGCGCGCAAGAAATGAGCAATAACCACAAATGAAAGGGGATTTTAAATGCGCTTTCTTCTTTTTTAACGGATTTTTTCCTTAAAGAACGGGTTTTTAACCCCACCAAGGAAAGGATAAAGGCTATCAAACAACTGCCCCCTAAAAAAATCCATGCCCATTTGATGTTATAAGAGCTAATCCATGGCAGAACAAACCCGCTAAAGACAGATCCAATGCCTACAGCGCTAAAAATAAGCCCTCCCACTAAGGCTTTTTTATGTTCTTTGACATAGGGTAAAGAGAGAGGAGCGACTAAAATCATTAACGCACTGCTGGCCACACCGGCGATAAAACGCCAGATCCAAAGCCAAAAGAAAGGGATACTATCAAAATAACAGACTAAAAAACTCAAAGCGATTAAGCCAAAACTGATTTTAGCGATGCTTTCTAATGACATTAACGGGCTTAAAAATTGGATTAAAAAACTCCCAAAAACATAGCCCATTAACACCGCAATACCCAGTTGGAAGCTTTGGTGTGGGGTTAAACTCCCTGATAAAATGAGTAGGGGGATTAAAACCACATAGCCAAAACGAGCCAAGCCGTTAGACACAAAAACCCCTAAAAAGCAAACAAACACGCGCATTTTGATCCTTAACAAAGTTATAAAAAAACAATATCTTATATTATATTGAAACTGGTTAATTGATAGCGCATAATAAAAGCAAAATAAGAATAAATTTTTAAGGAGCGTCCTTTATTAATACCCGTATTATTTACCCGTATTATTAAAGAGGCCCTACGATTGAATGAAAAAGAGTTGGTTATTAGCGTTATAGAGCTTGTGTCTAAAGCGCTTCATAAAAACAAGGCTTCTGCTAGAATAAGGCTTCTTTGCGGTGGTTTTCATTGTTGAAACAGAGATTAATAACTATGGGCTAGGCTTAAAAAGAGCATCACTGAATAGCATGAAAGCGTTTTTTTGTCATTTTGGAAAAATTTTGTCATTTTTTTGCTTTTGATGCTTTTTGTGTGGTGTTAGGCCATAAAAAGGCTTTTAGTATTTTTTAAGATTAAATACTAAAGAGCTTGATTTTGCCATAACCTCTTTAAAAAGCACTCTTTTGGGGCGTTTGCCCCTTATGAGTGAGAAAGTTTATTTCTTGTGAGCGAAATTGTGTGGGTTGCCTTTACCCCCAACATAAGCGATTTTGTCGCCTAAAATATCATAAGCCTGACCAAAGCCTTTCACAAAACGCCCTTCTTTGAAATCCAATGCGATCAAATGGAAATCTTGCATGGTGCGAATAGTTTTAATGCCCCCAGCACCACCGGTTTTTTCAATGAAAGAATCAAACGCTTTGTCAAACTCCGCCCCTCTTTCAATAAAACGAGCGTTGGTTTTATAACGCAAGCGTTTCCTCAAAATAGCTGATTTAGCCTTGCTCTCGTCTTCTAAAAACATCACTTCCACATTGTGGGGGTTGTTTTTAAGGCCGGCAAAATGTTCAGCCACTTCGCTCACATAAATGTAGTATTGTTTGCCATCTGTCATTAAAGGCGCATAAGAGCATACCACATGCCCATTAGGGTGTAAGGTCGCTAAACAAACGGAATCAAAGTCTTTTCTAAAGGCTTTAACTTCTTCTTCCACGCCTTTTAGATCATGGGTTTTTTCCACGCTTTGGCACAATTCAATGATCGCATTTTTATAGTCTTTGGGGTCTTTAACTTCGTGGTTAAATTCAATCCTTAAGGTTTGATTGTGGTTATAACCAATCACAATGCCTTGAGGATCCACGCTTTTAAAGGCGACATTTTCGGCGTGATGGACTTGCCCGAATTTTTTCAATAGACCTTTCATGTCTTCTACATGGTTGGCGTTCATGTGTTCTATAATACGATTAAGCAAAACATTCTCCTTATTTTTTAAAAATAATGAGAATATTATAATCAAAAAAACTAATTTTGAGCTTAATCTTTTGATCGCTTGATAATCAAACTCATAAAACGGAGCTGGATTCAATCTTTAGCGGAAATTTTGGTTTTGATTTCTATGCCTAAAAGTTTGAAAGCGTTAGTCAAACTCAAGCTCACCATTAAACAAATTTTTAAAAGCTCTTTCGCTTTAGGGGTGTCTAAGATTTTGCCAGCGTTATAGAAGCGGTGGAATTCTGAGGCGAGGGTTTTTGCGTATTCGCACATTTTTTGCAAGCCGTATTCTTCAAAAGAGGATTCAATTGCTTTAGGCAAGCTTAAAGCACTAAAAAGCAGGTACTTTTCTTCAGCGTTTAAATTTTTTAAAGGGGTTTGCAAAACCTCTTCTTTAGAAAAGGGGGATTTTTCTAGCATGGTGTGGATGCGTGAATTAGCGTAATGGATATAGTAAATAGGGTTTGAGCTGTCTTGCTTTTTTAAAGTATTGACATCAAATTCTAAATGGGTATCAAGCCGTTTGCTCAAAAAAATAAACCTCAAAGCGTCCTTACCCACATCATCAATCACATCTTTAATCAAAATAAAATTACCCGCTCTTTTACTCATCTTGTAAGGCTCGTTATCTTTGAGCAAGCGCACCATTTGAGCGAGTAAGACTTCAAGCTTGTTGGAATCATAGCCCAAAAACTCAAGGCTGGCTTTCACTCTAGCGATATAGCCGTGGTGGTCTGCCCCCCAAATGTTGATGTATTTGGTATAATCTTGCTTGAATTTTTCATCATGATAGACAACATCGCCGGTTAGATAAGTGTAGCTCTTATCTTCTTTAATGAGCACCCGATCGCTTTCATCTTGGTAGAGTGAAGATTTGAGCCAGATTTTAGAATCCTTTTCATAAAGGGCGTTCGCTTTTTCTAATCGTTCAAACACCGCATCTTTATGTTTAAAAATTTCTTTTTCGCTCGCATAGGAATCAAAATAAATGCCTAAAGCGTCTAAATTATCTTTAATTTCTAAAAGCATTAGATCTTTAGCATAGCCGCTCAAAACTTCAATGATAGTTTCTTCGTTTTCTTTAAAAAGGCTTGGCTCTAAATCGTTACTTGCCTTTTTGGCGATTTCAATGATGTATTCGCCCTTGTAAAAGACTTCCGGATAAGTTACGCTTTCTTTTAAAACATGCTCTCTGTAAGCGAGCCATACAGAAAGCCCTAACAAGCGGATTTGAGATCCCATGTCATTAACATAATATTCGCACAAAACTTCATGCCCTAAAAAACGAGCGATTTTAGCCAAACTATCGCCAAACACCGCCCCTCTAGCATGCCCTATGTGTAAAGGCCCTGTGGGGTTAGCGCTCACAAATTCTAAAAAGATTTTTTGAGAACGCTCGCTTTTAATTTGAGAGCCAAATTGTTCTTTTAATTCTAAAGCCTTTTGGGTGAAACGCTCTAAAAAATCTAAAGAAAGCGTGAAATTGATATAGCCCTTGCAAGCCACTACGCTGTCAAAAAACCCTTGAGTTTTTTTGTGCGTGCTGATTTTAAGGGCTAACTCTTCAGCGATAACTAGGGGCGATTTTTTAAAAACTTTGGCGAGATTGAAAGCAATGGGCGTAGCGTAATGCCCATACTCTCTGTCTTTAGGGTATTCAATAATGACTTCAACTTCTAAAATCTCTTCTAAAACGCCCTTAATGAGAGTGTGCATGTTTAACTTTCTTGTTTGCTTTTAATCTCGCTAGTTTCATGCACTTTGGTTTGCGTTGCTTGAGCGTCTAGGGTTTTTGGCTCGTTTTTAGCCTCTTCTTCATCGTCTTTCACGGCTTTTTTGAAATTCTTAATCCCACTGCCCAAACCTTTAGCCAACTCTGGGATCTTTTTAGCCCCAAACAACAATACAATCACCAATAAAACAATGACCCAATGCCATATGCTTGTGAATCCGCCCATATTTTACTCCTTAAACTATTGGTTGGTTTTTTCTTGAATTATAGCTTTTTTAAAAAATAATTGATAGGTTTTATAAGGATTCGTTTTTCCAGGCCTTGCATATTTTTTCAAAATTAAACGCTTTTAAGCGATAGACTAAAGTTTTTGCGATGCTTAAGATGATTTCTTTGGATTTTTCTAAATCTTCATTGATGATGAGGTAATCAAAGCTTTCCAAGCACTGCATTTCCTTATAAGCGTTGATCAAGCGTTTTTCTATCGTCTCTTTAGAATCTGTCCCCCTTAAAAGCAAGCGCTCTTTTAAAATTTCTTGGTTTTTGGTGCTAATGAACACTGAGCATGCGTTAGGGTAATGCTTTTTAAGGATCTCATGCCCTTGCACATCAATGTCAAAAATGACGATTTTGCCTTCTTTTAAGGCTTTTTCTACAGGGATTTTAGAAGTGCCATAGTAGTGGTTATGCACGATCGCCCATTCTAAAAACTGCCCTTTTTCTATGCCTTGTTTGAATTCTTCTTCGCTGACAAAATTATAATGCAAGCCATCAACTTCGCCCTCTCTAGGCTTTCGTGTGGTGGTGGAAAGGGAAAAATGGGTTTTTGGGATTTTTTCTTGCAAATACTTTGTAAGGGTGCTTTTACCCGCTCCGCTAGGGCCTGAAAGGATGAGTAAATTAAAATCATTATGCATTAGGTTTCTTATCCTCTAAAGTGATTTTAATGCTTAAGGTTTTGTTTTCTAAAAGGCTTTTTAAGGACTCTTGATTCAGGCTTTTTAATAAATCCTGCAAATTCAAGCGCAATTCTAGGGGGCTGGAAGTTTTATCGCTTTCTTCTTTTTCTTGCGGGGCTTTTATATCGCTCTCTTTAGGGGTTTCTGTGTCGTTCTCATTATTAGGAATTTTTGCAACAGCTTCATTCAAAAAGGGCAATTCTTCCCCCATCGCTTTAGCCATCACCGGCTCAGGAATGTCTTCAATGCTTTCGTAATGATCTTCTTGGGTTTCTTTTTCTTGTGGGGTTTCTGCGTTTTCTTGGATTTCTTCTTGGGTTTCTTCCTGTGGGATTTCTGTATTTTCTTGGATTTCTTGCGTTTCTTGGATTTCTTGCGTTTCTTGGATTTCTTGCGTTTCTTGGATTTCTTTATCTTGGATTTCTTGTGCTTGGTTTTCTACATCTTGCGGTGTTTCTTGCGGTGTTTCTGCGTTTTCTTGGGTTTCTTTTTTATCCTCTTGGCCGTTAGAGTTTTCTTGGATTTCTTTGACTAATTCTTGCATGGCCTCTAATTCTTGCGCGCTTGGGGAATCTTGTGTTTCTTCTTGTTTTTTCTCCTTATTTTCTTGCGTTTCTTCTTTGATTGGCTCTTGTTCTTTGACTCGCTCTTCTTGCGTTTCTTCTTTAGGGATTTCTAATTCTTGGGGTGCTTTCAACTCTTTAGAAACTTCTTCATCTTTGGGGGTTTCATCACCCTCTTGCGTTTCATCATCTTTAGGCTTTTCTTCTTCTTGGGGAGTTTCTTTAACCTCTTCTTTAATCTCTTCTTTTTCTTCTTCTTTAATCTCTTCTTTTTCTTCTTGATCGTTTAAAGTGGGGAGTAGTTGCTCTTCATTGTTAGGCTCTTCTTTGGCTAGGGCTTCTAAATCGCCTAAATTTTCTAATTCGTCCCAATTGGTTTCTAAAACTTCTTGAGTTGGGTCTAAATTCTGGCTAGGCTCTAGCTCGCTTGCGTTAGAACCAAGCTTTTTTTGAAGGACTTTCAACATTTCAGTGGGTAAAAAAGGTTTTTTGATTTTCATCTCAAAGCCCTCTAAGAAAGGCTGCGCTTCATCGCCCTTTTTATACATGCACACGCTGTTTTTATTTTGAGAGATGATTTCTTTTAATTCTAGCCAATCCACTTGGTCTAGTTTTTCCAAACATTCATCATCGGCTATTAAAAGCCATTCTGGATCTTTTTTAAGGTGTGCGGATAGCTCTTGATAATGGTTAAAATTTTCTATAGATAATTCTAATTTCTTAGAAACACTCTCAAGCAGTTTTTCAATCATGGGGTTTTGGTTGAATAGAATCATTTTCATTTTAGGGACTCCTTATTTTATTAAGAAACGCTTCTTTAAGCCTATCAATTTTTATCGCTTTTTTTAAATCTTTTATTATAATCAAAAATCCACTTGGTTGGTTGTTTTTATCATGAGTGTAATTTAAAATTAAGGATCATTTGATGTTCAACAAGTTTAAAAAAATCGTTGGCGTGGGTGTGTTAGTGGGCTGTTTAGGGGTTTTGCAAGCTAAAAACAGCTTATTTGTCTTACCTTATGAGCAAAGAGAGGCTTTGAATGCTTTAGTTTCTGGCATTAGTAACGCTAGAGAGAGCGTGAAAATCGCTATTTATAGTTTCACGCACAGAGATATTGCAAGAGCCATTAAAAGCGTAGCGAGTAGGGGGATTAAGGTGCAAATCATTTATGATTATGAAAGCAATCATAATAACAAGCAATCCACTATTGGCTATTTAGACAAATACCCTAACACGAAAGTGTGCTTATTGAAAGGGCTTAAGGCTAAAAACGGGAATTATTACGGCATCATGCACCAAAAAGTGGCGATCATTGATGATAAGATCGTGTTTTTAGGCTCAGCGAATTGGAGCAAAAACGCTTTTGAAAACAATTATGAAGTGCTTTTAAAAACCGATGACACAGAGACAATTCTCAAAGCCAAGAGTTACTATCAAAAGATGTTAGGGAGTTGCGTTGGGTTTTAAAAGCCCTTTTAGAAGTGGTAATTATACCCCACATAAAAGGCAAAGACCCTACGCATTTGAACCTTGAGTGCATCAGTAGTGTAGTATTTGTTATTAATGGTGGGGAATTTAAACCCGATTTCAAATTCATGTTCATCTACAAACAAAGCCTTGAGGCCAAAGTTAAAGAGGAATTGAAAAGAGGTGTTATCAACCGCACTGCTATTAGTGATGCCTAACAATTCCTGCCCTTTACTGCCAATATACCAGCTATTCCCCGCAATCGCAATCCCCCCAAAAACGCCAATATCCACGCTAATATCATCTTGATAGAAACTCCCTTGGAAGAAATTCCACACCGCATCCACGCCCACGCCATAAGTGATCATGTTATTGCCGCCATAATAACCTTTAGGGTATCTCATGCCATAGCCTTGCCAATCTAAAAAAGCAAAATAGCGCAAGCCCAAGATTTTATCCGGATGGAAAAAGTGGTTATAGCCCATGACTAATCCAATCCCATTAGATCCCATGTTGGTGAGTTTTTTAACGCTATTAACGCTAGTTATGATATTGGTGTAACCGGTTTGATAGTTAGTAACTTCTCTAACTTCATGGATATTAGTCATTAAATTGATAGAACCTGTTTGGTAATTGAATCCCATATACAAATTTTTTGTCCAAGAAGGCGCTGCACTTTCTTCTTTAGCTACTAAGGCGTGTGTCAGCAAGCTTGCGCCAACTAACATTTTTAACAAGGTTCTCAATTTTATCTCCTGCATAGTAAGTTTCATTATAAAGATCTTAAAGATCTAAATTTTACAACAACTTACTCAAAATTAAGCATTTATTCTTTACAAGAGAGTATAATTTAAGGCTTAAAATAACTCAAAAGTAAGGCTAGTGGATGAAAAAAGCGCTTTATTTAGGGGCTGTTGCGTTTAGCGTTATATTTAGCATGGCATCAGCCAATGAGCCAAAAATTGATTTTAACCCTCCCAGTTATGTAGAAGAAACCCCCTCTAAAGAATTTATCCCTGAATTGAACAAGTTGGGGAGTTTGTTTGGGCAGGGTGAGCGCCCTTTATTTGCGGATAGGAGGGCGATGAAGCCTAACGATTTGATCACAATCATTGTCTCTGAAAAGGCGAGCGCGAATTATTCCAGCTCTAAAGATTATAAAAGCGCTTCAGGGGGTAATTCCACGCCCCCAAGGCTCACTTATAACGGGCTAGATGAAAGAAAGAAACAAGAAGCGCAGTATTTAGACGATAAGAATAATTACAATTTCACTAAATCCAGCAATAACACGAATTTTAAAGGCGGTGGTTCGCAAAAAAAGAGCGAAGATTTAGAGATCGTGTTGAGCGCTCGAATCATTAAAGTGCTAGAAAACGGGAATTATTTCATTTATGGGAATAAGGAAGTGCTAGTGGATGGGGAAAAGCAAATCCTTAAGGTGAGCGGGGTGATCCGCCCTTATGATATTGAAAGGAATAACACCATCCAATCCAAGTTTTTAGCCGACGCTAAGATTGAATACACGAATTTAGGGCATTTGAGCGATTCCAATAAAAAGAAATTCGCTGCTGATGCGATGGAAACCCAAATGCCTTATTAAAAAGAGCAAAGCCTAGCATGAGAGCGATCGCTGTTGTTTTAGCCAGAAGTTCCAGTAAAAGGATCAAGAATAAAAATATTATTGATTTTTTCAATAAACCCATGCTCGCTTACCCTATTGAAACAGCGCTAAATTCCAAGCTCTTTGAAAAGGTGTTTATCTCTAGCGATAGCATGGAGTATGTGAATTTAGCTAAAAATTATGGGGCGAGTTTTTTGAATTTACGCCCTAAAGTTTTAGCAGACGACAGGGCCACGACTTTAGAAGTGATGGCTTATCACATGAAAGAATTAGAGTTAAAAGATGAAGATATTGCGTGTTGTTTGTATGGTGCTTCAGTATTTTTACAAGAAAAACATTTGAAAAACGCTTTTGAAACTTTAAAACAAAATCAAAATACGGATTATGTTTTCACATGCTCTCCCTTTAGCGCTTCGCCCTATCGTTCTTTTAGCCTTGAAAACGGCGTTCAAATGGCTTTTAAAGAGCATTCAAATACGCGCACGCAAGATTTAAAAACGCTCTATCATGACGCAGGGTTGCTTTATATGGGGAAGGCTCAAGCCTTCAAAGAAATGCGGTCTATTTTTAGCCCAAATTCTATCGCTTTAGAATTATCGCCCTTAGAAGTCCAAGATATTGACACTTTAGAAGATTTAGAATTAGCCAAGCTCAAATACAGCCGTTTGAAAAACGCATGCCAGTAAAAATTTTGTGCGATTGTTTTTTAACAAGCGGTTTAGGGCATGTGAGGCGTTGTGAAAAAATCCTTTTTTTTATAGAAAAATTAGGCGTTGAAGCGAGCCTTCATTTATATAAGCAAAACGATATAAGCACTTTTTTAGAGGGCGTTGGCAATGATGATTTGTTGATTGCAGACAGCTATCGTTTGAATTCAAAGGATTTTTATCTTTTAAAAGAAAAAGCCAAAAGCCTTATGGTGATAGAAGATGAAGAGCATGCTAAGGGGTTTTACCCTAAAAACACTAAGATCATGAATTTCACGCTGAACGCCTTAAAACACTATAACCATGCGTCTAAAGATCATTATTTGGGGGTGGGGTTTTACCCTGTTGATACTCGTTTTGTTTATGAGCGCCCTATCAATACAGAAAATAAAGAAGTGCTGATCACTCTAGGGGGGAGCGAGCAAAAAACGCTTAAAGAGATAGTCAAAATTTTAGAAAATAAGAATGTGAATTTGCATATCATTTCATCTTATACGCCTAAAAATCCTCCCAAAAACACGCATTATTACAGCCCTTTAAACCCCTTAGAGTTCAGTTCTTTGATGAAATTCTGCACTTGCGCTATTAGCGCTGCTGGTCAAACCCTCTATGAATTGGCCCTTTCTCAAACGCCCTCTCTTATCCTTCCCATCGCTTCTAATCAAATCATTCAAAGCCAGGAATTTGAAAATTCAGGCATTTTCAAACAAACGAGTTTAAAAACTCTAGCTAAAGATTTTGAAAATTTACAAATTCAAAAAAATCAAGCCTGGGCAAAAACCCTGACCTTTGGGAGTGAGCTAGAGGGCGCATTAAGGGAGTTTTTAGAAATTTGAAAAAAAATTATTCTTATAAAAATATCCAAGCGATTGATTTTACCCAGTTAAACGATGGAGAAAAATTGTTGGTTTTAGAATTTCGTAACCACCCAAACACTGCCTTATGGATGTATAGCGCTAATATTTCTTTAAAAACGCATTTGCAATTCATAGAAGATTTAAAAAATTCGCCTAGCCACCGCTATTTTTTGTTTAAAGAAGAGGGCGTTTATTTAGGGGTTGGCTCTATCACTAAAATCAATTTTTTTCATAAGCATGGGTATTTGGGGATTTATAAAAACCCTTTTTTGAAAAATAAGGGAGAAACGATTTTAAAAGCTTTAGAATGCATCGCTTTTGAAGAGTTCCAATTACATTCTTTGCACTTAGAAGTGATGGAAAACAATTTCAAAGCGATCGCTTTTTATGAAAAAAACCATTATGAGTTAGAGGGGCGTTTGAAAGGCTTTATCTCTAAAGAAAAGGAATTTATAGACGTTCTTTTGTATTACAAGGATAAGAAAGGATATAACGATCAATCTTTTCTAAAACTTTAGGGCAAATTTCTAGTTTTAAATTTAATACGCTTAAAGGCAAGTTGCAATCTTGTAATTTGACGAGATCTTTTGAAGTAACCAATAAGGAAGTGGCGTTATTTTGATAAAACTCTTTTTCTAAAAGATTCAAATCAAAAGGGGCATGGTCTCTAAAATACAATTTTTTAACCACTTCTTTGGGTAAAAACGCATCAAGCCTGCTAGGGTTAGCGATAGCCGTTACTAAAAGCATGCGTTTGGTGGGGTGAGAAATAGAGGTTATTCTTTTATAATCCTCATCTTCTGTAACGACTAAATGGGCTTCTTTATAGCTTTCAATATTTTCTCTATACAACCCGCTAGGCAAACAAAAGGGGTAGTAGGGGGGGACTTTAGGCTTTAAAAGCACATTGAATTGGTTGAAATTAAACCTAAAACCATCGTCTAAAAACACAATCTTTGATCCTAATTCAAGGGCTTTTAAAACGCCTAGCTCTCTTTTTTCGCTCACAATCACGCTTGCTTGTTTTAAATTCAAGGCCAAAAGATAGGCTTCATCGCCCGCTATTTTTTGAGGAACTAAAATGTTTCCCTTAATGCTCACCACCACTAAGCCTTTAGAATTTCGTTGATACCCCCTAGAAACAATAGCCACTTCTTGGTATCTTGGAGCGATCTCTAAAATGAAGGGCGTTTTACCGCTTCCCCCAGCAATCAAGTTGCCTATGCTGATAAGGGGGATTTTAAAATCATGTTTTTTAGCGGTTTTTCGTTTAAGGGTGGCGATGGCTTGATAGATTAAAGAAAAAGGATAGAGCGCGAAAATCAACCCTTTTTGTAGGAGAGTGGGGTCATAAAAATAGCGTTCTAAAAAGGGTTTATCGCTTTTCATTTAGGGTTAAATCGTTTGGCGATAGTGGGTAATTCCAATTTAAAGGCGTTTTTTTGGATACGGTTTATGATGTTTTTTACTAAAATTTCATCATAGCCTAATTGAGTGAGCGTTTCTGCATCAATGGGCTTGTTTTTGAACAACGCTTCAATATCCTTCAATAAAGGATCGATCACGCTATAAGGATAGCCCAAATCTTTTTCATCGCTTTGCCCCACAAATAAATCCGCGCTAGGGGGCTTATTTAAAATCTTTTTAGGGATATTTAAATAATAAGCGAGTTCATAAACTTCGGTTTTAAATAATTCCCCAATCGGGTTAATCGCGCACGCCAAATCCCCAAATAAAGTGCCATAGCCTAACATTCTTTCGCTTTTATTGCTCGTGCCAATGACTAAAGAATCGCTTTTTAAAGAATAATCGTATAAAAAAGCCATGCGCAATCTTGCACAAAAATTCCCCTTCCTGGTAAGGCTTGCGTCTTTAAAATGAGAATCAAAGATGGCTTCATAGGGAGCGATAGAATATTCTGTATAAGGGATAGAAAATGTTTCGCACAAATTTAAAGCGTCTGTTTTACTTTCTAGCATAGAGACTGAAGAGGGCATTAAAAGGGCATGGGCGTTTTCTTTAAAAACTTTTTGACACAGCACCCCAACGACCGCACTATCTAGCCCCCCACTCAGCCCGTAAACGACTTTTTTAAAGCCGCGTCTTTGAACTTCTTTTTCTAAAAAATCGCATAAATAAGCGATGAGTTTTTGGTAATCTTTTTGCATGCCTTAAATTATAATAGAAAAAACGCACCGCTTAAGTGAAAAATTAGTTTTTCTTGCTATAATCTTTGTTTCACTTCTTTAAAAGTGCTCGTAGCTCAGCTGAATAGAGCAACAGGTTGCGGTCCTGTAGGTCGGGGGTTTGAATCCCTCCGAGCACACCATTTCTTAACATTCTGCATGTTTTTAAACATTATCGCTCCCATTATGGTAAAATAAATACTTGCTTAAACACGCTAGGAGATTTGATTTTGGCATTACCCGTTTATTATGATAAAGACATTGATTTAGGCGTTATCCAATCCTTACAAGTGGGCGTTATTGGCTATGGCGCGCAAGGAGAGGCTCAAGCACTCAATTTGAGGGATTCTAAAGTGAAGGTGCGTATTGGCTTGTATCAAGGGAGTTTGAGTGCTTTAAAAGCAAAAAAAGAGGGTTTTGAAGTGCTGGGAGTCAAGGAGTTAGTCCAACAATCGGATGTGATCATGGCACTACTCCCAGATGAATTGCATAAGGGAGTGTTAGAAAAAGAAGTGATCCCTTTTTTAAAAGAGGGGCAAATTGTGGGCTTTGCCCATGGTTTTAGCGTGCATTTCAATCAGGTTGTTCTTCCAAAAGGCGTGGGTGCAATTTTAGTCGCGCCAAAAGGGCCAGGGAGCGCTTTAAGAGAAGAATACCTTAAAAATAAGGGCTTATACCATCTAATCGCCATAGAGCAAGAAAGTTCAATTCATAACGCTAAAGCGGTGGCTTTAAGCTACGCCAAAGCGATGGGTGGAGGGAGAATGGGGGTTTTAGAAACGAGCTTTAAAGAAGAATGCGAGAGCGATTTATTCGGCGAGCAAGCGGTTTTATGCGGGGGGTTAGAAGCGATCGTAAGGATGGGGTTTGAAACCTTAATCAAGGCAGGATACCCTGAAGAATTAGCCTATTTTGAATGCGTGCATGAAGTGAAATTAGTGGCGGATTTATTGCATTATAAGGGGGTAGAGGGCTTAAGAAAGCACATTTCTAACACCGCTGAATTTGGGGCGATTAAAGCTAGAGAGCCTATGGGAAATCTGTTGGAAAAACGCATGCAAAAAATCTTAAAAAAGATTCAAAACGGATCATTCGCTAAGGATTTTTTACTAGAAAAGAGCTTGAATTACCCCAGGTTAAACACAGAGAGGAAAGCCCTTAAAGAGACTAAAATAGAACAAATTGGGGAAATTTTACGCGCCCCATTCAATCATAAAAAATAAATCATTAAATTAAAAGGAATCATATGGCAATAGTAGTTACTATCACTTCAGGTAAGGGGGGCGTGGGTAAAAGCACCACCACGGCTAATTTAGCGATTGGACTTGCAGAGAGCGGTAAAAAAGTCGTAGCGGTTGATTTTGACATAGGCCTTAGGAACTTGGATATGATTTTAGGCTTAGAAAATCGCATTGTTTATGATGTGGTGGATGTGATGGAAAAAAATTGCAACCTTTCGCAGGCTTTGATCACGGATAAAAAGACTAAAAACCTTTCTTTTTTAGCGGCCTCACAAAGCAAGGATAAAAATATTTTAGATAAGGAAAAAGTAGCGATTTTAATCAACGCTTTAAGGGCGGATTTTGACTATATTTTGATTGACTCACCGGCTGGGATTGAAAGCGGTTTTGAGCATGCGATTTTACATGCGGACATGGCGTTAGTGGTGGTAACGCCTGAGGTAAGCTCTTTAAGAGATAGCGACAGAGTGATTGGCATTATTGACGCGAAGTCTAATCGGGCCAAAAGGGGCGAAGAAGTGCATAAGCATTTGATAATCAATCGCTTAAAACCTGAATTAGTGGCAAATGGCGAGATGATTCCCATAGAAGAAGTGCTTAAGATTTTGTGCTTGCCTTTAATTGGGATCATTCCTGAAGATCATCATATTATTTCAGCGACCAACAAGGGCGAGCCGGTGATTCGCACAGACTGCGAGAGCGCGAAAGCTTACCAACGCATCACCAGACGGATTTTAGGCGAAGAAGTGGAATACGTGGAATTTAAGGCTAAAAGAGGCTTTTTTAGTGCGTTAAAAGGGATATTTTCATGAGTTTGTTTGATTTTTTTAAAAACAAAGGGAGTGCGGCTACCGCAACCGATAGATTGAAATTGATTTTAGCCAAAGAGCGCACCTTAAATTTACCCTACATGGAAGAGATGCGTAAAGAAATCATTGCCGTCATTCAAAAATACACTAAATCTTCAGACATCCATTTCAAAACCCTTGACAGCAATCAGAGCGTGGAAACGATTGAAGTGGAGATTATACTGCCTAAATAGTTAGCCAACGAATGAAAAGCAATTTCCAATACAGCACGCTAGAAAATATCCCTAAAGCCTTTGATACGCTCAAAGACCCCCCTAAAAAGCTCTATTGTGTGGGCGATACCAAGCTTTTAGAAGCGCCTTTAAAAGTGGCTATCATCGGCACAAGAAGACCCACCCCTTATAGCAAGCAACACACGATCACTCTAGCCAGAGAGCTTGCTAAAAATGGCGCGGTTATTGTGAGCGGAGGAGCGTTAGGCGTGGATATTATCGCTCAAGAAAACGCCTTACCAAAAACCATCATGCTTTCGCCTTGCAGTTTGGATTTGATTTATCCTACGAACAATCATAAAGTGATCCAAGAAATCGCACAAAACGGCTTGATTTTAAGCGAATATGAAAAGGATTTCATGCCCATTAAAGGCTCTTTTTTAGCGAGAAACCGCCTAGTGATCGCTTTAAGCGATGCGGTGATTATCCCCCAAGCGGATTTAAAAAGCGGCTCTATGAGTAGCGCGAGATTAGCCCAAAAATACCAAAAACCCTTGTTTGTTTTACCCCAACGCTTGAATGAGAGCGATGGCACTAATGAGCTTTTAGAAAAAGGGCAGGCTCAAGGGATATTTAATATTCAAAATTTTATAAACACCCTTTTAAAAGACTACCATTTAAAAGAAATGCCTGAAATGGAAGATGAATTTTTAGAATATTGCACCAAAAACCCGAGCTATGAAGAAGCGTATCTCAAATTTGGGGATAAGCTTTTAGAATACGAGCTGTTGGGTAAGATCAAGCGCATCAATCATCTCGTGGTGTTAGCATGATTTTGGCATGCGATGTGGGGTTAAAACGCATTGGCATCGCTGTGCTTTTAAACGGCGTTGTCTTGCCCTTAGAAGCGATTTTACGCCACAACAGGAATCAGGCCTCTAGGGATTTGAGCGATTTATTGAGGGAAAAAAACATTCAAGTGCTAGTGGTGGGCAAACCCAATGAAAGCTATGCGGACACTCACGCACGCATTGAGCATTTTATCAAGCTTGTAGATTTTAAGGGCGAAATCGTTTTTATTAATGAAGATAACTCCAGCATAGAAGCCTATGACAATTTAGAGCATTTGGGCAAGAAAAACAAGCGGCTCGCTACCAAAAACGGCCGGTTAGACTCTTTGAGCGCTTGTAGGATTTTAGAGCGCTATTGCCAGCAAGTTTTAAAAAAGCGCTAGATCTGATTGCAATTTGATTATAATAAAGTCTAAATTTTTTAATAAAGGGAGAAGCGTCATGCTAGGAAGTTTCAAAAAAGCGATTTTTAGAGTTTTGTGCTTGGGTTTATTGGGGGGGTTAATGGCAGAGCCAAACCCTGAAGAGCTTTTTGATCAGGGCAAAGAGATTCTTGATTTTGCCGTGAGTGGTGGGGGTGGTGCATTTAGAGGAGATAGTCTTGAGGCTAAGAAGTATTATATTCAAGCTAAGGAATACTTTGAAAAAGCTTGTAATTTAAACTATGCTAAGGGGTGTGTTAGTCTAGGGGGTTTATATGAGGGTGAAAATCTGGTAATTAGGAGAGAACCTAGGTTAAAAAAGCGTTTGGAAAAAGCCATTCAATACTACTCTAAAGCGTGTGATTTAAAAGATGGTGAAGGGTGTTTTAATTTAGGGTATATATATGAACTAAATGGGTATGGAGTAGAAAAAAACTCAATAAAAGCCGCTTACTTTTACTCTAAAGCATGCAAACTAGGATTTCAAAAGACATGCGAGATACTCAAAGAATTGAAATAGGGGACAAAAAGCATGCGATAGTCTCATCTAGAAACTATCCCGCAAAAGCCCTATTTTAGGGGGTTAGAGCATCGCCAAAATGCCCCTTATTCTTTTAAGAAAATATTTTTACTAGGGAGTTTTAATCTTTTTTTGGTATTCTTTTAGGGGTCATTAGTCTTAAAAACTCTTTAAAAACGGATAATAATGAAAATCATGCATCAAGTTAGGGATTTTTTAGATTCTTGCAAACAAACGATCCACAAAAATTCTAGTGAAGTCTTTCAAAAAACCAAACGAGCGCTTTTTAAAGAAAAATCTCAAAAAATCAGGGAGCAAGCGGTTAAAATCGTAGAAAAACGCTTGATAAAAGAGAACATGCAACTGAGCGATTTTAATGAAGAAGAATTAAAAATCATGTTTGAAGCTGAAGAAAAAAGGTTGTTAGAGCAAATCCACGCTAAAGAATTGAAAGAAAAACAAGAAAAAACCACCAAGCATTTTAAAGAAGTTTGGGAAAAGGGCGAGAATGAGCAAGAAAAATAGCGTAATTTCTGGTTTGATGAATTTTTTTAGCGAAAAGAATGAACGCTGGCTGTTAGCCCACAGGCACACGAGAGGGTTTGTGATAGTGGCGTGGCTTTTTAGGTTTAAAAGCATTGCGTTTTCTATTTTGATCACTCTGTTGGTTATTTTAGTGGATATTTGGGTTTATAGCGATGTGCGCCAGTTTTTATTGGACACTTCTAGCTCGTTTGTTTGGCTTTTGATCGCTTTACTAATCAAGTGGGGCGTGATTGTTTTTAGTGTGCGTAAATGCTATAAGTTCAGCCAAAAAATGTTTGCAATCATTCAAAGAAAAAGACAGATTAGAGAGAATTTGAAAAACCGCTCCAACTACAAAGACACCAAAAATGCGGAAAAACTCTCTAGCATCGCTGAAGAGATTATTTCAAAAAAACAAGAAGAATTACAGAGCAAAGAAACCCCAGAGGGTAAGCATGATGGAGAGAGACTCTCTAGCGTTACTGAAGAAATCATTTCAAAAAAACTAGAAGAATTGAAAGCTAAGAATAATAAAGGCAGCTAAAAGGGTGTTGGACGCTTTATCTTAGCAAATTGATCTTAGCGGCGTCGTTTTTGATAGTGGATTCAGAGGGGTTTTCGCCTTCTATTTATACCGACAAGACGGAGCATCCCACGATTGGCTATGGCTATAATTTGAGCGTTTATTCTTATGAGGGTAAGCGTATCACCAAAGCGTATGGGCTTTTAACTGACATATTAAAAGAGAATTATAAGGCTCTCCTCTCTTATGGGTGGTATAAAAATTTGGACGCAATGAGGAGAATGGTCATCTTGGATTTGAGCTACAATTTAGGCTTGAACGGACTGCTCAAATTCAAGCAATTCATCAAGGCCATAGAGGATAAAAATTATGCTTTGGCTGTGGAGAGACTGCAAAAAAGCCCGTATTTCAATCAAGTGAAAAAAAGAGCGTCAAGGAATATGGAAATTTTGAAATTGGGGGGTTGCGAAAAACATTGTAAGAAAAAATACACGATAGAAAAGGTGATCAAAGAGGTGGGGCTTGAGCTCAAATCAAAGTCAGTCATGCCGTATTTTTTCAACGAATACGATCTGACCAAAAACGCCAACAGAGAAGAGCCTGAGAGATTGAGAAGCTAAATAATATCTATTTTGATGAAAACCCCTAAGGGGCGAGAAATTTTGAAAGAATATTTGAACGAGGGCTGTATTTTGCTTGGGGAATAAGGAATATTGTCATGCTAAAGAATTTCAAAAAGGCCTTTTTAGGGCTTTGTGCTTGGGTGCGTTGTGTTTATTGGGGGAGTGGTGTAGTAATTTAGGGAGGCTTTAAAAAAGCAAGGGAGCGGAAATGTTAAAAATAAGGGCTTGATGCGAGTAGGCCAAAAATCATGTTAAAACACCCAGTCTTAACTTTTGTAAAGGAATGGATTTGAGAATCAATCTTAAAATTTTGCTTTTTCTCTCTCTAAAAAGCCAAGTGGTAGCGTTTGGGTTGTTAAAACGCTCTTGAAAGGGTGAGCGTGGAATTTGCTTCTATCGTTTGGTTGCTCATAGTCAATATTCTGATTTTTATTCTCATGCTGGTGGATAAAAATTCGGCTGAGCAAAAAATGTGGCGTATTCCTGAAAAAGCTTTGTGGGCTTTATCGCTCCTTGGCGGGTCTGTCGGGTTTTTGGTCGCTATGGTTGTGTCCCACCATAAGATCTTAAAGCTTAAGTTTAAATACGGCGTTTCGCTCATTTGCTTGATAGAGAGCGCGATCCTTTACTTTGTCAGCAAGGATCTTTTTTGGATAGTAGTGCTAACGATATTCTCACTATCTTTGATACTGGTAGCGTTTAAGATCTTCCTCCTTAAAGACAACCCTAACAAACGCTTCAAAAACAACAAGGGGGATAAAAGATAATGTCTTATTTTTTTAAAATCATTCTGGGCACAAGCGTGATCGTGGGGGTGTTGTTGGTCTTATGGCGTTTGACTTACGATAAGTCCTGTTTCTCGTTGGTCTTTGTGCTGCTGATACTAGGGATTGTCGCTTACAGCTATATTTCTTTAAAAATGCATCAGAGGAAGTGCTTCGCCAAGTGTTTCGTGAATAGCGAATCCTTCTTATCCAAGATGCTACACTCCCCAATAATGGTGTCTTGCTTTTATTATATTTTTTCAATTTTCACATCCATATCCATCGCTTATAGCGTGCTGGACTATAATTGGATGATGTGGGGGATTGTTTTTTGCACTATCGTTGTTTGCGCTACGGTGTTTGGCGTGTTTGAAGAGATGCTTAAGAGTATCATCAAAGAAGATTATTTGATGCTGATGTCTAGAGAAGTGAGCGCTTTTGTGGGGACTCTTTTCTTCATTGGCTTGAGTTGCTATGCGATCTATCATGGCAACATGCCCGATTATTTGAAACCAGCTTTGATAGACACTATTAAGGCAGCGAGTGATTCCGCTTATTCAAATTGTGATTATACGAGTTATGTTTTAGAATTTAAAAAAATGTTAGAGGGGGTTACTTGGTGGGGCATGTGCAAAGCAGAGAGCATGGGCTTAAATAAGGGGTTTATGGTTGCGGGCTGGGTAGCGTTTATCATCTATAACGCTCTTAGTGGGATAGCCATCAGTAGGTTGAGCGCTCAAATCATTTATTGTTTATCAAAATGTATTAGGGGTGAGTGTGGAAAATGATGTTAAAGAAGATCTAGAGCAAGCAAGACCAAAGCTAGAACTAAAAAAACAAAAGCAAGAGCTAGAAAAGCTAACACAAGAAAAAGAACAAGAAATTAAAAAAAAAAGGAAGAAAGAAAGTATATTTACATTCTTTTAGGAATTATTTAGGAATTATTATTGTTTTATCCATACTTTATACTATTTTAAGTAGCATCCCATATAATGAACCCAGTCAAGCGATCAAAACAGCTCGCACAAAAACAATCATCGAAACTTTTCCAGATCTAATATCAGATCTAATAAAAAATAATTTTGATAGCCACCAACAAGAAATAAGCGATTTGCTGAGTAGCAGTAAGGATAAAATGCATAGCAAGGTGGACGCTCAAATAGACAATCTTTTTGATCCAATAGAAAACAATGTGGATAAGTTCTTAGACTGGCACTACTCTCTCAAGGGAAATTATAGCGAGTTTGCCCTTTTTGTAGCTAAAAAGATCGGCTTGAGCGCCGAAGACGCATTATTCAATAAATTACAGGAAAAACTTTTAGGGGCTGATTACAAACAACGATTAAAAACGATGACAGACAACATTTCTGATGCTTTTATAAGCTTGTTGCGCCAGCACAAAAAGGATACAGAAAAGATTGCCACACAAGGAGTGGCTGGTATTTCTCAAGTTGCGGAATCTTTAAAAAATATTGATGACAGAATAGAAAGAGATTTGAACTTAAAAATGGGTTTCGCAGCGACAATAGGGGCAACGGCTAGTGTGCGTGCTAGTGCACTTATGAAAAGGCTAGCCCCAAAGCTTGTGAAAAGGCTTGGCACTAAATTAGGGGCTAAATTCCTCGCAAAGATTGGCATAGCCGTGGGTGGCGTCTTATCAGCTCTTGGGACTGATGTGGCTTTTAATTATATTGATGAATGGCTCCACAGAGACGAATTCAAAAAAGAAATTTTGAACAACATCAACGAAGCGAAAGAAAACCTCAAAAACAGCTACAAACAGCAATTTAACGATAGCTTTGTTAAAATCAGCCAAGAATTTCAAGAGAGTTACAAAAACGCTCCTATGGTGGAGAAAAAAATCATTAAAGAGCATATAGACGATCTCAACCAAACCCCAGAAGAGGACAACTAAAAGATCAATCAATAAAAGAGCGGTAGATCTTTTAGAAACGGCATGAAGCGTTCGGGCATTGGGGAAGCGATTTTGTAGATCGCTCCTTTAAATTCAAACTCTAAACTAGCGGCATGGAGCATGAGGGTTGGGGCGTTATTTTCACGCTTTAATTGAAGGTATTCTCTAGCGTTTTCATCTATCACCCCATAAAGCCCCTCACCCACGATCCTATGATTTATACTGCTTAAATGCAAGCGGATCTGGTGTGTGCGCCCGGTAAGTGGGGTTATTTTAAGCAAGCTTATATCCAAAAAAGGGTTATAGCTTAAAGGCTCAACAAGGGTAATTGAAGGCTTGCCTAAAGGAGAAATTTTAGATCGAATGCGCAAATCTTTTTGAATGTTTTGTGGCGTTAGAATGGGTTTGTCTATTTTCATGCTTTTTTCAACCAACCCATGCGCTAGCGCTAAATAAGTTTTTTTTACTTTTTTTTGCATGAAAAGTGCTTTTAAATCCTTAACGCTTTGTAAGGTCTTGCCCGCTAAAACCAACCCGCTCGTTTCATAGTCCAGTCTGTGGGCTGGGTGGGCGTTTTTGCTAAAATGCGATTGGATGCAATCTAATAAGCTTTCATGGTAAAAATAGCCTTTAGGGTGGGTATAGACTTGAGCGGGTTTGTCAAACACGCCAAAATCTTTCGTTTCAAAAACAAGTTTTTCTTGTTTTTCATTAGGCTTGAAATGAATCAAGCGAACGACCCCTTGAATGATTTGAGATTTACGCACGGCTTGTTGGTTTTGTTTCAGGCGTTGTTTGTCAAGGTGCCGTTGGGCTTCTTTTAAAGAGCATTTTAAAACATCGCGCACCAAAAACAAGGCTTTGGTGGGTTTTAAAATTTCAAATTCTTCTTCAACAAAAGGCACTACAACAAACTTTTAACAAACATTTTAGGCTCATTAGAACACTCATCTAATTCCACGCTAAAAAGCACGCTCACCTTTTCGCCCGCTTTCAAAAACCGCTCAGCGTTAAAATAAATCGCCTCTTTAACGCATTCTTTATCCTTAAAACGCAAAACCTGGTGGCTTTCTTTAATGATTTTTTCTTCTATGACTTCTAAATTTTTTGCTTGGAATAGGGGTTCAGGGTTTTCTTGCCCATAAGGTTCGCCCGCTTCTATAATCTCTAAAAGCTCTCTGTCAATGTCTTTTAATTTGAGCGTTAAAGGGGGTTCTTTTTCACAAAAAGGCAAGACTTTAAAATCAAAATTTTCTAAAGTTTCAAAGAGCGAGACGATATTGTTTTTTCCAATGCTCAACCCGCACGCTTGCCTATGCCCTCCATAGCCGAGCAATAAAGAAGAAACCCCATTCAAAGCGTCAATGAGATCAATGTTTGGAGAGCTACGCCCACTCCCCTTATACACCCCTTCTTTAAAGGTAAAAACCAGGCTTGGCTTTTGAGTGGCTTCCACTAATTTTGAAGCCACGATCCCCAGCACGCCCTCATGCCAATTGTCCTTAAAAGCGACGATGATTTTTTCTCCAACCATCGCATGCTTAAAAGCTTCTTCAAAAACCTGCTGTTGGATCATTTTACGCTTCAAATTGCATGCTTTCAAGCGTTCATACAAAGAATAGCCATCTTGAAAATTATTCGCGCTTAAAAAATCTAAAGCCATTTTAGCGTCTTGCATGCGCCCTGCGGAGTTGATTAAAGGGGCGATATTAAAAGAAATATCGCTCGCTTTTAAAGAGCGTTTTCTAAAAACTTCTCTTTGGCGCAAAAACCCCATCGCCCCTAAGGATTCTTTTTGCAAAAAATACAAGGCTTTAGAAACTAAAAAGCGGTTAAAAAAAGTCAAAGGCATCATGTCAGCAATAGTCGCCACGCCCGCTAAGCATAGCAACTCACTAGAATGGCTTTTTTCTTTTCCTAAAAGCTGGTGGATTCCATAGCACAAATAAAACGCTACTAACGCCCCGCACACTTCCTTTTGGATAAAATCACAATCCGGTTGCTTGGGGTTGATCACCGCATAAGCGTCTGGGACTTCATCATTATTTAAGCAATGGTGATCGGTGATGATAAGGGTGTAATTTTTTTCTTTGCAAAATCGCGCGGCTTCAAAGGCGTTAATCCCGTTATCCACCGTGATGATTAAAGGGGCGTGGTGTTTTTCTAAAAATTTTTTAGAAATCCCATAGCCATCCATGAAGCGATTAGGGATTGCAATGCGGACATGCTTATAGTTCAGGCTTTCAAAAAATTTTGCCATGATAGTAGAGCTAATCACGCCGTCAGCGTCATAATCGCCCACCACTAAAATTTCTGTGTTTGCGCGTATGGCTTCTATGATTTTGAGCGCGGCTTTTTTCAAGTCTTTAAATAAAAAGGGGCTAGGAAACCCTTTTTCATTATAAGCGATAGAAGCCACTCGCTCTTTGATTTGAGCTTTAAGCTTTTGTTTCATTCTTTAGATTAGGATTTAGAAAGAGCGTTCTTAATGAAATCCAAAATAATAGGGTTAGGGCTTTGCAACCTGGAGGTGAATTCCGGGTGGAATTGCACCCCCACAAAGAACGGGTGTTCTTCTAATTCAATCGCTTCAATCAAATGATTCGCTCCAAAACCCACCACTTTCAAGCCCTTATTTTCCCACTCTTGGCGGTATTTGGGGTTGATTTCATAACGATGGCGGTGTCTTTCTTTAATATTGGGCTTTTTATAGGCTTTTTCTAGTAAGCTGTTTGGCATGATTTCGCATTCGTATTCGCCTAATCGCATGGTGCCTCCTAAAGGCGAGTTATAGGTGCGCACCTGTTTTTGGTGGTTTTGATCCATAAAATCTTCAATCAAATACACCACAGGGTATTCGCAGCGTTGGTTAAATTCCGTAGAGTTAGCCCCTTTTAAACCTAAAACATTGCGGCAAAATTCAACGATCGCTAATTGCATGCCCAAACAAATCCCTAAAAAGGGGAGTTTTTCCACCCTAGCTCTTTGAATGGCGCAAATTTTGCCCTCAATCCCCCTTTCTCCAAAGCCTCCAGGCACTAAAATCGCATCAACGCCCTCTAAATCCGTCTTTTCATTAAAATTCTCGCTATCCAGCCATTCAATATTGACTTGCGTATCCAGATGCGCACCCGCATGGATTAAGGCTTCAATCAAGGATTTATAAGATTCTTTCAAGCTTAAATACTTGCCCACAAAACCAATTTTAACTTTGTGTTTAGGAGCGATAATCTTTTCTACTAAAGTGTTCCAAGCCGCCATTTTGGGGTGTAGTTTATTCAAATTAAAGCGTCTGGCAATGGGGGTTAAAATGCCTTCTTGCAAGAAAAGAATGGGGCATGCGTAAATGCTTTTAGTGTCTGTGGCGACAATCACGCTGTCTTGCTCCACATCGCAACTCAAAGCGATCTTTTTTTTCAATTCTTTATCCAAAGGCTTAGGCGATCGTGCCAAAATGATTTGAGGGGTTACGCCAAGGCGCCTTAATTCCTGGACAGAATGTTGCGTGGGTTTGGTTTTTAATTCGTTAGTGGTTTGGATATAGGGGATCAGGGTTACATGCACATTGATGACTTTTTCATTCCCTAATTCCAGTTTAAGCTGGCGGATCGCTTCCAAATAAAACATGCCCTCCATATCGCCCACGGTTCCGCCCACTTCCACGATTAAAAAATCCAACCCCTTAGCCGCGCTTTTAATGCGCCTTTTGATTTCATCGGTTACATGGGGGACGATTTGAATGGTTTTGCCTAAATATTCCCCTTTCCTTTCATTTTCTATCACGCTTGAAAAAATCTGCCCGGTAGTGAAATTATTCAACCTTGTTAAATTCCTGTTCAAAAAGCGTTCATAATGCCCAATGTCTAAATCCGTTTCAGCGCCATCGCTAGTTACAAACACTTCCCCATGCTCTAAAGGGCTCATGGTGCCTGGATCAATATTGATATAAGGGTCAATCTTCAAAATAGAAACCTGGTAATTGCAATGCTGTAAAAGCGTAGCGATTGAAGAAGATGAAATCCCTTTCCCTAGAGAGCTTAACACGCCCCCTGTAACGAATATAAATTTGGCTCTATCCATTATGTCGTGTTCCTTTGATTTTTACTTCTCACATTGTAGTCTAAAAAGGGTTAAAAAGCTTTAAAAGAGAGTAAAAATTAAAGCGGTTTCAAAAAAAAAAAAAAACAATTTCAGTTTCTTATTAGTTAGGTTTGATTAAAATAAAAAGCTTTTATGCGTTTAAACTTCATTGTCTTAAATTTTTTAAGAGCGATTTTAAAATTCGTTGGCGTATAATATCCAATTTGAATGAACTGACTAAAAGGGTTTTAAATAATGGCCGAAAATTCTTTCAAAAATGTTTCCACACAACCCAAACCATTTTTCTTATTACCAGTTAAAACCCTGTTTCTTTTAGGAGGCGTTTTTAGCGCATTTTTTATCCTTATTGTTGGCTTGGTTTTTTTTGATTACGCCAATTCAATGGATAATGCCATTTTTAGCTTGATGCGTTCAAATTCTTCTAACCCTATTTTAGATCAAACGCTCCGACGCGTTGTTTTTTTAGGCTCTTCTCAATTCGTGTTGCCTTTGAGCTTGTTGGTGGGGGTGTTTTTAAGCCTTTATCGCAGAAATTTAGTGCTTGGGGTGTGGTTTGTGTTGAGCGTGATCTTATTTGAAGCCCTTTTAGAATCTTTAAAACACCTTTTTTTGCATTCTGTTCAATGGCTTTCGCACAGCGCTAATTTCCCTAGTGCTATTGCACTTTCTTTAACGCTATTTTATGGGTTGCTTGTTTTATTGATACCCCATTTGATCACGCATCAAATATTTCAAAACATTCTTTCTTATAGTTTATTTGGTTTGATTTTTTTAATAGGCTTAGCGCTCATTGTTTTAGGGGTGTCTTTTAGCAGTGTTTTAGGAGGGTTTTGTTTAGGGGCGTTAGGGGCTTGTTTTTCCATAGGGATTTATTTGAGCGTGTTCCAAAAGATCTAAGCGAACGGCTTAAAAGAATGAAAATTTTATCAAGGTTTTAATATTGGATTTAAAGATATTATTGCAACGGATTGTTGATTTTTTCATCAAGCTCAATAAAAAGCAAAAAATCGCCCTGATCGCAGCGGGGGTTTTAATCACGGCTTTGCTTGTGTTTTTATTGCTCTATCCCTTTAAAGAAAAAGACTACGCGCAAGGGGGCTATGGGGTTTTATTTGAAGGATTAGACTCTAGCGATAACGCTTTAATCTTACAACACCTCCAACAAAACCAGATCCCTTATAAAGTCTCAAGAGATGACACCATTCTTATCCCTAGAGATAAAGTGTATGAAGAAAGGATCACTCTGGCTTCTCAAGGGATCCCTAAAACGAGTAAAGTGGGCTTTGAAATCTTTGACACTAAAGACTTTGGGGCGACTGATTTTGATCAAAATATCAAACTCATTCGCGCCATTGAGGGGGAATTGTCGCGCACGATTGAAAGTTTAAACCCCATTTTGAAAGCCAATGTGCATATTGCAATCCCTAAAGACAGCGTGTTTGTGGCTAAAGAAGTCCCTCCTAGCGCTTCGGTGATGCTCAAGCTTAAGCCTGACATGAAGCTTTCACCCACTCAAATTTTAGGGATCAAAAATTTAATCGCTGCAGCTGTGCCTAAACTCACGATAGAAAATGTGAAAATCGTGAATGAAAACGGCGAATCAATAGGCGAGGGCGATATATTAGAAAACTCCAAAGAATTAGCCCTAGAGCAATTGCATTACAAACAAAATTTTGAAAACATTTTAGAAAATAAGATTGTCAATATCTTAGCCCCTATTGTGGGGGGTAAAAACAAGGTGGTCGCAAGGGTCAATGCGGAGTTTGATTTCAGCCAAAAGAAAAGCACCAAAGAGACTTTTGATCCCAATAATGTCGTAAGGAGCGAGCAAAATTTAGAAGAAAAAAAAGAAGGCGCTTCTAAAAAACAAGTTGGCGGTGTGCCTGGGGTTGTGAGCAATATCGGGCCTGTGCAAGGATTGAAAGACAATAAAGAGCCAGAAAAATACGAAAAGTCTCAAAACACGACCAATTATGAAGTGGGTAAAACCATTAGCGAGATCAAGGGCGAGTTTGGCACTTTAGTGCGTTTGAATGCGGCGGTTGTGGTGGATGGCAAGTATAAAATCGCGCTCAAAGATGGGGCAAATACTTTAGAATACGAGCCTTTGAGCGATGAATCGCTTAAAAAAATCAACGCTTTAGTCAAACAAGCCATTGGTTATAATCAAAATAGAGGCGATGATGTGGCGGTGAGTAATTTTGAGTTTAACCCTATGGCGCCTATGATTGACAACGCCACTTTGAGCGAAAAAATCATGCACAAAACTCAAAAAATCTTAGGTTCATTCACGCCTTTAATCAAGTATATTTTGGTGTTTATAGTGCTATTTATTTTCTATAAAAAAGTGATTGTGCCTTTCAGCGAACGCATGCTAGAAGTGGTGCCTGATGAAGATAAGGAAGTGAAATCCATGTTTGAAGAAATGGACGAAGAAGAAGATGAATTGAACAAACTCGGCGATTTGAGGAAAAAAGTAGAAGATCAATTAGGGCTTAATGCAACCTTTAGCGAAGAAGAAGTAAGATACGAAATCATTTTAGAAAAGATTAGAGGGACCCTTAAAGAACGCCCTGATGAAATCGCCACGCTCTTTAAACTCTTAATCAAAGATGAAATCTCTTCAGACAGCGCGAAAGGTTAAAAGATAGAAGGTTAAAAATGGCAACCAAGCTTACCCCCAAACAAAAGGCTCAATTAGACGAACTTTCCATGAGTGAAAAAATCGCTATTTTACTCATTCAAGTGGGCGAAGACACCACAGGCGAGATTTTAAGGCATTTAGACATTGACTCCATTACAGAGATTTCTAAGCAAATCGTGCAATTAAACGGCACAGACAAGCAGATCGGTGCGGCGGTTTTAGAGGAATTTTTTGCGATTTTTCAGTCTAACCAATACATCAATACCGGCGGTTTAGAATACGCCAGAGAGCTTTTAACCAGGACTTTAGGGAGCGAAGAAGCCAGAAAAGTGATGGACAAACTCACTAAAAGCTTGCAAACGCAAAAAAACTTCGCTTATTTAGGCAAAATCAAGCCCCAACAACTCGCTGATTTCATCATTAACGAACACCCTCAAACCATTGCCTTGATTTTAGCCCACATGGAAGCCCCTAATGCGGCTGAGACTTTGAGCTATTTCCCTGATGAAATGAAAGCCGAGATTTCTATTAGAATGGCGAATTTAGGCGAAATATCGCCCCAAGTGGTTAAAAGGGTTTCCACGGTGTTAGAAAACAAACTAGAATCGCTCACTAGCTATAAAATTGAAGTGGGTGGTTTAAGAGCGGTGGCTGAAATCTTTAACCGCTTAGGCCAAAAGAGCGCTAAAACCACGCTCGCTCGCATTGAAAGCGTGGATAACAAGCTCGCCGGTGCGATTAAAGAGATGATGTTCACTTTTGAAGACATATCCAAACTAGACAATTTCGCTATCAGAGAGATTTTGAAAGTAGCGGATAAAAAAGATTTGTCTTTAGCGTTAAAAACTTCTACCCAAGATTTAACCGATAAATTCTTAAACAACATGAGCAGCAGGGCAGCAGAGCAGTTTGTAGAAGAAATGCAATATTTAGGGGCAGTCAAAATCAAAGATGTGGATGTGGCCCAAAGGAAAATCATTGAAATCGTGCAGAGCTTGCAAGAAAAAGGCGTGATCCAAACCGGTGAAGAGGAAGATGTCATTGAATAGCCGTAAAAACTTGATCCAAAAAGATCATTTGAATAAGCATGACATTCAAAAATACGAATTTAAGAGCATGGCAAACTTACCCCCTAAAACTAATCCTAATGGCGCGTCTTTAGAAACGCCTAACCACCCGCAAGAGCCTTTGGAAAAAAAAGCGATAGAAAACGATTTGATTGATTGCTTATTAAAAAAAACCGATGAGCTTTCAAGCCATTTAGTGAAATTGCAAATGCAATTTGAAAAAGCCCAAGAAGAGAGCAAGGTTTTGATTGAAAACGCTAAAAACGATGGCTATAAAATCGGCTTTAAAGAGGGCGAAGAAAAAATGCGTAACGAGCTCACCCACAGCGTGAATGAAGAAAAAAACCAGCTTTTGCATGCGATCACGGCTTTAGATGAAAAAATGAAAAAATCACAAGATCATTTAATGGCTTTGGAAAAGGAACTGAGCGCGATTGCAATAGATATCGCTAAAGAAGTGATCCTTAAGGAAGTGGAAGACAACAGCCAGAAAGTGGCCCTTGCTTTGGCTGAAGAGCTTTTAAAAAACGTTTTAGACGCAACGGATATTCATTTAAAAGTCAATCCCTTGGATTACCCTTATTTAAACGAGCGTTTGCAAAACGCTTCTAAAATCAAATTAGAGAGCAATGAGGCTATTTCTAAAGGAGGCGTTATGATCACTAGCTCTAACGGGAGCCTTGATGGGAATTTGATGGAGCGCTTTAAAACGCTCAAAGAAAGCGTGTTGGAAAATTTTAAGGTGTGATTTTGCAAAATAAAACTTTTGATTTAAACCCTAATGATATTGCAGGCTTGGAGTTGGTGTGTCAAACGCTACGGAATCGTATTTTAGAAGTGGTGAGCGCTAATGGGGGGCATTTAAGCTCTTCTTTAGGGGCTGTGGAGCTGATTGTAGGCATGCATGCCCTATTTGATTGCCAAAAAAACCCTTTTATTTTTGACACTTCGCACCAGGCTTACGCTCACAAGCTCTTAACCGGGCGTTTTGAAAGCTTTAGCACTTTAAGGCAGTTTCAAGGTTTGAGCGGCTTTACTAAACCCAGCGAGAGTGCATACGATTATTTCATTGCCGGGCATAGCTCCACTTCGGTGTCTATAGGCGTGGGGGTGGCTAAAGCTTTTTGTTTGAAACAAGCGTTAGGCATGCCTATCGCTTTATTAGGCGATGGGAGTATTAGTGCGGGGATTTTTTATGAAGCCTTAAACGAACTGGGCGATAGGAAATACCCCATGATCATGATTTTAAACGATAATGAAATGAGTATCAGCACGCCTATTGGCGCTTTATCCAAAGCCCTTAGCCAGCTGATGAAAGGCCCGTTTTATCAGTCTTTCCGCTCTAAAGTTAAAAAAATCTTAAGCACCTTACCTGAAAGCGTGAATTACTTAGCGAGCCGTTTTGAAGAATCTTTCAAGCTCATCACCCCGGGCGTGTTTTTTGAAGAACTAGGCATTAACTATATAGGGCCTATTAACGGGCATGATTTGAATGCGATTATTGAAACCTTGAAATTAGCCAAAGAGCTTAAAGAACCGGTGCTAATCCATGCGCAAACCTTAAAAGGTAAAGGCTATAAGATCGCTGAAGGGCGCTATGAAAAATGGCATGGGGTGGGGCCTTTTGATTTGGATACCGGCTTGTCTAAAAAATCCAAAAGCACGATTCTATCGCCCACTGAAGCGTATTCTAACACCCTTTTAGAATTGGCCAAGAAAGATGAAAAAATCGTAGGCGTAACCGCAGCGATGCCTAGCGGCACAGGATTAGACAAACTCATTGACGCTTACCCTTTGCGCTTTTTTGATGTCGCTATCGCTGAACAACACGCCCTGACTTCTAGTAGCGCTATGGCTAAAGAGGGGTTTAAACCTTTTGTGAGCATCTATTCTACTTTTTTGCAACGCGCTTATGATTCCATTGTGCATGACGCTTGCATTTCTAGCTTACCGATTAAATTAGCCATTGATAGGGCCGGGATTGTGGGCGAAGATGGCGAGACGCACCAAGGGCTTTTAGACGTGTCGTATTTGCGCTCTATCCCTAACATGGTCATTTTTGCCCCACGAGATAATGAGACTTTAAAAAACGCCGTGCATTTTGCTAATGAACACCATTCAAGCCCTTGCGCGTTCCGCTACCCTAGGGGGTCGTTTGCGTTAAAAGAGGGGGTTTTTGAGCCTAGCGGTTTTGTTTTAGGGCAAAGCGAATTATTGAAAAAAGAGGGCGAAATTTTACTCATTGGCTATGGTAATGGCGTGGGGCGGGCGCATTTAGTCCAACTGGCTTTAAAGGAAAAAAACATAGAGTGCGCGCTGTTGGATCTCAGGTTTTTAAAGCCCTTAGATCCAAATTTAAGCGCCATCATTGCCCCTTATCAAAAGCTCTATGTTTTTAGCGATAATTACAAGCTTGGGGGGGTGGCTAGCGCGATTTTAGAGTTTTTGAGCGAACAAAATATTTTAAAGCCTGTTAAAAGCTTTGAAATCATTGATGAATTTATCATGCATGGGAACACCGCTTTAGTGGAAAAATCCTTAGGCTTAGACACAGAGAGTTTGACTGATGCTATTTTAAAAGATTTAGGACAAGAGAGATGAAAACAAAAGCGCCAATGAAAAATATCCGCAATTTTTCCATTATCGCTCACATTGACCATGGCAAAAGCACTTTAGCGGATTGTTTGATTTCTGAATGCAACGCTATCAGTAACAGAGAAATGAAGAGCCAAGTGATGGACACGATGGATATTGAAAAAGAAAGGGGCATTACGATTAAGGCTCAAAGCGTGCGCTTAAATTACACTTTTAAGGGGGAGGATTATGTTTTAAACCTCATTGACACCCCAGGGCATGTGGATTTTAGCTATGAAGTGTCTCGCTCTTTGTGTTCGTGCGAAGGGGCGTTATTGGTGGTGGATGCCACTCAAGGCGTGGAAGCGCAAACCATTGCAAACACTTATATCGCTTTAGATAACAATTTAGAAATTTTACCGGTGATCAATAAAATTGATTTGCCTAATGCGAATGTTTTAGAAGTCAAACAGGATATAGAAGACACGATAGGGATTGATTGCTCCAATGCTAATGAAGTGAGCGCTAAAGCTAAGCTAGGCATTAAAGATTTGTTAGAAAAAATCATTACCACCATTCCTGCCCCTAGCGGTGATTTTAACGCTCCCTTAAAAGCGCTCATTTATGATTCATGGTTTGACAATTATTTAGGGGCGCTAGCGTTGGTGCGTATCATGGATGGGAGCATCAATACCGAGCAAGAAATTTTAGTGATGGGAACGGGTAAAAAACATGGCGTTTTAGGGCTATACTACCCTAACCCTTTGAAAAAAATCCCCACTAAGAGTTTAGAATGCGGCGAGATTGGCATTGTGAGTTTGGGGTTAAAGAGCGTTACTGATATTGCGGTGGGTGATACGCTCACAGACGCTAAAAACCCTACCCCTAAACCCATTGAAGGCTTTATGCCGGCTAAACCCTTTGTTTTTGCGGGGCTTTACCCTATAGAAACGGACCGGTTTGAAGATTTAAGAGAAGCGTTATTGAAACTCCAGCTTAACGATTGTGCTTTGAATTTTGAGCCTGAAAGCTCTGTGGCGCTTGGCTTTGGCTTTAGGGTGGGCTTTTTAGGGTTATTGCACATGGAAGTGATCAAAGAAAGGCTAGAGAGAGAATTTGGCCTTAACTTAATCGCTACCGCTCCCACGGTGGTGTATGAAGTGCATTTGACGGATAATAGCATCAAATACGTTCAAAACCCTAGCGAATTGCCCCCTGAAAATCATATCGCTTGCATCAAAGAGCCTTTTGTTAGGGCGACGATCATCACGCCGAGTGAATTTTTGGGTAATTTAATGCAGTTATTGAATAATAAAAGAGGCATTCAAGAAAAAATGGAATATTTGAACCAGTCTCGTGTCATGCTCACTTATTCCTTGCCGAGCAATGAAATTGTGATGGATTTTTATGACAAACTCAAATCTTGCACGAAAGGGTATGCGAGCTTTGATTATGAGCCGATAGAAAACAGAGAGGCTCATTTGGTGAAGTTAGATGTGAGAGTGGCAGGCGATGTGGTGGATGCGCTTTCTATCATTATAGATAAAAACAAGGCGTATGAAAAGGGGCGCGCTTTAGTGGAAACGATGAAAGAGCTTATCCCAAGACAGCTTTTTGAAGTCGCCATCCAAGCGAGCGTGGGGAATAAAATCATCGCCAGGGAGACGATTAAATCTGTCGGTAAGAATGTAACGGCTAAGTGCTATGGGGGCGATATTACACGAAAAAGAAAACTCTTAGAAAAGCAAAAAGAGGGCAAGAAACGCATGAAGGCTATCGGTAAGGTAGAGCTTCCCCAAGAAGCGTTTTTAGCGATATTAAAGATCGATTAGGGCGTTGCTAAGTCTATGGCAAAACATAGAAATTATGAAATTTTAAATCTCATAGGCTATGCTTTGGCGAAATTTGATAATGATTTTATTAAAGAATTTGGTTTTTCTACTAAAAACGCCTTTTTTGAATATTGCGTCCAAATTGGCTTGGCTGACACGATTGGTGTTATCAAAAATCGCATGGATTTATTTGATTATTTTTTTCCTAACAAACGCAAAGGTTGGTGGCAAAAAGGCGATGCCTATATCCATAGAAAATTATGGATTGATAGCTTGTTTAAAGATGAAGACGCTAAAGGTTTTAGCTATATTGTGAAATGGTTTTTACAAGAACAATACGGAATCAAAGATTTAGGCGTTACCCCTAACGCTTACCTCAAAACCCGCTATAAAAGCATGCAAGAAACGGGTTTAGAAGCCGAATTGTATTTCTTAAACCACTATAAAAACATCAAAATATTCTCTTGTGGGCATTTAAAAGACATGCGTCTTTTTGGCGATGGGTATGACTTCTATATTCAAACCAACAAGCAAGCGTTTTTAGTGGAAGTTAAGGGGATTAGAGAAAAGCAAGGGACATTGAGATTGACCCAAAAAGAATACGAACAAGCGCAAACTTATAGCCATGATTATGTGCTTGTAGTGGTATTGAATTTGAGTGAAAAACCCTATCTTTTATCCATTGCTAACCCCTTAAAGCATTTAGAATTTAAGGCATGCGAGAGGAAGCAAAAAAGCATTTTAGAATACCACTTAATAGGGCAAATAAAATAAAATAACTATATTAAAGGTGGGGTTCATTTAATCTAATTAATAGCAGTGGTTGGAAATTTAGATATAATGAAGAGTTTTAACCAAGCTTGAGAGACGGATGAAAAAATCCGCTTGAATTATCTTAAAAACGAGCCAAGAAAGGAAAAATCCACATGAGCAATCATCATAACAACAAAAAAGAAGAGAATACAAACAAGGCACAAATTACCCCCCCAACAATAGTAACGATGCGGAGCCTTTAAAGGTAACCACACGCTACTTAGAGGTCAAGAATTATAAAAATATTGGCTTAGAGAAAAACATTTTTATTGAAGATTTGGATAGTTTTGATCTAGACAATAAGCCTAAGCAACAAATTGAGTTTAAAGCGTTCAAACTTTTTTTAAACCACACTTTCACAGATAAGTTAGGGGGATTGATCATCATTATTGGTGAGAACAATACCGGTAAAAGCAATTTATTGAAAGCTTTAGGGTGTTTTAGCGAGCATGTAAATGAATTTAAGAAAAACTGCACCCCTAATTATGTGGGCTATGAAGAATCGATAAGTTCTTTAAAATTAAGCACCCTTAAAGATAAAATACTCCAAAATGAAATGACTTTAACCATAGATAGTTCTTCAAAAATCACTTTTGATGAGAGTATTGCAAAGGTTGATTTGCTTGAAGGTGTTTGCTATAAAGCCCTTAACAATGATTTGTTAAGCGAAGAAGACAAGTTGTCTTATGAAAAGGCTATTGAAGAGTGCCGAAGTTTAGACCCATACAGAAGGGAGAGCAAATTGTTAGACTTATACAATAGCTATAATAAAACCATCTCTTGCGTCCCTAGTAACATTCAAAATGAATTGCCTTCTCAAGTCATTTCTAACATGAGAGATTTATTCGAGACGTTGTGGGAAGAAAATGTGCAAAATTTTAGGAGTGATTTTTGCGATAATCTTAAAACCAAGTTTAGAAGCGCTTGGTTAGAAAAAATGATTCAAGATTTAACTGCAAAGACAACCCTAGAAGATAAAAATGAAATCCTTAAAAATTTCAAAGAAAAATTGCTCCCAATCGCTCAAGAGTGGCTTAAAAATGACTACTACAACCGCAGAAGGTCTGATTTAAAACTTTCTCAAATCACTATCTGGCGTTTTATCAACGATGATGATTTTCTCAAAATAGAATCTGATGAACCCACCAATGAATTAGAACAAGTTCTAATAACCAACCTACAATTTACACAAGCGTAGATGATTTATTGAATAGCGAACCCATAGATGTGTCTAAAATCTCTCGCTTCCCTCAAGTGATTTACTACGATAACAAAAAGCGTTTCAAACATAAGGATTTGATTGTCAAGCCAGAAGAATTGGAAAAAAGTGTCTTTTTTAGGGCGTTTTTTAAAGCTATTGGTGTGAATTTATCAAGCGTTAAGAAAAGTTATTCAAAGGCGAGCGGAAACATTGGTTATTTGACACAGTTGCAAGATGAGATCAAAGAAAAAGTTATTTCTAAAATTACCAATAGATTTAACAGGCTTTATTTTCAAAAAGATCAAAACCGAAAATGGTCGTATTTATTTGATTTTAGATTGGACTTACACAATATTTCTCTATCGCTTTTTAAAAAAGATTCCAACAAACAAAAAGAAGTGTTGCATTTAGACGATCAAAGCGATGGGTTTAAATGGTTTTTCAATTTGTTTTTTGGCCTTTTATTTGGTAATTCCTTAAAAAAAATGCCATTGTTTTGATGGATGAAATGGGTTCAAACCTTTCTGTGCCAACTCGCAAAGAGTGTAGGAAATTTTTAAAAGAGTTTGGGCAAAGAGTGGGAGTTACTTTTGTTTTGGTAACCCATGATCCCTTTTTAGTGGATATGAATCATTTAAATGAATTGAGAGTCTTACGCCATAATGAAGAGTCTTTGCAAAGCGTTAGCATTCGTCATTTTTCATCTGTGGATTTGGGCGATAATGGGGCATTGAAAACCATTAAAAAATCTTTAGGCGTGAGTCATAAGATTCTCAATGAAAACGATCGTCTTTTGTTTGTAGAAGGCATTAGCGATTACAATTATTTGAGCGCGTTTAAATTGCTCTATGAACAGGAAAAAAAGACCTCCTTAAACATCGTGTTTTTACCCGTTAACGGACTAGGGAATGATGATTTAAAAGAATCAAAAAAGCCACAAATGAAACAAATTTTAGAAACTTTAGTTCAAGAAGAGCCAAACACCACGCTATTAGTGGATGGGGATACAAGGGGTAAGGCATGCGAAGAGTTGAATAAGGAATTAAAGAATAAGCTCAACATTCTAAAACTCAATGATTGCGATGATAGTTTTAAAAATTTCAAAAATATTGAAGATTGTTTCAGCCAAAAAGATAAAATCAAATTGGACTTAAAAAACAAAAGTTTTCGCTCACACACCGCCTATACCAGCGCTTTAAAGAATGACTTGCTCTTAAACCCTAATTTAGTGGAAACAGAAAGAAAATTTTTGCAAGCTTTTAAAATGGCTCTATCTTAAAATGAACGCTGATAGTCAAGTGGGTAATCAAAAAACTTGATTGGGGCGATAAAAACATTAAGGGAATTAGAAACCATTGGGGCACTCTCTAACCATTACAGAAACGGCACTAACTGTAGCGTCCTTAATGGGAACAATCCTACCACAAACGAACTTAAAACACAAGAGCCATAACAAGAAAAATGGGGGCGTTTGCTTACAGAATACCACAATAAAGAGCGTTTTAAACAACAAACGAAATAATTAAAATTGAATCATTGTTGAATAGCTAGCGGCTATAAAGAGAAGCTTGCGTTACCGTCTACTTTGCAAGCGATTACAAAAGAAAAGGCATTTAATTCTTTAAACTCTTTTAAAACTAATGCTATACAAAAAAGATTAACAAGGCTTTTAAAAAAGCGTTATTAGGGAGTTAGGGTATCGCAAAAACCCTCCTATGAATTTTAAAATCGCCAAAAGTTTAAGCTTTTGTAGCGAGTTTGTTGATCGCTTCAGCGTTCATGTCATCTTGATGGGTTTTTAGCACTTTAGAATACATGTCCAAAAAGCGGTTGATTTCAATCAAAGCGCTCATCTCGCGTACCGCATTGACATTGCTTTTTTCTAGCATGTATTGTTTTAACGCACCAGAGTCAGAGACTTGATGGACGCCTTCGCCCTGATAAATATAAAGGTTTTGCCCTATTTTTTTAAGGTTTTTAGGTTCGCTAAAACTCACTAAAGCTAACGCGCCCGCTTGAATTTGGGCTTCATTATCCCTAAAAGTGATTCCGCCATTTTGATCCACTTCAATTTCAGCGTCAGGCATGAGCATGATCTCTCCTTTTTCGTTCAAGCCAGAGCGTGAAAGCACCTTAAAGCCATTAAGAGTAACTAAAAAGCCGTCTTTATCAACGCTAAAATGCCCGTCTCTGGTATAAGCGACGCCCTCATTAGTTTGTATTGCAAAATAGAGGTTAGGGCTTGTTAGGGCAAAATCTAGGGGGTTATGCGTTCCTTCAAACGCGCCAAGGCTTCTATCCGTATAGATTTCTGATAGAATAGGCACACGATTGAGATTGCGGTTTAAATACTTCGCGCTCGCTTTGGTTTGATCTTCTAAGGGCAGTTGCTCTCGGTATTGTTGGTAAAGCCTTAAAAAATCGCCTGTAATTGCATCGTCTCTTTTAAAGCCATTGGTGTTTAAATTAGCTAAATTATTAGAGGTCAAATCCAAGCGGTTAAATTGTGTCGCCATAGCACCTGTGGCCGCATAATACCCATTTTGCATGCAAGAATCCTTTTAAAATGAAAAATTATAGCAAAAATTAAATAAAAACAGATTCATTCCAAATAGGTTTTTTAGGGAATATGATAACCATAACCATAAAAATAACAATACTAGCCATGACATAGCCCACAAACCCCGCTTCAAAACCATGCTGTTTGAACTCTAACGCTACATAACTCGCGCTCCCTCCAAAAAGCGCATTGGCGATCGCATAGGCTAGACCCACGCCAAGCGCTCGCACATGTTCAGGGAATAATTCCGCTTTAATGACCCCAGCAATGCAAGTGTAAAAACTCATGCTGCTCAATGCGAGTATTTCATAAAATAGGGCTTCATACACGCTAGTGGCATGCTTGATACCATAAAAGACAACGGGCGTTACAATAAGCCCTGTGATCGCAAAAACCATCAGCATTTGGGTGCGTTTGATTTTATCCGCAAGCATCCCGCATAAGGGCTGTAAGAAGATGAAATAAGAGAGCGCTAAAAGCATGATGAAACTGCTTTCTTTAGGGCTGAATGATGAGCTGTTGGTTAAAAAGATTTTTAAATACACCGTAAAAGTATAAAAACACAAACTCCCTCCCATAGTGAGTCCAAAAACTATCATTAAGGCTTTTTTATGGTGGAGCAATTCCTTCAAACTGCCTCTTTGGGTTTCTTTTACATTATTTACATTAGTCTCTTTTTGGGGAGTCGCTTCATTATCCATGGTTTCTTCCATGATATTTCTCAAAAAGAGCGAGAGTAGGGCTAATATACCCCCTAAAGCGAATAAATAACGCCAAGCGAACGCGCTGATTTGCTCATGCGTGTAAATGTTTTCAACGATAAAGAGTGAAAAAATAGCTAAGAGTTGCCCTCCAACTAAAGTTACATATTGGAAAGAGCCATAAAAACCTTTTTTACCATTCCTGCCTAATTCAGAGAGGTAAGTAGCGACCACGCCATATTCTCCTCCCACGCTAAAGCCCTGTAAAAGCCTGGCTAATAATAAAAACAAGAACGCCCATTCCCCTACGATTTCTTTAGTGGGGAGCAATGCGAGCAAAAAAGAGCCTAGCGCCATAAGGATAATGGAATACACCATAGAAGTTTTACGCCCCTTTTTATCCCCCAATTTACCAAAAAACAAACTCCCCAAAGGGCGCATGAAAAACCCTAGCATGAAAACCAAAAAAGCTGAGATGAGCGCTAGAGTGGGGTCGTTCGTGTGGGTAAATTCCTTAGCGAAATAAGGCGCTAAGAACGCATAAGCGTAAAAGTCATACCATTCCACTAAATTGCCTGAACTAGCGGCTAAAAGGGATTTTAAGGGTTTTTTGGTGGCGGGTTGGGGGTTCATGGCTATCCTTGAACATGAAATTTTTAGGTAATTTTACTAAGAGTTAGGGAAACCACAGATAATATTTGATTAATGGGTTAAAGGTTAGTGCCGTTTGTATCATTGAGAAAAGTTTTCTTAAAGAAAATGAATTTTAAAAATTAAAAACAATGTTTCTATTGCCAATATCCAATGAAAACAAAGCCTAAAAGTTTTGCAAAATCTCTCTGTTGCCTTTGGCGTTTCTTGGGGATAAAAAGCCTTGAGCTTCTAATTCGTCAGTAATGGTGGCGGCTTGGTTGTAGCCGATTTTTAATTGGCGTTGTAAAAAACTCGTAGAAGTGATCTTTTTTCTAAAATCACCGCTTTAGCCCTTTCTAAAATGTCATCGCCTTGATAGTTAGGGGTGTCTAAAGGCATGCGCGATTCTTCTAGCAAGAAATCTTTATCATATTCCACTTCTTTTTGGGCTTTAATAAAATCCACGATTTTTTTGATTTCATCTTCAGTGGCAAAGGGGGCATGCAAGCGCACTAACCCGTTTGTTCCTGGGGGGTAAAGAGCATATCGCCCCTTCCTAACAAGCTTTGCGCCCCATCGGTGTCTAAAATCACTTTAGAATCAATCTTAGTGCCTACCCTAAAACTCACCCTTGAAGGCAAGTTGGTTTTAATCAAGCCGGTTACGACATCCACGCTTGGGCGTTGGGTCGCTACAATGAGGTGCAAGCCGCTCGCTCGCCCCATTTGAGCGATCCTAGCGATAGGAAATTCCGCTTCTTTGCCCCCTGTCATCATCAAATCCGCTAATTCATCAATCACCACAATCAAATAGGGGAACGCTTCAACGCCGTTACTTGGGGCTTGTTCATTATAAGAATCAATGGTTTTAACCTTGTACTCGCTCATTAAAGAGTATCGGCGTTCCATTTCTTTAGCCACGCTTTGCAAAGCCCCAATAGCTTTTTTAGGGTCGGTGATAATGGGCGTGAGCAAATGAGGGATGTCCGCATAAATGCTAAATTCTACCATTTTGGGATCGATCATCACTAATTTGAGCTGATCGGGGGGTTTTTATAAAGTAAGGATAAAATCATCGCATTCACGCCCACGCTCTTACCGCTCCCTGTTGTGCCGGCAATGAGCAAATGAGGGAGCTTTTTTAAATCCGTGATGAAAGGGTTACCCACAATGTCTTTGCCTAAAGCTAGAGTTAAGGGCGAGCTGGATTTTTGAAACAATTCGCTCTCTAAAATTTCTCTTAAATAAATAATTTGGCTTTGGCTGTTAGGGATTTCAATGCCAACGACATCTTTACCCTTAATAGGGGCTTGAATGCGGATGGATTCAGCGCATAAAGTCATCGCTAAATCATCGCTCAAGCCTAAAATACGGCTCACCTTAACGTTAGGGGCTGGGCGGAATTCAAAAGTGGTTACAATAGGGCCTGAATAAGTGCGGATAATATCGCCATCAATTTTAAAGGTGCGCAGCTTGCTCAATAAATCCTGGATTTTTTGGTCAATCTCGTTTTCGTCTAAAGAAGTTTCTTTCAAACAAACCGCATTCAATAATTGCGTGGTGGGAAGCTCATAATCTTTGGGTTTTTGCACTTCGCCATAATCCAACCCGTCTAATATCTCTTTATTTTCGCTCAATTCTTTAACCATAACGGGTTTTTTAGCGCTTGTGGGGGTTAGTGGGCTAAAGCTTGGAGCGTTTTGCGCCTCTTTTTCTTCTTCTTTGAGATTTTCTTTTATCGTTTCTTCTATCATTTCTTCTTGCGCGTTTTCTTGTGGTCTTTCTTGCAAATCATCTCCTTTTATGGGGTGGTTGGGGGTTTTGTCATTTTCTGTTTTGTTGTCATTTTCTATTATGGGTGCAGATGCGGGCATGACGGGTGCTGATATGATAGGTTTGAGTGTGGCAGGTTTGGGCGTGGTGGGCGTAAGAGTTTCTTTTGTGGGCGTGGGTTCTCTTTCTTTGGTTTCTTGTTTAGTTTCTTTTAAAGGGGGGTTAGTGGGGTTAGTCAAATCATCAAATCGGTTTTTTTTAGGGTAAATGGTGTAATGGGTAGGGGGGTGGGAGGAAATTTGGACCAAGCCTTCTTGCGGCTCTGAATCGTTTAAAGTCGTGTTATAGGGGGTAGGGATCGCTAAAAACGATTCTTCGTTAGGGGTTTTGTGGTTTTCATCAATAAGGTTTTCTTTAAGGTTTTCTTTTTCTTTGTCGTTGTTGGTTTCTTTTTTTTGAATATCTGGTGGGGTGTTTTCAAAACCCTCTTTTTTTAGGCTAAAATTAGGGCTAAAAGCCTGTAAGCATTGTTTATAAATCTCTTTTAAAAGGTTTTGTGTCTTGTTTATATAAGGATAAAAAACGCTTTTAGGGGGCAGTTTGAATAAAATCAAATAAGAGATGACTAGCATGAGTATTATCAGCGCATAAAGCCCAAAGTCCCCTATAAAAGGGCGTAAAAACAAACGCGCGCTGTTGCCGATTTCCCCTTGATTTAAAAGGCTAGATTGCAAAAAGAGCAAAGATAAAATGCCTAATAGATGCCCTAAAGTTTTTTCTAAAACGATTTCTGTAAAAGGGTTTTTAGTCTTGTATAAAAGGAATAAAACCCACGCCAAATAGGGTAAATTAATCAATGAAAGATACCCAAAATATTTTTTATTGATTGCGGCAAACCACACCCCAAAACGCCCCACTAAACCGCTGTTACCCAGCCATGAAGATAGGGTTAAAAACGCTAATAAAACCCCTATGATTAAAGCTAAATAAAGTTTTTTAGATTTCATCGGTTGCACATGTCTTTAAAAGAGCAATACTCACAATCTTTAACTTCTAAAGTTTTTTCAAAATCAATTTCTTGCTTGAGCTTGGGGATAAGAGAAAATTCCAAATGATCCATTTTAGCCTGCAAAACAAGCTCGTCTTCTTCTAATAACTCGCCCTTTCTTAAGTCATAAAAAAAGGCTTTTATAGGATCTTTGTAGCCCAGATTTTTAAGGGCAAACGCATAGATGGCCATTTGATAATCGGTGCTGATTTGAGCGATTTCTATGGGGCTTAAGCCTCCTCTTTGTGTTTTACTCATGTTGTCTAATTTCAAATCGTTTTTAAATTTGTAATCCAATAAAATAATCTCATTGTCAGCCGTTTTGTCAATCCTGTCTATACGCCCTTTAAAAACAACGCCTTGAATGATCGTTTCAAAGCTTTTTTCAAGATCAAGGATTTTGATTTTTGCGTTAAAGCGTTCTTGCTCTTTTTTATAAAAAGCCTGGATTTTTTTAAGTGCTACAAGAGTGTCTAAACGCTCTTTAGGGGTAATGTTTTCTCTTGTTTCTAAGAGCCAAATGAGCCTCTCTTCTAATACATAAGGGTTTTTGTCTTTTTCATAAGCTTCTTTTAAAAGTTCATGGAGCAAACTGCCCACAGCGCTATTATTTTCATCTTTAGGGCTTTCTTTGAAGCGCTTCATGTAGTGGTAATAAAAACGGCGCTTGCAAGTTAAAAAAGCGTTCAATGAGCTAGCGCTAAAGCTAAAATCTTTAGGGATAGCGGCTTTGATTTCTTCTTCTTGGTAGTCTTTTAAAGGACTTGGTGCAAAAAGCGTGTAAGCGTCTTTGATAGGCTCTATATGCAAATCCAATTCTAAAAGCATGTTAGAGGCTTTTGAAGTTTCGCTCTCTATATAAGAAAGTGTTATTTCTTTAGAGTTTTTAAAGAGCTGGTAGTAATAATGTTTTTGCAAATTTTTCTTATCTAATAAAGTGGGGAGGTTGAGCGATTTCCTTAAGGCAGAGTTTAAAAACAAATCGCAATCTTTAAGGCTTGGCACGCAGGTTTCATTAAAATCCACAATAACGATTTTATCAAATTGCATGCCCCTTGTCTCTAAAGTGTCTATGACTCGTATTTTGCCCCCACTAGAATCGTCTAAGCGGAAATTGGCTTCAAATTCTTGCAAATACAAATGCAATAAATCTTTAAGGCTGTAGTTTTTAAGCGTGTCTTTTAAAAGATGATACTGGTGCATGATTTGAGAATGTGCTTCTTTTAAGGGCGCTTTTTCTTTAGAGCTTTGTTGTTCTAAAAGCGCAAGCGTAAGGTTTTCCAAATCCAATAAAGGCGATGCGCTCAAATCAAAACCGCTTTTTTGTAAATCTTCTAAGATTTTGACAAGCTCTGTATAATAAGGGCTGTTTTTAGCCCCTAATCCCATCGCAAAATTCAAATTGTTGTTTTTGTCTAAAAGTTTTAAAAAAGGTAAAAAATCCGCATTGGGCGTGATGATCGCCATTTTATTAGGGTCGTTATCTTTTTGCAAATATTCTTCTATGGTTTGTAAAACTAAAGCACCTTGTTTTAAATAACTGGAGTTAGCATAAAGCTTTGGTTCTATTTTTTGATCATTAAAAGTTTGAGAAAGGATCTTTTGGGTTTTAAAATCAATGGAATAATCGCAATCTGTCTCTAATTTGAGATTGAGAAATTCCAAAAATTTTTGGTTGTATTTATCGCAAGATAGGTGTAAAGTGATAGGCACTAACTCGGCCGCTTCCAATAGGCATTGCCTTTCAAAAACGCTCATAAAGCCGTCTAAATGCCATTCAATGGAGGAAAAATGCTCAAAAAATTCTTTTAAAATGGCGGGTTTTTCTTGCATGATTTTGTCATAAAAGCCTAATTCTTCTAGTTTTTTAATGTAGCGGTCATAAATCATTTCTAAGACTTCTAAATGCTTTTCATAATCCAAATAAATGTCTTTAAAAGAAAGTTCATTGAGTTTGATACAAGCAGAGCTTAATTCATCAAACAAATCAAACAAAAAAGAAGTGCTTTCCAAATACCCCAAAAAGCTGTTTTCAAAAAGCAAAAGCCCTTCAAGAATGGATTTTTTTTCTTTAGCGATAGCTTTAATGGTGTCTATCATTAAAATTAGCCGTGCACTGTTAGGGATTTTCTTTTTATTAGGGATGTAAAAAGCCTGTTCAAAAAAACTCCCCATGCTCATTGCGTTAGGCAAAAACCCTTCGCCTTGCTCTAAATAGAAATGTTTTAAACGCCTAGTGGAGCTAAAAACAAATAGGGGGGTTTTTTCTAAAAAAAGTTTTTCTAAGTTCATGCGTTGAGCAACCTTTTAGCTTGAGCGGTGATGTTTTCAACGCTAAAGCCAAATTTTTCAAAGAGTTTATCGCCCTTTGCTGAACTCCCAAAAGAATCCATGCCAATGATTTTATCCGCAAAACGATACCACTCTATCGCGCGGCTCGCTTCAATGACTAAGACTTTGCCCTTAAAGAGTTCTTTAAGGTAGCTTTCATCTTGCTCTATCAATAGATCAAAGCATGGCGCGCCGATGACTTGCGTTTGGATATTTTCTCGCTCTAAAATTTTAGCGCTCTCTAAAGCTAAAGAGACTTCGCTCCCGCTCGCAACAAGCGTGATAATGGGATCTTTAGAGTGGTGTTTAACATACGCCCCTTTTAAAACCTGCTCTTTAGAAACCTCATCAAGCACGGGCAAATTCTGGCGCGATAAAATAAGAGCGCTAGGAGCGTTCAAACTTAACGCTACTTGCATGCAAGCCGTATTTTCAAAAGCATCGCTGGGCCTGAAAGCGTAAAAATTAGGCAAAGCGCGTAAATGGCTCAATTGCTCTATGGGTTGGTGCGTCGCTCCGTCTTCGCCCACGCCAATGCTGTCATGCGTGAAGATAAAAAGGGCTTTTAATTTCATTAAAGCGCTCAAACGAATGCTTGGCATTAAATAATCGCTAAACACAAAAAAGGTCGCGCAAAAAGGCAAAAACAAGCCATACGCCGCTAAAGCGTTAGTGATAGCCCCCATGGCATGCTCTCTGATCCCAAAATGCAAGTTCTGCCCTAAAGGGAAATCGCCAGAGTGTTTCAAATGCGTGTTATTAGACGGGGCTAAATCCGCGCTCCCTCCTAAAAAGCCCTCGCATTCTTTGGCGATAGCGTTTAAAATCATGCCGTTACTCACTCTCGTGGCTAGAGATTCGCCTTTTTTAAAGGCGGGGTAATGGATGGTGTTAAAATCAAAATCCTTCAACGCATGGATTTTTTCTTTTATTTTAGGGCTTAAGGATTTTTCCCATAAGGCTTCTAAACTAACGCCCCTAACTTTCACTTCTTCAAAATGCATTTTGTTTTTTGGGCTAATGATAAAGCTTTCATCAGGGTTGATTTGAGCGTTTTCTTTGGATTGTTTTAACACTTCTTTATTTAAAGGCGAGCCATGCGTTTTTTCACTCCCCTCTAAACCAATAGCCCCCTTACCAATAATCGTATGAGCGATTAAAAGCGTGGGTTTATGGGATTTTTTGGCTTCTTCTAAAGCATCATTAATCGCTTGATAGTCATGCCCATCGCATTCTAGCACTTCCCAATTTTGCGCTAAAAAACGCATTTTAACCTGTTCGCTAAAACTAATATTAATAGCGCCTTCAATACTGATCTGATTACTATCATAAATCACAATGAGGTTATCAAGGCGAAAGTGCCCGGCCAAAGAAGCGCTCTCATAACTAATGCCTTCTTGCAAATCCCCATCCCCACACAGGCAATAGACTTTATGAGAAATCGCTTCTTTATCTAAAAGGGTTTGAGCGTATTGGCTCGCCATGCTAAAGCCCACAGCGTTAGCAAAACCTTGCCCCAAAGGGCCTGTCGTGATTTCAATGCCTTCGGTGTGGTGCAATTCAGGGTGTCCTGGGGTTTTAGAATGTAATTGCCTGAAACGCTTTAAATCGTCTAAGCTCAAATCAAAGCCCCACAAATGCAACAAACTATACGCTAACGCGCTCGCATGCCCCCCACTAAAAACCAACCTGTCTCTATTGAGCCATTTAGGGTTGGTGGGGTTTAGGTTGAGGTGCAAGCTTAAAACCACCATCACATCGGCTAGTCCCAAGCACACGCCCGGATGCCCGCTATTAGCCTTATCTATCATGTCCGCGCATAAAAAACGAAGCGTGTTCGCCATGCTTTTTAATCGTTCTAAGTCAGCGTTACTCAATCGCATCAAATTTTTCCATTTTTAAGGTTTTTGAGAGCCATTTTAACACAAATTATCTCAAAATCTCTTTGGCCATTAAGATGTCTTGTTGGATCTGATTTTTAAGCTCTTTTAAAGAATTAAAACGCATGTTGTCTCGTATTTTTTGAACCCAACGCAAAGCGATTTCTTTAGGCGGGTTTTCTATGATAGTGTCAATTGCATGGCATTCTATGGCGAAATTGTGATCCGTGCTTAAGCGATTGCCTATAAAACTCACGCTTTTTTGATAAATTTGATCTTTTATTTTCACTAAACTCGCATACACCCCAAAACCAGGGAGGATAAAATCTTTAGTTGTTATATTTAAAGTAGGCGCTAATTCTTTATGCCCTAAGCCTTGATCGCTAATGACTTTCCCGCACACTTCATAAGGCCTGCCTAAGAGCTTGTTAGCTAAAAGCAAGTCGCCATGACTTAGGGCTAGTTTGATCATCTTAGAATGCACGCTAATGTTTTGGACCTTCACTTCAGGCACAATAATGGTTTTTTCAAAACGCTCTTTTAAAAATAAAGCGTCATTTTGCCTCCCATGCCCAAACCTGAAATCATAACCCACCACTAGGCGTTCTAAATTGGGGAATTTCTTTTTTAAAAGATCTAAAAATTCTAAAGCATTTAGGAGTGAAATCTCTTCTAAATACACAAAAAATAAAGGCATGCCCACGAGTTTAGCGCGGTATTTTAGGGGGGTTAAATAGCCTTTAGTGTAATGTTTTTTTTCTATGATTAAAAGGGCTTTGGGATCTTTTAATTCCTTAAAAAGGGCTTGATGCCCTAGATGCAAGCCATCAAATTTACCGATAGCTAGGCTTTTAATCTCAGGCTCGCTTGAAATGGATAAAAAATTCAACATTCCCGTTTTTCCCTTTCACTAAGCTTTCTTGGATCTTTAAGATTTGAAAATCCTTTGTTTTTAAATGGTTTTTAAAGTTTTCTAAAGCGTTCAAAATGGCTTTTTTATCCATTACCACCCCCTTTTTATTGCGTTTTATTTTTCTACCCACTTCAAATTGCGGTTTGAAAAGCGCCAAAAATTCATCGCTTAAAGGCAAAATCGCTTCTAAAATACAATATAAAGAAATAAAGCTCACATCACAAAGCACTAAATCAATTGTTTCTGGCGTTTTAAACCCTCTAATATCGCATTCTTCGTAACATTCTATGCGTGTATCGTTCCTTAAATTTTCATCTAATTGCATTTTCCCCACATCCACGCAAAGCACCTTTTTGGCCCCTTTTAAAAGAGCCACTTGACTAAAGCCCCCCTTGCTCGCTCCCACATCTAAAACCACCTTTTCTTTAAAATCTATAAAATGATCTTCTAAAAAAGCCCCTAATTTTTCCCCAGCCCTGCTAACGAATGGATTGGTAGCGATTAATTCAATTTGATCACCCTCTTCAACGATAAAAGAGGGTTTAGAGATGACTACCTTATTGACTAAAACCTGATTTTTTAAAACCAACGCTTTAGCTTTTTCTCTGCTATTTGCTAAATGCTGGTTGAATAAGGCGTAATCTAATCGCATTAAAATTGAGGTAAGGGGACTTGATAAGCGAAATTAAAAACAATCTTGCCTAAACTATAGGCATCAAGCTCTAGTTTGGCTTCTTGCACCGCTAAATAATCCAATTTGTTAAAAGCGAGCAAAAAAGCTCGGCTCCACCGGTTCGTGGTTTCTAAAATGCCATCGAATTCATCTTTTGTGATTTCTCGCACCCATAAAGGCTCTGAGCCTATAGGTTTTGTGCCAAAAAGTTCATAAGAAATATAGCCATCATCTATCCAGTCGTTATTTTGCGTGAAAATCTCCACTAAAAAATACTCATGGTCATAGTAAGTGCCGCTATCCACATCGTTTAAATGCGTAGCGATAGCCGTGATGATAGGCACATTATCTTTGGTGATTTCGCCTTTCCTGCTGGCTTGGATCTTTTTTTCTAAAACTAAGTCTAGCGTGTAGGTGTCTTCATTAAAATTGCTCACACACCCCAAACAAAAGAATAAAAACACCAGAAGTGTTGAGAGATTTTTCAAGCCCATTCCTTGCTAAAACCCATGCCATTTTTAGCTAAAATAAAACCGATATTATAACTAAAAGGGGGTTTTATGCCAAAAAAATGCCGACACTTGCTCCAAACCAGCGATTTAAGCCTAGATGAAATCAAGCTTTTATTGAACAAAGCGAGCGTTTATGCGAACGATTTTAACGCCGTATCTTTAGAAACGAAAGAAAAAATGCAAAATAAAATCATCGTGGCGTTATTTTTTGAAAATTCCACCAGAACGGTGTCTAGTTTTGAAATCGCAAGCCTAAGGTTGGGGGCAAAAATAGTGAAATTAAACATGCAAACAAGCTCCGCTTCAAAGGGTGAAACTTTGATAGACACTTTCAAAAATATCCATGCCATGCAGCCTGACGCTATCATCACACGGCATGCTTTTTCAAGCGCGCCTTTTAAATTAGCCGAATTTTCACAATGCCCCTTGATTAACGCAGGAAGCGGCACAAGCGCTCATCCTACCCAAGCGTTATTAGATTTGCTCACCCTTTATCGGCATTTTGGCGGTTTAGAAAATCTAAAAGGGAAGAAAATCGCTTTCATAGGCGATGTGAAAAATTCCAGAGTAGCTAATAGCAACATTAAATTGCTCCAAAGGCTAGGGCTTGAGATCATGCTGTGCGCTCCAAGCTCCATGCTCCCTACCACTCCTTTAAAAACGACGCACAACATTGAAGAAGCGATAGAATTTGCTGACATCTTAATGAGTTTGAGGACCCAAACCGAACGGCACAACGCACCCATTTTTGCGAGCTTGAAAGATTACGGCAACGCTTATTGCATCACCCAAAAACGCCTAAGCGCTCACGCTAAAAATAAAGAGATCATTATTTTACACCCAGGCCCGGTGCATAGGGATATTGATATAGAAAGCGCAGTGTTAGAAGACAAGCGTTCTAAAGTCTTAGAGCAAGTCAAAAATGGCGTGGCAATGCGCATGGCGGTGTTGGAGTTTTTGCTATTAGATTGATTGTCAAACTTAAAAAATGCTTTTTAGCATTTTTTAAAATCAATATAAGGACTTTCATATTAAAAAAATGGGTTTGGTTGTAAAACGGCACAAAAACACCACTTTGATTAAATTTTGATTTACTTCATCTCATTTTATGATGAAACTAAAATAATTTCGTTATAATCTAAAATAATTGGGTTAATTAAAAGTAAATAAATAGCTTGATTATGCTTCTTTGTTTTTAGATCAGTTAAGAATTGTAGTCTTTAAGATGTATTGGCTATTAAAAGGAAAAAAATGAAAAATAGCGCGCCTTTAAAGAATCAAGTTTTTTGCGGGTTATATGTTTTAAGTTTGAGCGCTTCTTTGCAAGCGTTTGATTATAAAATTGAAGTTTTAGCGGAGTCCTTTTCTAAAGTTGGCTTTAATAAAAAAAAGATTGATATAGCTAGGGGGATTTATCCTACAGAGACTTTTGTAACCGCTGTAGGTCAGGGCAATATCTATGCGGATTTTTTATCCAAAAGCCTTAAAGATCAAGGGCATGTTTTAGAGGGAAAAGTCGGTGGCACGCTAGGAGGGATTGCTTATGATAGCACGAAATTCAATCAAGGTGGATCGGTTATTTATAACTACATCGGTTATTGGGATGGCTATTTAGGGGGTAAAAGAGCTTTGCTTGATGGCACGAGTATCCATGAGTGCGCGCTTGGTTCTGATGGCAAGGTGATTGATTCTATAGCGTGCGGGAACGCTAGGGCTAATAAAATCCGCCGTAATTATTTGATGAATAACGCTTTTTTAGAATACCGCTATAAGGATATATTTGCGGCTAAAGGGGGGCGTTATCAATCCAATGCTCCTTATATGAGCGGTTACACGCAAGGCTTTGAAATCAGCGCTAAAGTCAAGGATAAAAATGATGGGAGTCATAAACTATGGTGGTTTAGCTCATGGGGTAGGGCGTTCGCTTATGGGGAGTGGATTTATGATTTTTACTCTCCAAGAACCGTGGTTAAAAACGGGCGCACTCTAAATTATGGTATCCATTTAGTGAACTACACTTATGAGAGAAAAGGGGTTAGCATCAGCCCTTTTTTCCAATTTTCGCCCGGGACTTATTATAGCCCTGGGGTGGCTGTAGGCTATGATAGTAACCCTAATTTCAATGGCGTGGGCTTTAGATCCGAAACGAAGGCTTATATTTTGCTCCCTGTCCATGCCCCCTTAAGAAGAGATACTTATCGTTACGCTGTGAAAGCTGGCACTGCCGGGCAAAGCTTGCTTATTAGGCAACGATTTGATTACAATGAATTTAATTTTGGGGGAGCGTTTTATAAAGTGTGGAAAAACGCAAACGCTTACATCGGCACGACAGGAAACCCTTTAGGCATTGATTTTTGGACCAATAGCGTTTATGATATAGGGCAAGCTTTAAGCCATGTGGTAACCGCTGATGCCGTCTCTGGTTGGGTTTTTGGTGGGGGCGTGCATAAAAAATGGCTGTGGGGGACTTTATGGCGTTGGACTAGCGGCGCTTTAGCCAATGAAGCGAGCGCGGCTGTTAATGTGGGCTATAAAATCAGTAAGAGTTTGACAGCGAGCGTGAAATTAGAATACTTTGGCGTGATGACGCATGCAGGCTTTACGGTGGGGAGTTACAGACCCACGCCCGGCTCTAAAGTGCTTTATTCAGACAGGAGCCATTTGATGACAACCCTTAGCGCTAAATTCTAATCAATCGCTTTAAGCTGTTTATTAAAGCGTTAAAAATCCCTTAATAAAAACACTATAATACAAGTTTAATCAAATCCAAAGGTTAAGCATTTGAAACTCTTTTTCAGGCGGTATTCTAAATACCTTAAAGAGCATTATAAAAGTTTTATAGTGGTTTTATTTTCTTCTTTAGTGGTGGCTTTAAGCACGGCTTGGGGGACTTATTTGGTCAAGCCCACTTTAGATGAAATTTTTATCAATAAAGACACTCACATGCTCAAAATCCTGCCTTTTTTAGTGATTTTGGCGTATTTGGGTAAGAGTGGGGGCATGTATTTAGGCACTTATTTCACTAACTTTATTGGGCTTGATATTGTCAAAAAAATACGCAATACTATGTTAGAAAGCCTTCTCAAAATGGAAATGGATTTTTTTAACAGGACTAAAAAGGGCGAATTGATCGCAAGGATCACCAATGACATAGGTTTGATTAGAGCGAGTTTGTCCAATTATCTTTCAGAGAGTATAAGAGAGGGGCTAACGGTTGTTGGGTTAGTGGGGGTGGTGATCTATCAAAGCCCTAAATTAGCGCTAGTGGGGCTAGTCATCATGCCGCTAGCCGCTATTCCTATCAGTAAAATCATTCGTAAGGTTAAAAAACTCGCTAAATCCCATCAAGAGAGTAACGCCAAAATCACCGCTCGTTTGAGCGAAGTCTTTAACAATGTGGAAGCGATTAAAATCTCTAATGGCGAAAAATTAGAGCATAGGGCTTTTGTGAAAGAAAATGAAGCGTTTTTTAAAATCGGTATCAAAAACATCGCTGTGGCTGAAATTTCTTCGCCTTTAATGGAGTTTTTAGGCTCAATCGCTATAGCGTTAGTGATTTATTTAGGGGGGAATGAAGTGATTAGGGGCCATATTAGCGTGGGGGCGTTTTTTTCTTTCATCACGGCCCTTTTTATGCTCTATACGCCGATCAAACGCTTAACTAGGATTGTTTCTAATTTTCAAGAAGCCTTAGTCGCTAGCGACAGGATTCATGAGATTTTAGAAAGAGAGCCGGTTATTGTTGATGGGGAATTGACGCTAAATAACGCCATACACACCATAGAGTTTAAAAAAGTATGGCTGGCTTATGCACTAGACAATCAAGAGCGTTATGTTTTAAGCGATATTAGTTTGAAATTCCAACAAAATGAAATCATCGCTTTAAAAGGCGAAAGCGGGAGCGGTAAAAGCTCATTAGTGAATCTGATTTTACGCCTTTATGAGCCAAGCCAGGGCGAAATTTTCATCAATGATCAAAAAATAGAGAGCATCACTCAAAAATCCTTAAGAGAAAAGATTAGCGTTGTCACTCAAAGGGTGTTTATTTTTAACGGGAGCGTGGCTGAAAATGTGGCGTATGGTTTAGAAATTGATGAGGTGAAAATCAAAGAATGCCTAAAAAAAGCTCAAGCCTTAGATTTTGTGGAAAAAATGCCTCATGGGATAGAGAGCATTTTAGATGAATTTGGCGCTAATCTTAGTGGTGGCCAACGCCAAAGAATCGCCATTGCAAGAGCTTTGTATAAAGACGCTCAAGTTTTAATCTTTGATGAAGCCACTTCCGCTTTAGACAATCACACAGAAGAGAGCGTCAAACAAAGCATTTTAGAATTGAAACAAAACCGCTTGATCATTCTCATCTCGCACAACCCAAGCACGCTTAAATTAGCCACCAAGCATGTGAAATTAGAGCATGGGCGTTTGGTAGAATGCTAAGGGTTTTAAGCGTTGGTGTCGTTTTTATTTTACTAGGGTGTCAGTTTTTCAACAAAACGACGCTCCACTTAAAATATAAAGATTACCCCAAAAACAGCGCTTTAAAAACCGCTTCCACTTTAACCCCCCCTAAAATCTTTTTTAACGCTCGTTTTGTGCCGCCCTTTTACCAAAAAGAATTTAAAAAAGCGATCACCCAGCAAATCGCTTATTTTTTAAAAGATAAAAGCACTCTCACTTTCAATATTTCAGGCAATGTTTTTTTTTCTTTTGAAGAGAGTCCTAAGGATTTAAAAGCCATTAAAGAAAGGCTTAAAAAGACGATTGAGCCTAACACTGACCCTAAATCTGTCATGCAGTTTTTAAACCTTCAAGCGAGCTTGATTTTAGAATGCGTCCCGCAAACCACTTGCCCGTTTGACACCCTTTTAATCCCCACTGCTTTCAGCGTGCCTGTTTATTACGCTAATCGTTTGGGCGATAACCCCTCTCTTTTTTCCCAAGAAGACAAATCCTATCATAACGCTTTAATCAAGGCCCTTAATAAGGCTTACTATTCTCTTATGGAGGGTTTAGAAAAGCGTTTGAACGCTATAGAAAATGCAGAGTGGCTTTAAGGCATGAAAAAGGTTTTATTCTTTATTTTTGTCATTTTGTTTTCGGTAGGGATTTATTTAGCATGGAATGTTTTATTGGAAAAAGCCTTAGAATTGAAATTAGTAACCTCGGCTAACGATTTGCTTTTAAAATTGTTCGCGCTTCTTGGCGTTTTTTCCATGTTAGTGCTTTTTCAAGGCGTTATCTCTTCGTATAAGGAGCGCCAACTCAAACGCATTTTGCAAAAAATAGACGCCATGAACGGCTTTGAATTTGAAGAATATTCTAAAATCTTTTTCACTTCAAAGGGTTTTGAAGTTACAATCACTCAAAAAAGCGGCGATTATGGAGCGGATTTGATTGTAGAAAAAGATGGCGTCAAATGGGCGGTTCAAGCCAAACGCTACTCGCATAAAGTTTCGCCCAAAGCCATTCAAGAGGTGGTCTCTTCTAAAGCTTACTACGCTTGCGAAAAAGCTTGCGTGATCACCAACAGCTACTTCACGCAAGCCGCTCAAAAATTGGCTCAAGCTAACGAAGTGCTTTTGATTGATAGAGACGAATGGGTCAAATTTTTGGGTGGGAAAAACTAATCTAGTTAAAAATTTTTTAGGGCAATTTGCAGAAAATAATCAAAAAACAAATCCTAAAATTTTCTAATTTAACAAAATATATTACAATCATTCAAAAAATATTATTTTTACAAAAAGGCGTGCTGTGAAATTGTGGTTTCCTTATTTTTTAGCGATTGTGTTCTTGCATGCATTGGGTTTAGCGTTACTTTTTATGGCTAATAACGCTTCGTTTTATGCGGCGGCGTCTATGGCCTACATGCTAGGGGCAAAGCATGCGTTTGATGCGGATCACATCGCTTGCATAGACAACACCATTAGAAAGCTCACCCAACAAGGCAAAAACGCCTATGGTGTGGGGTTTTACTTTTCTATGGGGCATTCAAGCGTGGTGATTTTAATGACCATCATCAGCGCGTTTGCGATCGCTTGGGCTAAAGAGCATACGCCGATGCTAGAAGAAATAGGGGGGGTAGTGGGGACTTTAATTTCTGGGCTTTTTTTGCTCATTATAGGGCTATTGAATGCGATTATTTTAATAGATTTATTAAAAATCTTCAAAAAATCGCATTCTAATGAAAGCCTAAGCCAGCAACAAAATGAAGAGATTGAACGGCTTTTAACGAGTAGGGGCTTACTCAACCGCTTTTTTAAGCCCTTGTTTAATTTCATCTCCAAGTCGTGGCACATTTATCCTGTGGGTTTTCTTTTTGGGCTAGGCTTTGATACCGCTAGTGAAATCGCGCTTTTAGCCCTTTCTAGCAGTGCGATTAAAGTGAGTGTGGTGGGCATGCTCTCTTTACCCATTCTTTTTGCCGCTGGCATGAGTTTGTTTGACACATTAGATGGGGCGTTCATGCTCAAGGCGTATGACTGGGCGTTCAAAACCCCTTTAAGAAAAATCTACTACAACATCTCCATAACAGCCTTGAGCGTGTTTATCGCGCTTTTTATCGGGTTGATTGAGCTTTTTCAAGTCGTTAGCGAGAAACTCCATTTAAAATTTGAAAACCGCCTTTTAAGCACCCTACAAAGCCTGGAATTTACAGACTTGGGCTATTATTTAGTGGGCTTATTTGTAATAGCGTTTTTAGGCTCATTCTTCTTATGGAAAATCAAATTTTCTAAACTAGAAGGCTAGATTTTAAGCCCTCAAGTTATCGCTCAACAAATCTTTAAGGCTTTTATTTGAAAAACTTGGCATGAAGGCTTTAGGGTTTGAAAGGCTTTCACTCAAATAGCCTAATAATCCCTTAATTTCGTTTAATTTTTCTTCCAAATAAGCTTGAAACTCGCCCACATTTTCCAATAAATTCAAAGGATTATCCACAATCATGGAAAAAACTTCATCGTTAATGGCAATGTTGAGCTGGGTGTCAAACAAAGGGGAGGCTAAAAACTGGCAATTTTCTACAATTTCTCGCAATTCTTGTTTGATGATAGAAGCTTGCAAAGCGTCTTTATCTTCTAAACCCATGCTCTTATTGAAAAGCTTTTTGCAAGCGATTTGCAAGACTTGTAACGCTCCAACGCTCTCGTTTATATTTTTCATGTCCCTACTGAATTTAGCGATTTGCTGGGATTTTTCTATCGCATTGGTTTTAAAATCGCTTGTTTCAACACCGCCCAAATGCTTTTGAAGAGTTTTTAAAATATCCATAAAAAACCTTTTAAATAGAATTGATCATTCACAAGCATTTTTCGTTCCTTTTTTATGGAAACTTTAAAAAACACCCTTAAAAAGGTTTTTAGGTATAATTAGCGATCTTTTAGTTTCAAATAGTAGAGAGATTGGATGAAAAAAATATGGCTTTTGGTGTGGGGCTTGTATTCTTGGGTGTTTTTGAACGCGATAGAAACGATAGAAAAAGCCCCTACAAATGTAGAAGACAGAGACAAAGCCCCCCATTTGTTGCTTTTAGCAGGGATTCAAGGCGATGAGCCTGGAGGGTTTAATGCGACTAATTTGTTTTTAATGCATTATAGCGTTTTAAAAGGCTTGGTTGAAGTGGTTCCGGTATTGAATAAGCCTTCCATGTTAAGAAATCATAGGGGCTTGTATGGGGATATGAACCGCAAATTTGCCGCTTTAGACAAGAATGACCCTGAATACCCCACTATCCAGGAAATCAAATCCTTGATTGCAAAACCCAATATAGACGCTGTCTTGCATTTGCATGATGGCGGTGGGTATTACCGCCCTGTTTATATTGATGCGACGCTCAATCCTAAGCGCTGGGGGAATTGCTTTATCATTGATCAAGATGAAGTTAAGGGGGCGAAATTCCCTAACTTGCTTTCTTTTGCCAACAATACGATTGAGAGCATCAACGCCCATTTATTGCACCCCATTGAGAAGTATCATTTAAAAAACACGCGCACCGCGCAAGGCGATACAGAAATGCAAAAAGCCCTAACTTTTTATGCGATCAATCAAAAAAAGAGCGCTTTTGCCAATGAAGCCAGCAAAGAACTCCCTTTAGCATCAAGGGTGTTTTACCATTTGCAAGCCATTGAGGGCTTACTCAATCAGCTCAATATCCCTTTTAAGCGCGATTTTGAGCTTAACCCTAATAGCGTGCATGCCCTAATCAACGATAAAAGCTTGTGGGCAAAAATTAGCTCTCTGCCTAAAATGCCCCTTTTTAACTTACGCCCTAAACTCAATCATTTCCCTTTGCCCCACAACACTAAAATCCCGCAAATCCCCATAGAGAGCAACGCTTACATTGTGGGGCTAGTCAAAAATAAACAAGAAGTGTTTTTAAAATACGGCAACAAGCTCATGACACGACTATCGCCCTTTTATATAGAGTTTGATCCTTCTTTAGAAGAAGTGAAAATGCAAATTGACAATAAGGATCAAATGGTTAAAATAGGGAGCGTGGTTGAAGTGAAAGAGAGTTTTTATATCCATGCTATGGACAATATCCGCGCGAATGTGATTGGCTTTAGCGTTTCTAATGAAAATAAACCTAATGAAGCGGGTTATACGATTAGATTTAAAGATTTTCAAAAACGCTTTTCATTGGACAAGCAAGAAAGGATCTATCGCATAGAATTTTACAAAAATGATGCGTTTAGCGGGATGATCCTAGTGAAATTTGTGTAGGGATGGATAAACCTTACCAAAAGATCTCATAGCGTTTTAAGGCAACGCATGACATAACATGACAACCGCCAATAAAGGATAGTGATGCCAGACATTAGAAATCTTTATTTATCATTACCTAACTTAACGAATAGGCTATGTAAAATAAGCAACAGACTTCGCATCATGCGTTCATCTTGTTCTTTTTTTAGCAAGGGGATATTGTGTTTTAGAAAGAATGCATGAGATAATCCAAAAGGGCATGGATAGCCTAACACAGCGATTAGACAATGACTTAAAAGATGGTAACCCCCATATTCGTGTCCCTATTGAATACATAAGGGGCTTATGCCCTATTGGCAACATGAAATGATGGAGCTATGCATGTTGTTTGTTAAAATCTGTGAACTTATTCGCTCATCATTCAAAAGCCATTTATCCCACTAGCACGAAAAACTCCGTCCTTTAGGGCGGAGATGTAAGTGCTTAGCCGTTAGGCTATTTGAATATCGTTTCACTTGGATCCATTCGCTTTTTAGCGCATTCTATAAAAATCAAAGTTAGCTAGTTAATGCGGTGTTTCTTGTTCTTGTATGTATTGCTTAATCATCTCTAAAGGCGCACCCCCACAACTCCCAGCGAAATAACTAGGCGACCACAAATGCTTCCCCCACAAACTAGCTTCAACGCTTTTGAAATGGTGTTTTCTAGTCAAACGACTGCTAACGCCCTTTAAAGAATTGACTAACTTACTCACGCTCACTTTGGGTGGGTAGTTGATAAGCAAATGCACATGATCGCTCTCCCCATCAAATTCTACCAACTCGCTCTCAAAGTCCTTACACACTTTGGCAAACACCGATCCTAAAAAATCTATCACTTCCTTGTTGAACGCTTTACGCCGGTATTTAGTAACAAATACCAAATGCGCGTGTATTAAAAAAACACAATGCCTTCCGTGTCTCATATCATCAATTTTTTTCATAGACTTATTTTAACTAAAAGAGGTTAAAATACTTCTATGAAAGTCAATAAGGGTTTTAAATTCCGCTTGTATCCCACTAAAGAACAACAGGATAAATTGCAACACTGCTTTTTTGTCTATAATCAAGCTTATAATATTGGCTTGAATTTACTGCAAGAGCAATATGAAACCAACAAAGATTCACCTCCCAAAGAAAGAAAGTGGAAAAAATCAAGCGAGTTAGATCATGCGATTAAACACCACTTGAACGCTAGGGGGTTAAGCTTTAGTAGTGTGATAGCCCAACAATCACGCATGAATGTTGAAAGGGCTTTAAAAGATGCTTTTAAAGTTAAAAACAGGGGCTTTCCTCAATTCAAAAACTCTAAATCCGCCAAACAATCTTTTTCGTGGAACAATCAAGGTTTCTCTATTAAGGATAGCGATGAGGAGCGCTTCAAGACATTCACTCTGATGAAAATGCCTTTACTCATGCGCATGCATAGAGACTTCCCCCCTAATTTTAAAGTGAAACAAATTAGTATCTCTTGCAACCATAGAAAATATTTTGTTAGCTTTAGCGTGGAATACGAACAAGACATTACTCCCATCAAAAACCCTAAAAATGGTGTGGGGCTAGATTTGAATATCCTTGATATAGCTTGTTCTTGTGGGGTGAATAATCACAAAAAACTAACGGACTTTAAGCAATACCCAATAGACATGAAAGAATTACTAGGGATAGAAATAGATGAAGAGTTGGATACTAAACGACTCATCCCTACTTATTCCAAATTGTATTCTTTAAAAAAATACTCTAAAAAATTTAAAAGATTGCAAAGAAAACAAAGCCGTATGGTGTTAAAGTCTAAACAAAACAAAACCCAATTAGGAGGTAATTTTTACAAAACCCAAAAGAAATTAAACCAAGCCTTTGACAAGTCTAGTCATCAAAAAACAGACAGATACCATAAAATCACAAGCGAACTTTCAAAGCAATTTGAATGGATAGTAGTTGAAGATTTGCAAGTAAAAAACATGACTAAAAGAGCTAAACTCAAAAATGTTAAACAAAAGAGTGGGCTTAATCAATCTATTTTAAACGCTTCATTCTATCAAATCATTTCTTTTTTAGATTACAAACAACAGCATAATGGCAAATTGTTAGTGAAAGTTCCCCCACAATATACGAGTAAAACTTGCCATTGTTGTGGGAATATCAACCACAAGCTTAAATTAAATCATAGGCAATATTGGTGTTTAGAATGCGGGTATAGAGAACACAGAGACATCAACGCTGCGAACAATATTTTAAGCAAAGGGTTAAGTCTTTTTGGGGTAGGAAATATCCATGCAGACTTTAAAGAACAAAGCCTTTCGTGTTAGTGTCCATTAGAATGCTTTAGTTAGGAAGCTCCTTGCTTTAGCAAGGGGTGGTTTCACTATATTACTTCTTGCCCCGCATCCAATAAGGCTTCCTTAATCAAATCCTGTGTCGCTGGAGCGTCAAATTCTACAACCACGCTCTTTTTTTCCACGCTCGCATCAATAAAGCTCACGCCTTCAATTTCGCCCACAAATTTTTCAATTTTATCCACGCAATGGCTGCAAGTAATGCTTGGCACTTGAAAAGTAACTTTCATTCAATGATCCTTAATTTTAAAATTCCTTAGCCTTTGGGAGTTTAAGACCACACTCACAGAGCTTAAGCTCATCGCTAAACCCGCAATCGCCGGGCTTAACATGAGATTAGCCTTATAAAGAACCCCACAAGCTAAAGGGATAAACACGCTATTATAACAAAAAGCCCAAAACAAATTTTCTTTGATATTTTTAATGGTCGCTTGGCTCAATCGGATCGCGCTATAAACCGATTTAATGTCGTTATTAAAGCTCACAATATCCGCTGCTTGCACGCTCACATCGCTCCCTTTAGCCATCACCACCGCCACATCGCTCATAGCAAGGCTAGGAGCGTCATTCAAGCCATCGCCCACCATCATAACGATCTGCCCTTTTTCCTTAAGCTCTTTGATCTTGTTGAGCTTGTCTTGTGGTTTAGCGTTACTGATATAGCCATCAATCCCTAATTCAAGCGCGCATTTTTGGACATTCTCCTTATTATCCCCGCTTAAAAGAAAAGTGTTAATGCCTAATTTTTTGATTTGAGCGATATGTTCTTTCACGCCTTTTTTGGGCAAATCTTCTAAAACAAACGCCCCTAAAAGCTCGTCTTCTTTTTCACTGATCGCTCTACCCACAAACACTAAAATCCCGTTTTCTTGAATTTCTAGCGTGTTAATAGGGTTAAAAAATTCGCTACTGCCTACTTTAATGGTCTCTTTAGCGCCCTGATAATCTGTTTTAGCACTAATGCCAAAACCCGTTTTCACTTTAACCCCGCTCATTTCTTTTAAGGGAGCGTTACGCTCTTTGGCGTATTCTACAATCCCTTTAGCAATGACATGTTCGCTGCTCTTTTCAATACTGCCCGCTAAACTCAATAACTCTAATAATTCTATCTTAGAATGAACGCTTTTAACGACAGGCTTGCCGTTAGTGAGCGTGCCGGTTTTATCAAAAACGATCGTATTAACTAGCCTTGCTTTTTCTAAACTTTTAGCGTCTTTAAAAAATAAACCTAAAGAACTCGCTTTTTGGTTCGCTACTAAAATGCTCATAGGCGTAGCCAATCCTAAGGCGCAAGGGCAAGAAATCACTAAAACCGATACAAACACTTCTAAAGCGATCCCAAAATTCCACCAAAAATCAGGCTTAGGCGCAATGATGAGCCACACCACAAACGCTAAAACAGCGATAGCGATCACGCTTGGCACAAACACGCTTGAAACCTTATCCGCTAAGCGAGAAATCTCTGCCTTTGAGCTTTGAGCGTTATGGATCATTTCTATAATTTGAGACAAGGTGCTGTTTTTGTTATTTTGCGTGGCTTTCATTAAAAAACTCGTGTGGCTATTGAGCGTCCCTGAAAAGACTTTATCGCCGACTTTTTTATAAACCGGCAACGCTTCGCCGCTTAACATGCTCTCATCTAATTCCCCTTCGCCCTCTATGATTTCGCCATCCACTGCAATCGCACTTCCAGGGAGGACTTTCAAAATATCCCCCACCACAATGCTATCCACTAAAACTTCAATCTGTTGGTTATTTTGCATTTTAAGGGCGGTTTTTGGGGCGTTTTTCATCAAGGCTTGCATAGCATCTAAAGCTTTGTCTTTAGAAACGTTTTCAATGCGTTTGCCCACCATCACAAACATTAAAATCACGCACATGCTTTCAAAATAATAATGCCCATAAGACCACTGGCTTGTATAAACGAAATACAATTGCCACAAGCTTGAAATTAAGGCAGCGCTTGTGCCTATGGCGATAAGGCTACTCATGTTGGGCTGTCTGTGCCATAAGGCTTTAAACCCTTGAATGTAAAAATCCCTCCCCCAATGCATGACAATGAGCGTGCCTATAAGCTGTAAGCATGCGTTTAAAAAATTACTATGGTTGTTAATCGTAAGCAAGCTTTCAGGTAAAAGGCTAGGACTAAGCATCGCCCCCATAGAAAGATACACCACAAAAAGCGTGAAAATAACCGCCAACGCTAATTTAACATTAGGGCTAAAAAATTCTTTTTTTTCTTCTGCTAGAGTTTTTTTAGGGCTATAGCCCAGTTTTTCAATGAGTTTAAAAATTTCGTCTAAATTGGTTTCGTTTTCGTTAAATTCAATGTTAGCGCTCTTATTTAAAAGGCTCACTTCTATTTTTTTTACAAAACTCTTACGCCCTAAAGAGCGTTCAATCCCACTAGAGCACGCCGTGCAAGTCATTCCCTCTATGTAAAAAGATTCTTTCATGCGCTTTTATTTTTATTAAAAATAATTTTTACCATTAAAAAGAGCCACCGAATGATGCCATAAATCAAATACAGCCCCATAAACACGCTTAAAGCTTCTAAAGGGCGCACAAACACTAACGATAAAAAAATCAACACTAAGATGAAAAGCTTGAGATTCCATTTGACTTTTTTAAAATTAGGGTAGCGGATATTGCTCACCATAAGCACCCCCAATAAGACAATAAAGCCTAAAAATAACCTTTCGGTATTGCCTTCTAAGAAATGGTATTTATTATCCAATAACACACAAAGCACCACCAATACCGCCGCCGCAGGAATGGGAATACCGATGAAAGAATAAGGGTCGCTTGTGTTGGTGCTGATATTGAATCGCGCTAATCGTATCGCTCCAAAAATCACAAACAACGCGCTCACCGCCATGCCTATGCGCCCAAAGTTATACCCCACATAAAAGTAAGTAATAAGACTTGGGGCTACTCCAAAAGCGACTACATCAGCTAGGGAGTCAAATTCAATACCAAACTTGCTGGTGGTGTTGGTAAGTCTTGCGACACGCCCATCAAGCCCATCTAAAATAAGGCTCGCTACCACTAACCAACATGCCATGACAAATTGGTAACTAGAAGCGTAAAAAATACTCATCATGCCTAAAAAAATACTGCTAGCGGTAAAAAGATTGGGGAAAAGATAGAGAGGGTTAATAGGCATTAGAGATTCTTTTTAACTTGGCTTTTAGAATAGGAATAAAAACGATTTTAAAATCAATTATGGGAATAAAAATCTTACAAGCGCTAAAAAACTCACAAAAAAAGAGCGTTAAAGCAAACGCTTTATAACGCTGTTGATAAGCATGGGTTTTTAGAAAACAAAATCTAAAAAAAAGCTTTAAACAAACAGAATATTTATCATAAGGCTTTAAACCCTTATCAAAAATCTGTTTGTAAGCCCGCACTTTTAACTCGCTTGCTCTTCTAAAGGGATCAAACGGCTTTCTAAATTATTGGCGGCCTCGTATTCGCTGATGATTTCACGCACCCTCTCGCCTGTAATGACTTCTTTGTCAAACAATTCTTTGACCATGATTTCAATCGCTTCTCTATAGTCGCTCAAGGTTTGTTTGACATGCTCATAGCGCTCTTCTAGCAAATTTTTAATGAAAAAATCCATTTCTTCTGCAGTCTTTTCGCTAAATTCCCTACTGCTTCCATAACCGCCTCCTAAAAAGGCGTTCCGTTGCTTTTCTAACACCATAAGCCCACTGACACTGCTCATGCCGTAGTAACTCACCATGCCTTTAATAATATCAGTCGCTCTTTCTAAATCGTTGCTCGCACCGGTAGAAATTTCTTCCAAAAAAACATCTTCAGCCGCTCTTCCGCCTAAAAGCACATCAATTTCAGCGATGAGTTCGTGTTTTTGCATCAAGTATTTGTTTTCTTCAGGCGTGTTAAGGGTGTAGCCTAAAGCCGCCATGCCCCTTGGAATGATAGAGACTTTATTCACCCTAGCGCTCCCTTTAGTCATTTCAGAAATTACGGCATGCCCGCTTTCATGGTAGGCAACGATTTTCTTTTCTTTGGGGCTGATGCGCCTGCTTTTCTTTTCTAACCCCGCAATCCCTCTTTCAACTGCTTCTTTTAAATGCTGTTGCCTGACTTCTTTTTGGTTGTTTCTTCCTGCTAAAAGCGCGGCTTCATTGATGATATTCGCTAAATCCGCTCCTGCAAGCCCTGCGGTGAGTTTGGCGACTTCTTGCAAATTCACATCATTAGCGAGTTTCACGCCTTTAATATGCACTTTTAAGATTTCTACCCTGCCATTAAAATCAGGCTTATCCACTAAAACCTGCCTGTCAAAGCGCCCTGGACGCATTAACGCCGGATCTAAGATTTCGGGGCGGTTCGTTGCGGCTAAGACAATCACAGGCGCGTTTTCGCTCCCAAAACCATCCATTTCGGCTAAGAGTTGGTTTAAGGTTTGCTCTCTTTCATCGTTCCCGCTCACCACGCCTCCAGCCGCTCGGCTTTTACCTATGGCATCAATTTCATCAATAAAAATGATGCTAGGGGCTTGTTTTTTAGCGGTTTCAAACAAATCCCTAACCCTGCTTGCCCCTAAGCCCACAAACATTTCAATGAAACTGCTCCCTCCCATAGAGAAAAACGGCACATGCGCTTCGCCGGCTACCGCTTTGGCTAAAAGGGTTTTACCGGTTCCTGGAGGCCCTACTAATAACACGCCTTTAGGGATTTTAGCCCCTAAATTAGCGTATCGTTCGGGGTATTTTAAGAAATCTACGATTTCTACCACCTCTTCTTTGGCTTCTTCATTGCCCGCCATGTCATTAAAACGCACATTAGGTTTTTCAGCGTTAATGAGTTTTTTCGCGCTCCCCATGCCAAAAATACCCCCACCCATATTTTTTTGCATGCGGTTTGCCATAAACATCCATAGCCCTAAAATCACTAAAATAGGCATGAGCCACCCTAGCATGTCCGTAAAAAAGTTAGACTCGCTAAAACCAGAATAATTGATTTTTTTCTCGTCTAACAAAGGCACTAAGGTTAGATCAGGCACTCGTTTAGCGATATAAATCACACGATTGTTGCCCTCTTTGTGGCTGGCTTTGATCAAAGTTTGACCGATACTCACATTTTCCACTTCATTATTGCTGATGAGCTGTTTGATCTCATGGTAGCTCACATTTTTAGTGCTAGAAGCTAAGAAATTGTCCGAAAAACTGCCATCAGAATTGAAAGAGCGCAGAAAAAAAATGAGTAAAATCCCTCCAAGAACCGCAAGGATAATGGGACTTTGAAAAAAAGGTTTTTTAGGTTCGTTCGTTGGTTTCATTATAATCCTTAATTTATTGGTTGTTTTTTAAGCAATTTTAGAGCGACCCATTCGTTACGCTGTCGCTGTTCTAAAACCTCAAATCCATTATAATAGATCTGTAAAACAGAGTTTAAATGGGTTTCTAAAATCCCTGATAAAATAAGAGTGTGGTTACAAAGCCGCACAAATTCACTATACAAACTCTTAATCACATCAGCGACAAGGTTCGCCACAATAATATCAAAACGCCCTTCAATTTTTTGCGTAGAGCCATAAATGACCTTATCTTGCGCTAATAGGGGTATTTGATTCAAGCTAAAATTTTTTAGGGTTTCTTCAACGGCTAAACTATCCGTATCGCAAGCTACTAAAGCGCTAACGCCTTGTTTTTTTAAAGCGATGCTTAAAATCCCGCTCCCACAACCCACATCTAAGGCGTTTTTGCGTTTTAAATCAAGGTTAGAGAGCAGTTCCAAACACATAGAAGTGCTTTCATGATGGCCTGATCCAAAGGCCAAAGCCGGATCAATCATTATGCAATCATTTATAGCGACATGGCTTGGCTTTTGATGCCAGCTAGGGTGTATGTAAAATTTGGCGCATTGCACCGGCAAAATAGCTTGTTTGTAGGCTTCTAGCCAGTCTTTTGAAGCCAGATTGCGTGAAAGACAGAAAAAATCAAACTCGCTTTGCAAGTTTTGTTTTAAATTCAAACAAAACGCTTCTAATGCTAGAATGAGCGAGTCATTCAAATCCTTTTGAGAGCGTAAAATAACGAAATTTTTGAGGTGTGGGGGTTTTTCTTTTAAATCTTTCTTTAGGGGGTCATGAGTGGCGAAATAGTGCCAATTGGATTGGCTTATAAACTCAATGGTTTCTTTATCGTCAAACGCTTTTAAATTTTCTAAGCTAGATTCTTCTAAGGCTAGATGCGTGGTGTCTAAAAGAAAGCTCTCAAAAAGCTCTCGCTCCTTAGGGAAGATAAAGAAAAACTCATAATACATTGGCTTTAACACTCAATCGTTTGTCCCTAAAACAACCTCTAATTTTTCTTTCAAAACTTGGGGGGTAAAAGGTTTCACAATGTAGTTGTTCACGCCCGCTTTCAAAGCCGTAATGACTTCGGCCTTACCGCCCTCTGTGGTGATCATAATAATAGGGATTTCTTTAAAACGGCTATCAGAGCGCACCTTTTTAACGAGATCCAAGCCGTTCATTTCAGGCATGTTCCAATCTGTGATAAGCACCTTAGTGTCCGCATTAGCGTCTAGTTTCTCCCAAGCTTCCACCCCATGCTCAGCTTCTAAAACATCTTCATAGCCTAAGCGTGAAAGTGTATTTTTAATAATTCTTCTCATAGTTGAGCTATCATCTACTACCAGTAGTTTCAAAGCGCTTCTCCTTTTAAGATTGCATTTAAATTAGGCTCTTTTTAAACAGCCAAAGCGTCTCTAACGCCTTATAATAATAAATCGTTCCAAATAATAGCATGTTTTGATTAAAATTACCTTGACCAACAATAATCATTGGCTAAATGGAGCGTTTAATGAGCGTTCTCATTTGTAAAAAAATTCAGTTTGTTTTTGCTATCATAATAGTTTAAAAGTAATAAAATAACTTTTGAGTGCGATAAAGGGTCATTGGATGGTTTGAAAAAAGAAAGACAAGGATTTTACAAGTAAGTGTATTATTTAAGAATTTTAATACTGGGTATAAGTTTTTTAAATATTTTAAATGCTGAAAATTTGAGTTACATGTCTTCTTCTTATCAAATAGGCACGGTGTTTATGCGCCCTTTAAACACCAACAAGCTTTTACAAGGGGCTTCAATCCTTCAAGGCTATGAAGTGAATCCTAAAAACGATTGGGCGTATTCTAGGTATTATTTCTTTATAGATTATGGCAATGTGCTTTTTAATAATGACTCTACTTTGCAAGCGAACATGTTCACTTATGGGGTGGGAGGGGATTTCATGGTCGCCTACGCTAAAAACCCTATCAACCGCTGGGCTTTTTTCTTTGGCTTGCAACTGGCCGCCAACACATGGATACTTAACAATAAAGTCAAAGATTTGGTGGTGAATACTTGGGATTCATTAAAAGATTTCAATTTTCGTAACACTTATTTCAGGGCTATCGGGAAATTTGGGGTGCAGTTTCGCACGATCGTTTTGTATCATAAGGTGGATGTGGAAATTGGCATGAAAATCTTTCTAACCCCTGAAAGGCACAGCTTGTTTGAAAGGAGCTTTTTGTTTTTTGTTTCGCATTCGTGGCATTTTTAAATGGCGGAGAGAGAGGGATTCGAACCCTCGAAGGCTTGCACCTTACACGCGTTCCAGGCGTGCTCCTTCAACCACTCGGACATCTCCCCTTAAAAAAGGCTTACTATAACTAAGATTTGTTTAAAAAGGGCTTATTTTAAAAGGAGTGAATCTTTAGAAATCACGCCATCGATTTGATTTTTAGCGCAAATTTCCCATGACTCTGTATCGTTAAAATCCATAGAAAACAAGATTTTGCTATCTAATAAGTAATTAGTGGCGTGTTGTTGGGCGAGTATGGCTTGCTTAATATCCTTAAAAATACAATAGAGCGGTTTGAAAGCGTTGAATAAAAAAAAGGCGTCCGTTTCTATCTTGTGCGATAAAAAGATCACGCTAAAATGGACGCTATTTTCACAGCAATACTTAGCTAATTCCAAATTTTTTGAGTGCGCTTCAAAACACACTATATCGTTATTGGTGCTAGAATGAACGCCGTCGGTGTTTTTAATGAAAACAAAACGAGCGCTAGGGATTAAAGGGTGTCCTAAAATAAGCATTTTTATCTCTTATCATTCAAACAAGTTTCACTGCAATACGCCACTGCTCCGCTATAAATAGCGTCTTTGCTAGAGACATAGGTTTGGCATTTAGAGCATACAATCATGTGATCTTCTAATTCTTTGGGGGTTTGTTGCGTGTAAGAGTGGTTGTCTTTAAGGGGTTTTTGCCTCAAAAACAAACGCCATAAAATCCATGCGATAATGAGTAAGGGGATTAAAATTCTTAACATAAACTTTCCTTTGATTTGTAAAAATAAACTCGTTTTTGATGCACAAAACATTCAGTGTCTTCACAAGCGATTTCATCTTTTAATTGCTCGCCTTTATAGAATAAAAAATACCCCTTATCTTTTAGGAAGCGTTGGCTTTTTTCTATCAAAAAAGAAGAGCTAGCGACCGCTCTAGAAGTGATTAAATCCACTTGTAAAAGATTTTGATAATCTTCTAAACGCTTTTTAATGATTTCAATATTTTTTAAAGGTAAAACGCTTTTAAGGTAATTTAAAAAAGCCGCTCTTTTTATCCTTGGCTCTAAAAGAATGAATTGTGTTTCAGGTTTTTCAAGGGCTAAAGGGATAGCAGGAAGTCCCGCCCCGCTCCCAATATCCAAGCAGCTTTTAAAATCTTTGACAAATTCTAAAGGTTTTAGAGCGTCTGTGATCTGGGGTTCTAATTCGTTTAAATTTTTTGCGCCGCTCAAGTTGTGCGTTTGATTCCATTCTAAAAGGATGCGCGCATAATCTTGCAATAAGGGGTTCATAAAATCAGCATCCCATCGCCATAAGAATAAAAACGATACTTCTTTTCTATGGCTATTTTGTAGATTTCTTTGGTTTTTTCTAAGCCTATCATCGCGCTCACAAGCATTAAAAGGCTTGATTTGGGTAAATGGAAATTAGTGAGCAAATAATTGACATGCAAAATAGGATTAGCAAGATGCAAGAATATATCGCATTCAAACGCCTCTTGATTAGGGTTTTCTAAACGCTTAAAGTATTCCACGCTCCTTAAAGCGGTCGTGCCGATGCATAAAATCTCTTGGGATTTTTGCAAAATTTCTTGGCTCTTTTTAGGAATATGCAAAACTTCTGTATGGATTTGATGCTCTCTAATATCTTTAGTTTCTACGCCAAGAAAAGTCCCAGCCCCCACATGCAAGGTTAAAAAAGTGTGCTTGAAATCTTTCAATAATTTTTCTAAGGTATTTTGAGAAAAATGCAATGACGCTGTAGGGGCAGCCACCGCACCAATGTGTTTAGCGAACACGCTCTGGTATTCATGTGCATCCAAACTTTCATCCGCTCTTTTAATATAAGGGGGTAAGGGCATATGCCCGTATTGCTCTAAAAGCTTTAAGATATTTTCTTGATTTAAGGGGGTTTGATTGTCATAAAAAGCGATCAAGCGTTGGCCGTTATGGAGTAATTCCAAAACTTCAGCGTAATAATTTTCATCAAAAAAGATTTTATCCCCCACTTTGATCTTACCCTTGATTTGAGTTAGGGCGGTATTGTCTTTAAAAAAGCGGTGGAAAAACACTTCGGTTGTTTTTGATGGCAAAAAGGCATGCTTAGATCCAAAAAGCCTGGCCTTAATCACTTTAGTGTCGTTCAACACAATAAGGGTGTTTTTAGGGAAAAAATCTAAAACATGCTCAAAAGTGGTGTGCGTGATTTTTTGCGAACGCCTTTCATAGACGAGCAATTTAGCCTTTTCTTTGGGCAAAATGGGGTAGTTGGCGATCAATTCTTTAGGTAAGTGGTAATCATAGCTTTCTAAATCAAATTCTTTCAACTACGACTCGCTCTTTGTATTCTCTTTGGTGTTATTTTCGTTATCATTTTCGTTATTATTTTCGTTGTCTTTGGAAGCCGGATTGACCATTTTGGCGATTAAAATAGAAAGCCCATAAAGCCCCACTAAGGGCAACGCCATAAAAATTTGACTCACCACATCAGGAGGAGTGATAATCGCTGCTACAATAAAAATCACTACAATAGCGTATTTGAAATACGCTTTCAAACTCGCATCGGTAATCAAGCCCACTTTAGCCAAAAAATACGCCAAAACAGGCAATTCAAACGCCACGCCAAAGCCTAAAATCAAGCGCGTGAAAAAGCTCACGTAACTGGACGCAGAAATATTGGCCGCAAACACATCGCTCCCAAAAGTGGCCAAGTATTCAATGATGAAAGGGAACACCACATAATAAGAAAACGCCGCCCCCATCAAAAACATCCCACTCCCAAAAAACACAAAAGGCAAAATCACTTTTTTTTCATTCTTGTAAAGCCCTGGAGCGATAAAGAGCCACAATTGCCAAAAAATAATGGGCATGGAAATGACGATAGCGGCTGAAAAACTGATTTTAACCGCTACCATGACCCCTTCAATAGGGGAGAGCTGAATGAGCGTGCCTTTATAAGAATTTTTAACAAATTCAAAAATATTTTTCCAAAAATGAAAGCACCCCAAAAACGCCACTAAAATCGTTCCTACAGAAATCATCAAACGCTTTCTTAATTCCTGTAAATGCGGTTTTAAATCTTCAAACATGCTCTTTTTCTTTGTCGTGTTCTTTGGCGTTGTTATCGGTTGCTAATTGGACTTCTTTAGGAGATTCATCGCTTGAAATTTCTTCATTTAAGGCTTCTTCATTAGAAACTTCTCCGTTGGGGTGGTTAGGGGGCGTGTTGTTTTCTAGGCTTTGTTTGTAATCTTGCATCAAGTCCTGAATGCTTTTAATCTCCTTTTCTGCAGTTACTTTAGCGTCTTCTAATTCTTCAATCTTAACGCCTTTAAGACTCTCCACTTTATTTTCAAAGAGCTTTTGATACTCTAGGGTTTCTTTTTTGATTTCTTCAATATTGATTTCTTTATCTAAAGTGTCCTTAGCGTCATTGAGCGTTTTTTTAACTGCGCGAAAAAACTTCACCACATCCACGACAGTCTGGGGGAACTTTTCTGGCCCTAAAAAAATAATCGCCACAACCAACACCACAAGGATTTCAAAAAAGCCCATGCCAAACATAATAATCTGCTTTCACACCCTTTAAAATTTTATCGTTATTGTAGTGTAATTTTCTTTCTAAACAAGATTAAAAAGTAAAAGTTTGAAATGAAAAGGGTTTAGGGAGAATATTCTCAAAAGATAAATCCTTAAAACAAACTTTGAGATCTTAAAGTGGGGATTTTTAAAAGTGCATGGGTTTTAGGCGTGGCGATTCTGCCTTTAGCGGTGCGCTCTAAATAACCATTAGCGAGTAAAAAAGGCTCAATCACGTCTTCAATCGTGCCTTCATCTTCTCTCATAGACGCTGCAATCGTGTTCAAACCCACCGGCTTTCCTTGAGCGTTAGCCAACAAAGATAAATACGCCAAATCCGCTTCATCAAAGCCTAATTCGTTCACGCCTAATTCATTCAAAGCATGCAAAGTGATGTTTAAATCCATCAAGCTTGAATTTTTGACTAGCGCAAAATCGCGCACCCTTTTTAAAAGCCTTAAAGCGATCCTTGGCGTGCCTCTACTCCTTTTAGCGATTTCATCAGCGCTTTCTTCTTTGATGTCTTGGTTGAGTTTAGTGGCGGCTTTTTTGATGATAAGGGCCAGTTCGCTAGGGCTATAAAATTGCATTCTAAAACTCATGCCAAATCTGTCTCTTAAGGGGTTAGAGAGCATTCCAGCTCTAGTGGTAGCGCCAATAAGGGTGAAAGGGGGTAAATCAATTTTAATGGTTTGAGCGGCTGGGCCTGAGCCTATGATAATATCCAGTCTAAAATCTTCCATAGCCGGGTATAAAACCTCTTCAATCGCTGGGCTAAGCCGGTGGATTTCATCAATAAAAAGAATGTCTTTAGCTTGTAAATTCGTCAAAATGGCGGCTAAATCACCGCTTTTTTCTATCATGGGAGCGGCGGTGATTTTGATATTGGTTTCCATTTCTTTAGCGATGATATGGCTGATTGAAGTTTTACCCAAACCGGGCGGGCCAAAAAAGAGCATGTGATCCAAACTTTCTTGGCGTTTTTTAGCCGCGCAAATAGAAATTTGCAAGTTGCTTTTAATCTTTTCTTGACCGATAAAATCTTCCCAAAGATTGGGGCGCAAACTCACTTCTTGAGAAGTTTCAAAATCCAAGGTTTCTAAATTGACTATCCGTTCTTTCATTTAATGATAACTTTCTAGCTCATTAGGGAAGTTTCCCTTTTTCACATCATCAGCGTATTGCTTGATAGCGTTTTGAACCAATTCTTTCCCTTTAAGGTATTCTCGCACGAATTTAGGCTTAAAGCTATCAAAAAAGCCTAACATATCGCTCCACACTAAAATCTGCCCGTCGCAATCTTTGCCACTCCCTATGCCGATCGTGGGGATTTTGATTTTTTGCGTGATTGTTTGAGCGATAGGGGTGGTTATGCCCTCTAAAACCAACAAACCCACTCCGGCTTCTTCTAAACTCAACGCGTCTTCTAAAAGCTTTTTTTGTTGCTCTTCATTTTTTCCCTTAATCTTATAACCTCCATCAAGACGCACGAATTGGGGCATCAAGCCGATGTGTCCTACCACGATAACGCCTTCATTAGTGAGCGTTTTAATGAGCTTTGCTTTTTCTTTCCCCCCCTCTAGTTTGATCGCGCTCGCTTGGGTTTCTTTATAAACCCTAATGGCGTTTTTTAGAGCTGTTTTTTCATCTTTATAGCTTCCAAAGGGCATGTCTGTGATGATAAAAGGAGTCTTAGCACCCGCGCACACGGCTTTAGTGTGATAGAGCATCATTTTTACACTCGCGCTTAAAGTGTCGTTTTGATTGAAAAAACTCATATTCAAACTATCGCCCACTAAAATCACATCCACTAGCGGATCAAATATTTGAGCGAATAGCGCATCATAAGCGGTGATGGCGATGATTTTTTCTTGATTTTTTTTAGCTTGGAGATGGTTGAGAGTGATTTTTTTAATTGGGGCGGTTTGCATGCTCATTAAAAATCCTAAGTGTTAAATATAGTGGCATTGTAGCATGACTTTATTAGGGTGGGTAAAATTTTACTCCATTTTAACCGGTCATTTTAATTATTTTAGTATAATTGGAAAAAACTTTTAACAAACAATTCAAGGGATTTAGCGATTTTGGGTCTTAAAAAATATGTTATTTTATGGTTTTTAATGGGGTTTTATGCGGGATTGAACGCGCTTGATTATGACACTCTAGACCCAAAATACTACAAATACATCAAGTATTATAAAGCTTATGAAGATAAAGAAGTTGAAGAATTGATCAAAGACTTAAAAAGAGCGAACGCTAAAAGCGGGCTTATTTTAGGGATCAATACCGGGTTTTTTTACAACCATGAAATCATGGTTAGAACTAATAGTTCTAGCATCACGGGGAATATTTTAAATTATTTGTTCGCTTATGGCTTGCGTTTTGGCTATCAAACTTTCAGGCCGTCGTTTTTTGCACGCTTGGTCAAGCCAAATATCATTGGCAGGCGCATTTATATCCAATATTATGGAGGAGCTCCTAAAAAAGCGGGCTTTGGGAGCGTGGGGTTTCAATCGGTTATGCTGAATGGGGATTTTTTATTGGATTTTCCTTTGCCTTTTGTGGGGAAATACCTTTATATGGGGGGGTATATGGGTTTAGGCTTGGGGGTTGTAGCGCATGGGGTGAATTATACGGCGGAATGGGGGATGTCTTTTAACGCAGGATTGGCTCTAACGGTATTAGAAAAAAACCGCATTGAATTTGAATTTAAAATTTTGAATAATTTCCCTTTTTTGCAATCTAATTCTTCAAAAGAGACTTGGTGGGGAGCTATAGCAAGCATTGGGTATCAATATGTGTTCTAAAAAAATAAGAAATCTCATTTTATGCTTTGGTTTTATGTTAGGCTTGCACGCTGAAGAAAATACGGCTCAAGAGAATACGACTGAAGAAAACATGATTAAAGAAAATACCCCTAAAGACGCTCCCATTCTTTTGGAAGAAAAACGCGCCCAAACGCTAGAGTTTGAAGAAGAAAAGGGGACTGCAAAAAAGATTGATGAAAAAAGCCTGCTTGAAGAAATCCATAAGAAAAAACGCCAGCTTTACATGCTTAAAGGGGAATTGCATGAAAAGAATGAATCTCTCTTATTCCAGCAAATGGCTAAAAGTAAGAGCGGTTTTTTTATAGGCGTAATCCTTGGCGATATAGGGGTTAGCGCTCATTCTTATGAGAAGTTTGAACTTTTAAGCAATATTCAAGCTTCTCCTTTGTTGTATGGCTTAAGGAGCGGGTATCAAAAGTATTTTGCTAACGGGATTAGCGCTTTACGCTTTTATGGGGAATATTTAGGGGGGGCGATGAAAGGGTTTAAAAGCGATTCTTTAGCCTCTTATCAAACCGCAAGCTTGAATATTGATTTGTTGATGGATAAGCCTATTGACAAAGAAAAAAGGTTTGCGTTAGGGATATTTGGAGGCGTTGGAGTGGGGTGGAATGGGATGTATCAAAATTTAAAAGAGATTAAAGGGTATTCACAGCCTAACGCGTTTGGACTGGTGTTAAATTTAGGGGTGAGCATGACGCTTAACCTCAAACACCGCTTTGAATTAGCCTTAAAAATGCCTCCCTTAAAAGAAACTTCGCAAACCTTTTTATATTATTTTAAAAGCACTAATATTTATTATATTAGTTACAACTATTTATTGTAAAGGCTAAAACGTTGAAATTTAAATATGGTTTGATTTATATCGCGCTCATACTAGGACTTCAAGCGACAGATTATGACAATTTAGAAGAAGAAAACCAACAATTAGACGAAAAAATAAACCATTTAAAGCAACAGCTCACCAAAAAAGGGGTTTCGCCCAAAGAGATGGATAAGGATAAGTTTGAAGAAGAATATTTAGAGCGAACTTACCCAAAGATTTCTTCAAAGAAAAGAAACAAATTACTCAAATCTTTTTCCATAGCCGATGATAAGAGCGGGGTTTTTTTAGGGGGTGGGTATGCTTATGGGGAACTGAACTTGTCTTATCAAGGGGAGATGCTAGACAGATATGGCGCGAATGCCCCTAGCGCATTTAAAAACAATATTAAGATTAACGCTCCTGTTTCTATGATTAGCGCTAAATTCGGGTATCAAAAATACTTCGTGCCTTATTTTGGGACACGATTTTATGGGGATTTATTGCTTGGGGGAGGGGCGTTAAAAGAGAACGCGCTCAAGCAGCCTGTAGGCTCGTTTTTTTATGTTTTAGGGGCTGTCAATACCGATTTATTGTTTGATATGCCTTTAGATTTTAAAACTAAAAAGCATTTTTTAGGCGTTTATGCGGGTTTTGGGATAGGGCTTATGCTTTATCAAGACAAGCCTAATCAAAACGGGAGGAATTTGGTGGGGGGGGGCTATTCAAGCCCTAATTTTTTATGGAAATCTTTGATTGAAGTGGATTACACTTTTAACGTGGGCGTGAGTTTAACGCTTTATAGGAAACACCGCTTAGAGATTGGCACCAAATTGCCGATTAGCTATTTGAGAATGGGAGTGGAAGAGGGAGCGGTTTATCAAAATAAAGAAGATGATGAGCGTTTGTTGATTTCAGCTAACAACCAGTTCAAGCGATCCAGTTTTTTATTAGTGAATTATGCGTTTATTTTTTAAGGCTTGATCTTGGAGTTAAGGTTTAAAATTTTAGCGTTAGTCGTTTTAATTTTAGGGGGTTATTTGATTTTTAACGCTTTAATCACAAAAACCAAAGCTTTAAGTTTTAGTTTGAATAGCAAAGAGGATGCACTCAATGACAATAATGAAACGCTTTTTTGGGATTTAAAAAAGCCCATTAAGGTTAAAATCACAGCCCCAAAGGGCATCAAACGCTATGATTTAAAAGTAACCACGCAAGATAATTTGATCTTATATGAAAAAGAAAATCTGGTATTGGATAAACCCAAGTCTTTAGAAGTGCCTTTAATTAGGCCTGAAATCATGGGGTTAGAAGACAAGTGCCTTTTGTATGAAATTCAAGCGAGCGATTGGAGCTATGCTAATTTTTTCAATGGCAATAAGGCGTCTTTCAAACAGGAAGTGTGTGTTGATACGATAAAACCCTCAATCGCTATTTTATCTCGATCCCCAAGCATCGCTTATGGAGGGAGCGCGATAGTCATCTTTGAGGCTTTGGATAAGAATTTGTCTCAAGCGTTTGTGCGCGTCAAAAAAAAGGATTTTAAAGCGTTCAGGCTTGTAGAATTCAAACAGCGTAATGTTTTTATCGCTTTAGTGCCTTGGTCTTATGAGAATAAGGATTTTAAGGCGTTCATTGTCGCTAAAGATAAAGCTTATAACTCTAATACCATCCCTTTATTGTTCAAACGAAAAACCCATCGTTTGAGGGAAAGGGATATAGACTTAAACGCCTTAAAAGATAAGGTTGCACAGCAAGAAAAATTTCAAAATCACACTGAGCAAACTTTATTGGAAATATTTTCCAACGCGCGCCCAAAAGATTTAGAAAAAATCCACAAGATCGCTTTAGATCAAGGGGATTTTTATAAGGATTTTTCTCATTTTCAAGCACTAAAACCTTTGAACGGGCCTTTTAAAATGGTAAGCAATTTTTTAGAAAATCGGCGTATCTTAAAGGACAATCAGGTGTTGTTCCAATTCTTGCATTTAGGGGTGGATTTGATACCCAGTAAGGATTTATCTTTAGCGTTTGATCCATCGGTGAAGAGGGTTTTTAAGGGGGAGTTGGATTTTTATGGTAATAGTTTAATCAATTGCTATGGGTTAGGTTTGTGCGTTTTTTTAGCGCATTTAAAAGACGATGAAAGCGTGGGGAGTAGTGGTTTGAAATTAGGGAGCGGGTTGCATTTAGGGATGCTTTTGCAAGGGGTTTTTGTCCGGCCCAATGAATGGCTTAATGAGCAATGGATAAAAACCAATATCATCACCCCCATAGAGCAAGCCAAACGGCTTTTAATGAAAGGATAGTCATGTTAAAAACCAATCAAAAAAATGTGCATGCGTTTGAAATTGAAAAGCAAGATCCTGAAGTGGTCATGGAATTTTTAGAAAAAAACCATGCCCTTTTGCAATATTTTCTTATTATTTTTAAATACGATATTGAACCAGAAGTCAAAGCCATTTTGCACAAACACCAGCTTTTGTTTTTAGAAACGAATCGCGCTTTAAATGGGCGTCATATCAAAACCATGTCTTTAAAAGAAGAAACCAACCATTCAAAACCCAATCATTCTAAAACAGAACCTAAAACAACGATTTATGAGCGCCATATCAGGAGTGGGGAAGAGATTTATAGCGCTAATCATCTTATTTTTTTGGGTAATATCCACAATGGAGCGAAGATTATTTCAGAGGGCTGTGTGTCGGTTTATGGGGTGTGCGAAGGGGCGATTGTGTGCTTTGGAGAGTGCTTGATTTTAAAAGAAGTCAAGAGCGCTCAAATCGTTTTTCAAAATAAAATTTTATCTCTAAAAGAGGTTGAACGGCTTTTAGTAAATAAAAATATTAAAATAATCACTAAAAATGACGATATACTAGACATAAAGGAAGTATTATGAAACAAACAACCATTAACCACTCTGTGGAATTAGTAGGGATAGGCTTGCACAAGGGCGTTCCTGTGAAGCTTGTTTTAGAGCCTTTAGGAGAAAATCAAGGCATTGTTTTTTACCGCTCTGATTTGGGCGTGAAGCTCCCCTTAAAACCTGAAAACATCGTGGATACTAGAATGGCAACCGTGTTGGGTAAGGATAACGCTAGAATTTCTACGATTGAGCATTTGCTTTCAGCTATCCATGCGTATGGTATTGACAATCTTAAAATCTCTGTGGATAACGAAGAGATCCCTATCATGGATGGGAGTGCTTTGATTTATTGCATGCTTTTAGACGAAGCAGGGATTAAAGAATTAGACGCTCCTAAAAAAGTGATGGAAATCAAGCAAGCCGTTGAGATTAGAGAGGGCGATAAATTCGTTAAAATTGAGCCAGACAGCCAATTTTCTTTGAATTTCACGATTGATTTTAACCATCCGGTTATCGCTAAGCAAGCCCATCATTTCGTCTTTAGTAAAACCGCTTACAAAGAGCAAGTCGCTAAAGCCCGCACCTTTGGGTTTTTGCAAGAAGTGAATTACTTGCGATCCATTGGTTTGGCTAAAGGGGGGAGCTTGAATAATTGTATCGTGCTGGATGAAAACAGCATCTTGAATAAAGAGGGCTTAAGGTGCGAAAAGGAATTCGTGTGCCACAAGATTTTAGACGCTATGGGGGATCTAATGGTCTTAGGCATGCCTGTGGTGGGCAAATACACTTCTTTTTCAGGGAGTCATAAACTCAATTCCATGTTGGTTAAAGCCATTTTAGCGGACGCTAAAAATTACGAAGTTTTGATCGCTACGGATCCGGCTAAAGAGTTTGCGTTGCAAAAGGCTTTCGCTTAATCCTAAATTAGGGTTTATTTTTTGGAATTGGATTTAGCACTTATCTCTTTAGGCGAGAGAGTTTTGCTTGGGGTATATCAAAACAATTTTTTATGCACTTCTTACACTTCCAAATCAAAAACAAGCGAAGCTTTAGTGGAGGTTTTTTCGCAATTATTCAAAGATTTTAAAAACCCTACTTTACCGGCGATTAAAGGGGTTTATTACGCTAAAGGGCCAGGGAGTTTCACTAGCCTAAAGCTCACGCATGTTTTCTTACACACTTTGGCTTTAATCCATGACTTTGAACTCTATTCAACCACAGGCTTTGATTTTAACGACAACACGCCCATTTTGGCGTATGCCAATAAATACTTTGTTTCAAAAGAAAGGGAAAGCTTAACCGATTTTAAGGATTTGAAAATTGCGCCAAAAGATTTCATGCTGCCCTCTTTTTTAGAGAAAGACAAATTTACCCAATTGAACACGCCGTTTTACATTTTGCCTCCTATTTAGTGTATAATGCTAGTTTTAAAAATGAAAGGGTATCAACAATAGGGGTTTAAAATTTGGTAGTGAGTGTTCCTGCAACAAGTGCGAATTTAGGCCCCGGTTTTGATTGCTTGGGTTTGAGTTTGAATTTACGCAATCGTTTTTTTATTGAGCCTAGCAGCTTCCATGCGGTGAAATTGGTTGGGGAGGGTGAAGGGATCCCTAAGTTTTTAACCAACAATATTTTCACTAAAGTGTTTTATGAGATTTTAAAAAAGCATGGGAATGACGGCTCGTTTAAATTTTTATTGCATAATAAAGTCCCTATTACAAGGGGCATGGGGTCTAGCTCGGCGATGATTGTGGGGGCGGTCGCTTCAGCGTTTGCGTTTTTAGGGTTTGCTTTTGATAGAGAAAACATTGTCAATACCGCTCTAATTTATGAAAACCACCCGGATAATATCACCCCGGCGGTGTTTGGGGGGTATAATGCAGCGTTTGTGGAAAAAAAGAAAGTGATAAGTTTAAAAACCAAAATCCCCTCTTTTTTAAAAGCGGTGATGGTGATCCCTAATAGGGCCATTTCCACCAAGCAATCGCGCCATCTCTTGCCCAAGCGTTACAGCGTGCAAGAAAGCGTGTTTAACCTTTCGCATGCGAGTTTGATGACGATGGCGATTGTGCAGGGGAAGTGGGATTTATTGCGTTGTTGTTCTAAAGACAGGATGCATCAATATAAGCGCATGCAAACTTACCCCGTGTTGTTTGCGATCCAAAAGCTCGCTTTAGAAAATAACGCCCTAATGAGCACGCTTTCAGGGAGCGGTTCGTCGTTTTTTAACATGTGTTATGAAGAGGACGCCCCTAAATTAAAGCAGGTTTTGAGCAAGAAATTCCCTAAATTTAGGGTAGCGGTTTTAGATTTTGATAATGATGGGGTTCTTATTGAGAAAGACTGAAATTAAAATCCGCATGTGTGTGGCGTGCAGAATGCGCCAACCTCAAAAGGATTTGTTGCGTTTGAAAAGCTTTGACAATCAAATCATGGAGTTTGATGGCAAAGGCCGTAGTTTTTATGTGTGTGGAAATTGTTTGAAAAATGGAGAAAAAAAGTTGTTGAAAGCGGTTTCAAAAATAAAGAACGCCCCAAAAGATACCAAAAATATCATTACTTGGATTAAGGAGAGAAGCATAGCATGAGTGGTATGGTTGATTTAAAAGAATTTTTAGCCGAGCTTGGTAAGACCCAAAAAGAGCTTAAAAATGTGATCGAGCAAGCCAAAGATATTGGTTTAGAGCTTAAGACAAATTCTAAAATGACCCCAGAGCAAGCCGGCAAGCTATACAAATACATTGTGGATGGCATTAAAGAACAAATACAAGCTAATCAACCCGCTAAAAATCCTGAACAAGACAATAAAGACGATTTGAATACAGCCGTAGCGTCTAAATCTCTTAACAAAAAGGTTTCTAAAACGCCTAAAAAAGAAGAAACAAAAAGCCAGCCAAAGCCCAAAAAAACTAAAGAAAAGAAAAAAGAAGCTCCCACGCCCATTGCTAAAAAGAAGGGAGGGATAGAGATTGTCAACACTTTTGAAAACCAAACGCCCCCTGTAGAAAACACCCCTAAAGCGGTTAGCCACTCTCAAATAGAAAAAGCCAAGCAAAAACTCCAAGAAATCCAAAAAAGCCGAGAAGCCCTAAATAAGCTCACCCAAAGCAACGCTAACAACGCTAACAGCACCAATAACACTAACAACGCTAAAAAAGAAATCAGCGAAGTTAAAAAGCAAGAGCAAGAGATCAAACGCCATGAAAACATTAAAAGACGCACCGGTTTTAGGGTGATTAAACGCAACGATGAAGTAGAAAATGAAATTGAAAACAGCGTAACAGAAAGCAAAAAACCCACTCAAAGCGCGGCGGCTATTTTTGAAGACATTAAAAAAGAATGGCAAGAAAAAGACAAACAAGAGGCTAAAAAAGCCAAAAAACCCAGTAAGCCCAAAGCCACCCCCACCGCCAAAAACAACAAATCCCATAAAATTGATTTTAGCGATGCGAGGGATTTTAAGGGCAATGATATTTATGATGATGAAACCGATGAAATCTTATTGTTTGATTTGCATGAACAGGATAATCTCAACAAGGAAGAAGAAGAAAAAGAAATCCGCCAAAACATCAACGACAGGGTGCGCGTCCAAAGAAAAAACCCTTGGATGAATGAAAGCGGGATCAAACGACAATCCAAAAAAAAGCGTGCATTCCGTAACGATAACAGCCAAAAAGTGATCCAAAGCGCGATTGCAATCCCTGAAGAAGTGCGCGTCTATGAATTCGCGCAAAAAGCGAATTTGAATTTGGCTGATGTGATTAAAACCCTCTTTAATTTAGGGCTTATGGTAACTAAAAACGACTTTTTGGATAAGGATAGCATAGAAATTTTAGCCGAAGAGTTCCATTTAGAAATTTCTGTTCAAAACACTTTAGAAGAATTTGAAGTAGAAGAAGTGCTAGAAGGGGTGAAAAAAGAGCGCCCGCCTGTGGTGACTATCATGGGGCATGTGGATCATGGTAAAACTTCACTATTAGATAAAATCCGTGATAAAAGAGTCGCTCACACTGAAGCTGGGGGGATCACTCAGCACATTGGCGCTTACATGGTGGAAAAAAATGGCAAATGGGTGTCTTTCATTGACACCCCAGGGCATGAAGCTTTTAGCCAGATGCGTAATCGTGGGGCTCAAGTTACAGATATTGCAGTGATTGTGATAGCGGCTGATGATGGCGTGAAGCAACAGACTATTGAAGCTTTAGAGCATGCAAAGGCGGCTAATGTGCCTGTGATTTTTGCGATGAATAAAATGGATAAGCCTAATGTGAATCCGGACAAACTCAAAGCCGAATGCGCTGAGCTTGGTTATAACCCTGTGGATTGGGGCGGAGAGCATGAGTTTATCCCTGTTTCAGCTAAAACGGGCGATGGCATTGACAATCTGTTAGAAACCATTCTTATCCAAGCGGATATTATGGAATTAAAAGCCATAGAAGAGGGCAGTGCTAGAGCGGTTGTTTTAGAAGGAAGCGTGGAAAAAGGGCGTGGGGCAGTAGCCACTGTGATTGTCCAAAGCGGGACTTTGAGCGTGGGGGATAGCTTTTTTGCCGAAATGGCGTTTGGTAAAGTAAGAACGATGACTGACGATCAAGGCAAGAGCATTCAAAGTTTAAAACCCTCTATGGTGGCTCTCATCACAGGCTTGAGCGAAGTGCCGCCTGCAGGATCTGTTTTAATAGGGGTAGAAAACGATTCTATCGCGCGCTTGCAAGCTCAAAAGAGGGCGACTTATTTGCGCCAAAAAGCGTTGAGTAAAAGCACTAAAGTGTCTTTTGATGAGCTTTCAGAAATGGTCGCTAATAAGGAATTAAAAAACATTCCTATAGTCATTAAAGCGGATACGCAAGGAAGCCTAGAAGCCATTAAAAACAGCTTGTTAGAGCTTAATAACGAAGAAGTGGCGATTCAAGTGATCCACTCAGGGGTGGGGGCATTACTGAGAATGATTTGAGCCTGGTTTCTAGCAGTGAGCATGCCGTGATTTTAGGCTTTAACATCCGCCCCACCGGTAATGTGAAAAATAAGGCTAAAGAATACAATGTGAGCATCAAAACTTACACGGTGATTTATGCCTTGATTGAAGAAATGCGATCGCTGTTATTAGGCTTGATGAGTCCTATTATTGAAGAAGAGCATACCGGGCAAGCGGAAGTGAGAGAAACCTTTAATATCCCTAAAGTAGGCACGATAGCCGGGTGTGTGGTGAGTGATGGGGTGATCGCTCGTGGCATTAAGGCGCGTTTGATTAGAGATGGCGTGGTGGTTCATACCGGCGAAATCCTTTCTTTGAAACGCTTTAAAGATGATGTGAAGGAAGTTTCTAAGGGCTATGAGTGCGGAATCATGCTGGACAATTATAATGAGATTAAAGTGGGCGATGTGTTTGAAACCTATAAAGAAATCCATAAAAAAGAACTCTCTAATGAACGCTCATAAAGAACGCTTAGAATCCAATCTTTTAGAATTACTGCAAGAGGCTTTAGCGAGTTTGAATGATGGCGAGTTGAATTCTTTAAGCGTTACTAAAGTGGAATGCTCTAAAGGGAAGCACCACGCTTATGTGTTTGTGCTTTCATCAGATCATAAAATCCTTTCTAAATTGAAAAAAGCTGAGGGTTTGATTAGGCAATTTGTTTTGCAGGCGAGCGGGTGGTTTAAATGCCCAAAACTCAGTTTTGTTTCAGACAACAGCTTAGAAAAGCAACTCCGCCTAGACGCCATATTCAATGAAATCGCTAAAGGGAAAGATAATGACTAAAAAAATAGAAGAGAAAATAGAGGGCGTGATTGAAAGCTTGGGATACTTGCTTTATGATGTGAGTTTGGTTAAAGAAAACGAGCAGCATGTTTTAAGGGTGAGCCTTAAAAACCCTAATGGGGCGGTTAGCTTGGACATTTGCCAACAAGTGAGCGAGGTGATTTCGCCCTTATTAGATGTGTGCGATTTTATCCAAGACGCTTATATTTTGGAAGTGAGCTCTATGGGGTTAGAAAGAGTGCTTAAAACCCCCAAACACTTCAAGCTTTCTTTAGGCGAAAAAGTGGGAGTCAAACTCACAAATAAAGAAAGCTTTCAAGCCGTCCTTAAAGACGCTAACGATTTGAGCGCGGATTTTGAATTAGAGGATCACGCTATCAAAAGCGTGGAGTATAAAGATTTAAAGAAAGTTAAAACGCTTTTTGAGTGGTGAAATAACGCGAGCGGTAGGCGTTCTTACGATTTATGAGAAATTACCGCTTGATTGAAATTGGCTCTTGTTATTTGGCTAAAAAACGCCAAAAAGCATTTTTGAGATTTTACTCCTCCATTTGAACGATACTCATTATTTCTTTAACCACATTCACATCTTCTAGCGTGCTTAAATCTTGAGTGATGGGCTCCTTTTTGGCGATAGATTTCAAAAGCCTTCTCATGATTTTCCCGCTCCTGGTTTTAGGTAAACCCGGCACATACATGACATTGTCTAATTTCGCGATCTTTCCAATCTCAACGGATAAGATATGATTCATTTCTTTTAACAATTCTAAACTCTCGCCAAGATTGCATTTAGCCCCATCGCACAGCACCACAAACGCAAACAAGCCCTCTCCTTTAATCGTATCAGGGATACCCACTACCGCGCATTCAGCCACCATTTCATGTTTAGAAATAGCGCTCTCCACTTCAGCCGTGCCAATCCTATGCCCGCTCACATTCACAATATCATCTGTGCGCCCAATAATAGTGATGTATCCGTTTTCATCCACGATAGCGCCATCTCCAGAGAGGTAGACATATTCCCCATTCAACTTGATCTGAGAAAAATAGCTATCAATGTATCGTTTTTCATCGCCCCAAATGTTTCTTACCATAGAAGGCCATGGCTTAGTGATGCATAAAAACCCTTGCTCTCCGGGCTTTGTTTTAGTGCCATCTTCGTTTAAAACTTCTGCATGGATGCCAGGCAAAGGTAAAGTTGCACAACTGGCCCTTATAGGCGTAGCTCCCGGTAAAGGGCTGATAATATGCCCGCCTGTTTCTGTCTGCCACCAAGTATCCACGATACTGCATTTTGAATTGCCGATTTTTTCATAAAACCATTTCCATGCCGTAGGGTTAATGGGCTCTCCCACCGTTCCTAAAACTTTGAGCGATTCTAAATTATACTTTAAGGGTTCGTTTTCGCCTTTAGCATGCAGCATTCTTATAGCGGTGGGGGAAGTGTAGAATTTATCCACGCGGTATTCTTCTATCATCCTCCACCATCTCCCATAATCCGGATAAGACATCGTGCCTTCTAGTATCAAAGTCGTCGCCCCGCAAGCTAAAGGCCCATAAACCACATAAGTGTGCCCTGTGATCCAGCCAATATCAGCGGTGCACCAAAAATTATCGTTATCTCTAATATCAAAAACCCACTCCATCGTCATTTGTGCCCATAGCAAATACCCTGCACTGCTGTGTTGAATGCCTTTAGGCTTTCCGGTTGATCCGCTTGTATAGAGCAAGAATAAAGGATCTTCAGAGTCCATCATTTCAGGTTCGCATTTATCGGATTGGTAATGGACCATTTCATTATAGACAAAATCGCGCCCTCTCACATAGTCAATCTCTCTGGCGTTTCGTATCACAATGAGCGCTTTTTCCACGCTAGGGCAGGCGTTATTTTCTAGAGCCTTGTCAAGGGCTGGTTTGAGCATGTAAGGTTTGCCTTTTCTAAAAGTCCCGTCCGCTGTGATAACTAATTTGGCTTGAGCGTCGTTGATCCTATCCCTTAAGGCTTCAGGGCTAAACCCAGCAAAAACGATGCTATGGATCGCTCCAATCCTAGCGCATGCGAGCATCATATAAACGCTTTCTACAATCATAGGCATATAGATAATGACCCTGTCGCCTTTTTTGACATTGAATTCGTTTTTTAAAAGGTTGGCTGTTTTATTGACTTCAGAGTGGAGTTTTCTGTAAGTGATGACATTATAATCCCCCATTTCCCCTTCAAAAATGATCGCCACTTTATTTTTTTTGTCTTTTAAATGCCTGTCTATGCAATTGTAAGAAACATTGATTTTGCCGTTTTCAAACCATTTGAAAAAAGGGGCGTTATCGCTGTTTAAAACCTTATCAAAAGGTTTAAACCATGTGAGTTTTTGCTTGGCTAACTCGCCCCAAAAATGTTCATAATCTTCATTGGCTTCATGCACTAAATCCTTATATTCGCACATGTTTTTAATCCTAGCTTGCTTGGCAAACGCTCTGTTAGGGTTAAAGACTTTTGTAACGAATTCTAAATCTTCGTCTAATTGCATTATATCTCCTTTCTATGGCTTTAAGCGCATTTTTTATTATTGTATCCAAACTCACACTCTTTTAAAGGGAGGGATACTTTTCTCTTTCTGTGGGGGTTGAGACTGATAAAAAAGGAAACAATAGCAAGATGAAACCTAAAGGGTGTATTAGCGTTAATATGCTAATATAGCCAAAACATTATGACTACAAAAAGGGTGGTATGCTGATCTCTATAGCGTTTTTATTGGTTTTATGTCTTTTGAATTATAGTTCTTTTAGGATATTAAAATCGTTTTTAACCTTAAAAAAAATCTCTCAATACGCTTATTTGGGGTTTTTTATCCTTTTGAGCGCGGGTGAGGCGGCTTTTGCTTTTTATAGAAATGCTATGCCTAGCCATTTGTTTGTTTTGACTTCGGCGTGTTCGTTTGTATCTTTTATTATTTTTATCCTTTCTTTAAGTTTTTACGGGTTTTCTTACTCCATAGAAAAAATAGATTTTTTGCACTCAAGGCGTAAAAGTTTAAAAAACTTTTTAAAATTGGGGTTTTATCTGGCGTTATTAGGGTATTTTTGGCGTGGCTTTTATGAAGGGTTGGCCCGCCCTAAAATCAAAGAAACCCCTATTTATTTGGATAAGCTGGATAAAGAATTAAAGATTATTTTACTCACAGACATGCATGTGGGGAGTTTGTTGCAAAAAGATTTTGTTGATTACATTGTAGAAGAAGTCAATCAAAAAGAAGTGGATATGGTGCTGATTGGGGGGGATTTAGTGGATGAAAGCATTGAAAAAGTCAAATCTTTTTTACTGCCCTTAAACAACCTTAAAAGCACGCATGGCACTTTTTATGTGCCAGGAAATCATGAGTATTATCATGGCATAGAGCCGATTTTATCGTTTCTTGAAACTTTAAATTTGACGATTTTGGGGAATGAGTGCGTGCATTTAGGGGGGATCAATTTGTGCGGTGTGTATGATTATTTCGCAAGGAAGCATCAAAATTTTGCCCCTGATATTGACAAAGCTTTAAAAAAACGCAATGAGAGTAAGCCTACGATCCTTTTAGCCCACCAGCCCAAACAAATTAGAAGCCTCAAAGAAAGCCACTCTGTAGATTTAGTGCTTTCAGGGCATACCCATGCAGGGCAAATCTTTCCTTTTAGCCTTTTAGTCAAGTTAGCGCAAACCTATTTACATGGTTTATACAAGCACAGCCCCACCACTCAAATTTATGTGAGCAGTGGGGCAGGGTATTGGGGGATTCCTTTAAGGTTTTTAGCCCCTAGCGAGATCGCATACCTTAGGCTTTTACCTAAAAATCAAGCTTAGTCAAACAAAATCTTAAAATCGTAATCAAGCGGTTAAAAATAAGAATTAAAACAAGGAGTTAAAAAACAACCGCCAAGACAAAGGGAAAGGAGGGGGAGGTGACCCTTTAATCTTAGCGGTGCCAACCAAACCATAAGGAATGGTTGGATTTGTGATTATACAATAAAATGGTGGTTTTTAGCAAATGATTTTAAAAATTATCCATAAAAACGCTCAAAGGCATTTTTTACAACCAATAATCAAGGGCTTGATTTTAATCAAGCGATAACTTTTATTAATATTTTCTTAAACTAATTTAAAATTATGATATAATCAGTGCTTGAATTACTCTTAAATGCAGGAGTCATACACCATGCGCGTTCTACTGATTGAAAAAAATTCTGTTTTGGGTGGAGAAATTGAAAAGGGCTTAAATGTTAAAGGCTTTATGGCTGATGTAACAGAGAGTTTAGAGGATGGGGAATATCTTATGGATATTAGGAATTACGACTTGGTTATGGTTAGCGATAAAAACGCTTTAAGTTTTGTTTCTAGAATCAAGGAAAAGCATTCTTCTATTGTTGTTTTAGTTTCTTCTGATAACCCTACAAGCGAAGAAGAAGTCCATGCGTTTGAGCAGGGCGCGGACGATTATATCGCTAAGCCTTATCGCAGCATTAAGGCTTTAGTCGCAAGGATTGAGGCTCGTTTGAGGTTTTGGGGTTCTAATGTGATTGAAATTGGGGATTTGACCATTAGCCCTGATGAAGAAAAGATTATTTACAAGGGGCGTGAAGTTGAAGTTAAAGGAAAGCCTTTTGAAGTGCTTACCCATCTTGCCAGACATAGGGATCAAATCGTCTCCAAAGAACAGCTTTTAGACGCTATTTGGGAAGAGCCTGAAATGGTTACCCCTAATGTGATTGAAGTGGCTATCAATCAAATCCGCCAAAAAATGGATAAACCCTTGGGGATTTCCACGGTTGAAACCGTAAGGCGCAGAGGCTATCGTTTTTGCTACCCCAAACCGGCGTGTGAAGAATAAATTCTTTTTGCTAAAAAATAGATTAGAATGAGGGTGTGAAGCGGGTAAAGTCAAATATTTTAATAGCGATAATAGAGACACTTATATCATGCTGGTGTTTAGCTAGGAGCGTGATCATTTTATCTGCGATTAGTAGGGTATTTTGGTTAAAAAAACACTCAAATAAATTCGTATCAATTCATGGATTTAAATATTTATCAAAATACAAACTTTGGCTCTGTTTTCATTAGATATTGAAAAAGTCTTATTTTTGTGGGATTTTTATGGGATACAAGAAAAATACACAAAGAAAACGCTAGCTAAACTCTAGCTTGCACTAAAATTTTAGTATAGTGGCGTTGTGAGAGCCATTAAAACTATGATTGCTAATAGTAGTTTCATAGTTGGTCATCTTCTTTTTAAGATAGCCGCTCACTATACCCCAAACCCTAACATGCTCCAAATACCCGCAACAAAAAACAATAAAATAGAGAGATAACTTAAAATGATTATTTGCGTTGGCGTGATGATAATTTAAAAAACCTAAAAATACTAAAAAAGCGTTTTTTACAATCAAATGATTAAGAGAGCTTGATTTTAATCAAGCGATAGTTTTTTAAAAAAGCGGTTTTTTGGGGTTAGGGGAATAGTTTTTAAAATACCCCTCATTCCCTTAAGAAAATGAGTTTTTGCTATAAAACGATAGAATGAAAATTTTTAAACCTTATCAAAAAGAGTTTTTAAACTCTTGTTAGTTTTTGTTAGTTTTTTCTAAACAGATTAGTCTTAAGCGTTATTGAAGATTTCTTCAATTTGTTCTTTAATGTCCCTATAATTGAAACTCTCCCTAAAGCCATCAATCTTGCCTCCGCTCGCATTCCTATGCCCGCCCCCATTAAAACACATTTGACTGAGTTCGCACACATCGCAATTCCCATTCGCCCTTAAGCTCACATTCCCTTTAGCGTTCACATCTATATAAAAATCAAAATCCGGATTTTGCGTTAAAAAAAGATTAGCCAACACGCTAATACCCCCATAGAATAACTTAAAAACCCTTTTTTATCCTGGTAATAAACGCTGCAATCATGCTTTTTTAAAGAGAGCAAATGCGTTTGCGCGTTTGAAGAAATATTGTCCATCGTTTCTGTATCAGGGTCGCCCCCTAAAGCGATTTTTTTAAGCCTGAACAAATCGTTATCATAGGCTACAGGGGCATTTTCTAAAAACAAATAGTTTTTAACTTCTTCTAAAAGCTTTAATTTATAATCGCGGTTCTCATCATCAAACATGAAACGATTCAATTCAGAGCTTTGGTTAATCATGCGCATACACACCTTGCCTAATTCAAAGCCATAACCCTGCGTGTCCCAAATATCCACAGAATTGACCATTTCCACCAAAGGCTCTAGCCATGTTGTGTTTTTTGGCTCTAAAAGAGCGTAATGCTTTTTTAAAAATTCATACACGATTTTAGTCGCGCAACGGTTCGTGTCTAAAAAATACCAATGGAAACTTTCAGCCACTTCCTTACCGCTGATATGGTGATCCAAAAGCTGGATTTGAATGTTTTTATTTTGCAAGCGGTGTTCTTGGATTTTATCTTGCAAATACTCTGCTTCGTTTAAATTCAAATTCAAATCGCTAACCAAAATAAGGAATTCACTCTCTTTAGATTGAGCGATTGCGTTTAGAATTTCATAAATTCTCGCTGAGACTTCACGCCCGTAATTAGCGTTATAGCATTGGATATTTTTAAAAAATTGTTTTGAAACAAGCTGGCATGCATAGCCGTCTAAATCAATGTGTGAAAGGTGGTAAACTTGCATCATTCTCCTTTTTTATCAATTATTTATCCATTAAAAGTTAATATGGATCGTGCCTAAGGCTTCAAAATTAGAGTTAGGATCTAATTCCGCATGGCTTAGCACGACCACATCAATCCTGGCCTGCTCCATTTGATTAGAAAGAGCTTTTCTTAAATTAGGCTCTACGATCAAAATCACCGGAGCGATCCCTTTTTGCAAGACTTTCATGGCCTCTTCAGAAACCCCTTCAATGAGTTTTTGCAATTCGCCCACATTGAGTAGCAAGCTCTTAGAAGTGCCATTTTCTCGCAATTTATTCAGCAAAAATTGTTCGCTATCGGTAGAAAAGGTTAAAAATTTCAAACGCCCGTCTTCAGATTTAAAAGCGTTAGTGATCACCCTAGAAAGCCTTGCTCTCACTTGTTCGGTTAAGATATTCACATCGTTTTGAACCAATGGGGCAATATCGGTAATCGTTTCTAAAATAGTGAGCATGTCTTTAATGGGGATTTTTTCATGCAACAAGGCTTGCAAGACTGATCGGATCGCACCGGTGGGGATTTTTTTACTCTCTTCTACAATCGTAGGATAGTCTTTAGCCAAGCGCTCTAAAAGGGATTTCACTTCGTCTTTAGTGATAAAATCTTCAGCGTATTTTTTCACTAATTCGCTGGTGTGTGTCGCAATAACGGTGCTTGGATCAATAATGGTATAGCCTTGAATAATGGCTTCTTCTTTATTTTTGGTTTCAATCCATAAAGCGTCCATTCCAAAAGCTGGCTCTTTAGTAGGAATGCCTTCAATCTCTTTATTCACAAAACCGGTATTCATGGCTAAAAACTTATCTGGCATCACCATGCCCTCACCAATCACAATGCCTTTAAGCTTGATTTCATAATGCGTTGGGGGGAGTTGCAAATTATCCCTGATCCGGATTTGAGGCATCAAAAAACCATAATCGCTCGCTATCTTTTTTCTAATGCCCCTAATCCTTTCTAACAAATCGCCCCCTTGTTTCATGTCCGCAAGACTGATGAGCTGATAGCCTAAAGCCAATTCTAAAAATTCAATCTTTAACACTTCATCAATCGCTTGTTCTTCTTCTCTTTTAAGCTCTTCTTGGGTTTTAGCCCTTGTGGTTTGGGTGTGGGGTTTGATTTTAGAGCTGTGGGGTTTTTCGCTCAAATCCAAGCCGAATTTTTGACTCAAATAATTTTCTAATTTAGTGAGCAACCCGTCTTTTCCCTCCCTGCTAATCAGCCATGCGATGAACAAAAAGAGAGTCCCTACAAACGCTAAAGAAAAGGTAGGGAGTCCAGGAATGGTTGCAAAAAGCAATAAAATCGCCCCCACAATCACTAAGGTTTTGCTTTTATTGGTGAGCTGTGTGATGAGTTTGGAAGCAAAGTCCTCTTCTTCGTTTTGCGTGGTGCGAGTGGCGACAATACCGGTCGCTGTCGCAATGATTAAGGCAGGGATTTGCCCTACAAGCCCATCGCCAATGGTTAAGATAGTGAAAGTGCTAGCGCTAAAGCTCAAGCTCATATCCCTTTGAAACACGCCCACTAAAAACCCTCCAATGATATTGATAAGCGTGATGATGATAGAAGCGATCGCATCGCCTTTGACAAATTTAGACGCGCCATCCATCGCGCCATAAAAATCCGCTTCTTGGCTTAGAGCGGCGCGTCGTTTTTTAGCTTCCTTATCATCAATAAGCCCTGAATTTAAATCCGCATCAATCGCCATTTGCTTTCCTGGCATAGCGTCTAGAGCGAATCGCGCCCTTACTTCAGTAACCCTAGTAGAGCCATTAGTAACCACTAATAAATTCACCAGCACTAAAATACTAAAGATAATAGCCCCAATCACATAATTCCCGCTCACGCTAAATTCCCCAAACGCTGTGATAATATCGCTCACCGCACTAGGCCCTTTATAGCCTTGCGTTAAAATCATTCTGGTCGTGGCGACATTTAAAGCCAAGCGGTACAAGGTTACAATGAGCAATAAAGTGGGGAAAGCGCTAAAATCAGTCGGTTTGTCAATATAAAGCCCGATTAAAATAATCAACACCGATAGCGCGATAGAAATCGTGAGTAAAAAATCCAACACAAAAGGCGGTAACGGCACGATAATGATCGCTAAAATAGCTATCACAAAGACCACAAGGGCTAAGTCTTTGGATTGCAAGAAGCGTTTAAAGACGGGGAAAGTCTTTTTAAAAGCTAATTTGGAGCGTTCGTTTGCCATAATCTAAAATCAATGCCTTAAGGTAGGTGGTTTGTCTTTTTAGGCTTATTATAATATAAAGTTTAAGAGTATGACACAAAAAAGCTTATTTTACGCTATAATGCGATCTTTAAAATTATTACCAATTAGGAGGTCGTTATGGCTTTGAATCTGGAGAAAAAACAAGAAATCATTAAGGCGTTTGCCACTAAGCAAAACGATACGGGTTCTTGTGAGGTGCAAGTGGCGTTGTTGAATGAAAGGATCAGGCTTTTAACCGAGCATTTAAAAACTAACCCCAAAGATCATTCCAGTCGTTTAGGGCTTTTAAAATTAGTCGCTCAAAGACGCAACTTGTTGAAATACATCAAACGCACCGATCATGCGCGTTATGTGGTTTTGATTGAAAAGTTAGGCATTAAAGACAGATAATTTTATCGGTTTTAGGGCATGGCAAGTTTGTGTTGAAAGAGCGTTTAAAAGCCTTTTTTAGTGCGGATTCTGTCTTCACTTTAATTTTTGCCCTTTTCTTTCTCACTTCGTTTAAAAAGCCTTTAACGCAAGTCTTATTGATTGTTTTAATGGTTTTTTTGTTTTTTAGGTGTTATTTCCAAGCGTCTTTGAAAGAGATTTTTAGAATTAATCATCTAAAAACAATGCCTTTCAAATGGCTTACTCTGGCTTTTTTGGGCGTGTTTTTAAGCATCTTCCCTAACATGTTTAACATGCATGATAGCCAAACTTTCCGCTACAATTTATTTGCCCTAAACATGTCCTTAACTTATGCTTGCGGGGCGTTGTGCTTGCTTTTTGCCAGTTGTTTAAGAATCAAATTGAATCAAAAAATCCTTTTTTACAGCATGGCTGTTGCCAATTTCATCAACGGCTTGCTTTCATTGGTGCAAAAAATTTATTTTAACATGCCTAGAGCGCAAGGGTTTAGCACGGTTAAGGAGTATGTGGTTTTAGTGAACGTTTCCATTTTAGGCTGTTATATTTATGCGCTTTATTCGCAAAATCAAAAAGAGAAACTTTTTTTCACGCTTTCTGTTTTTGTGGGGTTTTTAGTCGTTATTTTAAGCGCTACAAGGAGCGCGACAATCGCTTTTATAGCTACTTTTTTAATCCTTTCTTGCTTTATTTTATACGCCAAAAAATCGCTCAAACCATTGGGTTATATGGTGGTTGTGAGTCTTATTTTGAGCGCTTTGTATATGGGGAGTAACGCTTTAGAAAAAAAGGGGGCAATAGAGCAATCTAGGGTTCAAAACCAAAGCTTTGAAGAAGATTTGAAACGCTACGCTAAAAAGGACGCTGATAGCAGTATCGGGTGGCGTTTGGAGCGCTGGAAAGAAGCCCTAACGGTTTTGCGTTTAAGGCCCTTTTTTGGTATGGCCGCTAGCGAGAAATGCCAGAGATTAGAAGAGATTTTGTCTTTATCAAAGTCTTATAGAGCCAAAGATTTGATTCTTTGTTATGAAAGATACGACAACCAAATCATTCATGTTCTAGCCACTAGGGGAATCATAGGCTTTTTAATCTGGCTCTTTTTTTTATTAGTCATTGTAAAGATTTTTTGGAGCGGGATAAAGCAAAACTCTTTAATCTCACTCTTTATATTAACGACTCTCACTTTTTATCTCGTTTTTGGTATCGGGTTTGACCCCTTTGATTTCTTCATTACGGGAAGTTTTTTTGTAGGAATGGTCATGATGGCTGTTTTTTTAAAAAAGGATAAAAGCGCTTTTTAGCATCAAAGGGTTTAATGCTAGTCAAGCGGTAGTTTCTTGTGATGTGCTCTTAGGGGGATTTAAGGGGTAAGATAAAAACTTATGCTATAATGCGATCTCATTCCATATTAAACAAGGAGAAATCAACAATGAAAATTTTAGTGATTCAAGGGCCTAATTTAAACATGTTAGGACACAGAGACCCAAGACTTTATGGCATGGTAACCTTAGACCAAATCCATGAAATCATGCAAACTTTCGTGAAGCAAGGCAATTTAGATGTGGAATTAGAGTTTTTTCAAACCAATTTTGAGGGCGAAATCATTGATAAAATTCAAGAGAGCGTGGGCAGCGATTATGAAGGGATTATCATTAACCCTGGAGCGTTTTCGCACACTTCTATTGCGATTGCTGATGCGATCATGCTAGCGGGCAAGCCCGTTATTGAAGTGCATCTCACTAACATTCAAGCCAGAGAAGAATTCAGGAAAAATTCTTACACTGGAGCGGCTTGTGGGGGCGTGATCATGGGATTTGGCCCGCTTGGTTACAACATGGCTTTAATGGCGATGGTCAATATTTTAGCCGAAATGAAAGCGTTCCAAGAAGCCCAACAAAACAACCCTAATAACCCCATTAACAACCAAAAATAAAAGGGGGCTATTGATGAGAGAATTAGAAAGAGACGCCCATTTCACGCTCAATGAAAATGCGATGTTTTTTGAATGCGCTTATAGTTGCGATAACGCTTTGTTTTTGCAATTAGACGATCGCTCGTTTTTTATCACTGATTCTCGCTACACCCAAGAAGCTAAAGAAAGCGTTCAGCCTAAAAAGGGCGTTTTAGCGGAAGTGATAGAGTCTAGCGATTTAGTCCAAAGCGCGATTGATTTGATTGCAAAGAGTTCGGTTAAAAAGCTCTTTTTTGACCCCAATCAAGTGAATTTACAAACCTACAAGCGTTTAAATTCAGCGCTTGGGGATAAGGTTACTTTAGAGGGCGTGCCTAGTTACCACCGCCAAAAACGCATCATTAAAAACGATCATGAAATCCAACTTCTCAAAAAATCTCAAGCGCTGAATGTTGAAGCTTTTGAAAATTTTGCTGAGTATGTGAAAAAGGTTTTTGATGAAAAAGAGTCGTTGAGCGAGCGGTATTTGCAACATAAGGTTAAGGACTTTTTGACTAAAGAGGGGGTTTATGATCTGAGTTTTGAGCCTATTTTAGCCTTGAATGCGAACGCGAGCAAGCCCCATGCTTTGCCTAGCGCGAAGGATTTTTTAAAAGCGGAGCATAGCATTCTTTTAGATATGGGGATCAAATACGAACGCTATTGCTCTGATCGGACTCGCACGGCTTTTTTTAACCCTAAAGATTTTGTCTTCACAAGAGAGCAGAGTTTCAAGGATAAAGAGCGTCAAAAGATTTATGACATTGTGAAAGAAGCGCAAGAAAAGGCTATTTCAGGCATTAGAGCGGGCATGACCGGTAAAGAAGCGGACAGCTTGGCTAGGGGAGTGATTAGCGATCATGGTTATGGGCAATACTTCACTCACAGCACCGGGCATGGCATTGGCTTAGACATTCATGAGCTTCCCTATATTTCATCGCGCAGCGAAACCATTTTAGAAGAGGGCATGGTGTTTTCTGTAGAGCCTGGGATTTATATCCCTGGATTTTTGGGGTGCGCATTGAAGATTTAGTGGTGATCAAAAATTCTAGGGCTGAGCTTTTGTGATGCGAGAGATCCTTACTAGCCGCTTTTTCCCTAGCCTTTTTAAAAAAAGGCTTGATTTTTCTAACAGGGTGGTTTTAGGGCTGGGATCTAATCTTAAAAATCCTTTAAAAATATTAAAAAATTGTTTTTTATACTTTAAAAATCATAGTAGAATCGGGAAAATTTTTTCTTCGCCTGTTTATATCAACCCGCCTTTTGGTTACACGAAGCAACCTAACTTTTATAACGCTACGATTATCCTTAAAACATCTTTAAGTTTGCGCCATTTTTTCGCTCTGGTTTTTTATATAGAAAGGCGTTTTGGGCGCCAAAGGAAGCGCGATTTTAAAGACGCTCCAAGAACTTTAGACATTGATATTATCGCTTTCAATCAAGTCATTTTAAGACAAAACGATCTGACTTTACCTCATCCTAAATGGAGTGAAAGGGATTCGGTATTAGTGCCGTTGGCTTTGCAACAAATTCTTTTTAAAAAAGGGGAGTGGTGAAATTCTATACCTATAGTGGGGAGACGGCCGCTGAAGCTTTAAAGATCGCTCAAAGCCACCATGGGGTGGATACGCTGGTGTTTAAAACCCAAGAAATCCGTAAAAAAACGCTCACTTCTTCTGGGCTTTATGAAATCGTTGTGGCGGTTGAAGAAGAAAGCGAAAACAAACCTCCTAAAGCCCCCTTATTCCAGAAAGTTTGTATGATGAAGAATTGAATGAAGAAGATGTAGTCATGCAGCTTTCAAGCACTGTAGAAGAAATGCGCAAACTCGCCGGGGTTTCATCCAGTCAGCGCAACTATAGTTTTTCAAAAAATAAGACCCTTTTAGAAAAAGACGCTCCATTAGAGGATACGCCTTTAGAGGCTAACCAACAAGACGCTTTATTGCAAGCTTTAAAAGATGAAGCCAACCATAAAAAAGAAAGAGAAAAAAGAGAAGTCAAACAAGAAGAAGAAATTAAAGACATCAATCTGCAATTAAGTAAAATCAGAGACAGCTTAAAACTCATTCAAAACATGTTTTGGGATGAGAAAAACCCTAATTCTATTAATATCCCTCAAGAATTTGCAGAAATTTACAAACTGGCCAAACAAAGCGGGATGAAATCCAGCCATTTAGATGAAATCATGCAATTGAGCTTGGAATTGATGCCTTTACGCATGCGGGAAAATTCCGTAACGATCAAGCGTTATTTTAGAGAAGTGTTGCGCAAAATGATCCTGTGCCGCCCTGAAGATTTGAATTTAAGGCAAAAACGCATTTTAATGCTTGTAGGACCAACAGGCGTGGGGAAAACGACGACTTTAGCTAAATTAGCCGCGCGCTATTCTAGAATGTTAGCTAAAAAATACAAGGTGGGCATTATCACTTTAGACAATTATCGTATTGGGGCTTTGGAGCAATTAAGTTGGTATGCTAATAAAATGAAAATGAGTATAGAAGCGGTGATTGACGCTAAAGATTTTGCTAAAGAAATTGAAGCTTTGGAATACTGCGATTTTATTTTAGTGGATACGACAGGGCATTCGCAATACGATAAGGAAAAAATTGCCGGTTTGAAGGAATTTATAGATGGGGGTTATAATATTGATGTGTCCTTAGTGCTTTCGGTTACCACTAAATACGAAGACATGAAAGACATTTATGATTCTTTTGGGGTGTTAGGGATTGACACTTTAATCTTTACGAAATTAGATGAGAGCAGGGGGCTAGGGAATTTGTTTTCTTTAGTGCATGAAAGCCAAAAGCCTATCAGTTATCTTTCTGTCGGGCAGGAAGTGCCTATGGATTTGAAAGTGGCTACTAATGAGTATTTAGTGGATTGCATGCTAGATGGCTTTAGTAACCCTAATAAGGAACAAGCATGAGTAATCAAGCGAGCCATTTGGATAATTTTATGAACGCTAAAAATCCCAAAAGTTTTTTTGATAATAAGGGGAATACCAAATTCATCGCTATCACAAGCGGTAAGGGGGGCGTGGGGAAATCCAACATTAGCGCTAATTTAGCTTATTCTTTATATAAGAAAGGTTATAAGGTAGGGGTGTTTGATGCGGATATTGGTTTAGCGAATTTAGATGTGATTTTTGGGGTGAAAACCCATAAAAATATCTTGCATGCCTTAAAGGGTGAAGCCAAATTGCAAGAAATCATTTGCGAGATTGAACCCGGGCTTTGCTTAATTCCCGGGGATAGTGGCGAAGAAATTTTAAAATACATTAGCGGCGCGGAAGCTTTAGATCAATTCGTGGATGAAGAGGGGGTTTTAAGCTCTTTGGATTATATTGTAGTTGATACAGGCGCTGGGATTGGAGCCACTACGCAAGCGTTTTTGAATGCGAGCGATTGCGTGGTGATTGTTACCACACCCGATCCTTCAGCGATTACCGATGCGTATGCATGCATTAAAATCAACTCCAAAAATAAAGACGAATTGTTCCTTATCGCTAACATGGTAGCCCAACCTAAAGAAGGCAGGGCGACTTATGAAAGGCTATTCAAGGTGGCTAAAAACAATATCGCTTCATTAGAATTGCACTATTTAGGGGCGATTGAAAACAGCTCCTTATTGAAACGCTATGTGAGGGAGCGCAAAATTTTGAGAAAAATAGCCCCTAATGATTTGTTTTCGCAATCCATTGATCAGATAGCGGGTCTTTTGGTTTCTAAATTAGAAACCGGTGCTTTAGAAATACCAAAAGAAGGTTTGAAAAGCTTTTTTAAAAGGCTTTTGAAGTATTTGGGGTAGACTGATGAGAGTTCAAAATTTTATCCATTTTTCTGTTGTGGTAGGGTTTTTTTTAGGGTTAGTGTTTTCGGTGTTGAAATTCAATGAGCCAGAGAGCATTTTATTATGGACGGTGTTATCCACGCTTGGGGGATACTTGATCGCGTTGTTGTTTGCGTCTATTTTTATCGCTTGCACGGATTTAGATATTTGTCTTTTTGACAAAAAAGGCACTGAAGAGAGCTTGCTTCGTTTCAACCATGAGTTTAAGAACAGAGAAAAAGAAGTGGCTAGTATTTTAGAATACATTAGAAGTTATGATTTTGATGATGGAAAATAGAATGCCCAAAGGAATTCAAAAAACTGAAACCAGCGAAAAAAATATAGAAAAGGTTTTGAACGCCTATGATAAGCAACAACACCACCATCAAGACGATCTCGCTATCCAGTATTTACCGGCCGTGCGCGCGATGGCGTTTCGTTTAAAAGAGCGCTTGCCCAGCTCTATTGATTTTAACGATCTGGTTTCCATTGGCACTGAAGAATTGATTAAATTAGCCAGGCGTTATGAGAGCGCGTTAAACGATTCTTTTTGGGGGTATGCTAAAACTCGTGTCAATGGGGCGATGCTAGATTATTTGCGTTCTTTAGATGTGATTTCTCGCTCTAGCAGGAAACTCATTAAAAGCATTGATGCTGAAATTACCAAACACCTTAATGAGCATGGGAAAGAGCCTAGCGATGCGTATTTAGCAGAAGCTCTAGGAGAAAATATTGAAAAGATTAGAGAAGCTAAAACGGCTTCAGATATTTATGCGTTAGTGCCAATAGATGAGCAATTCAATGCGATTGAGCAAGATGAAATCACTAAAAAGATTGAAGCAGAAGAGCTGTTAGAGCATGTCCAAAAAGCGTTGAATCAAATGAGCGAACGAGAGCAAATCCTTATCCAGCTTTATTACTTTGAAGAGTTGAATTTGAGCGAGATCAAAGAGATTTTAGGCATTACTGAATCGCGCATTTCTCAAATCATTAAAGAAGTGATTAAAAAGGTGCGTAAATCCTTAGGAGTGGATCATGGCTGATATTTTAAGCCAAGAAGAAATTGATGCGCTTTTAGAAGTCGTTGATGAAAATGTGGATATTCAAAATGTCCAAAAAAAAGATATTATCCCGCAGCACAGCGTAACCCTCTATGATTTCAAACGCCCTAATCGTGTGAGTAAGGAGCAATTGCGTTCTTTTAGGAGTATCCATGACAAAATGGCTAGGAATCTTTCTAGTCAAGTCTCTTCTATCATGCGTTCTATTGTAGAGATCCAGCTCCACAGCGTGGATCAAATGACTTATGGTGAATTTTTGATGAGTTTGCCTAGCCCTACGAGTTTTAATGTCTTTTCCATGAAGCCTATGGGAGGAACGGGGGTTTTAGAAATCAATCCTAGCATCGCTTTCCCCATGATTGACAGACTATTAGGAGGTAAGGGGAGTGCGTATGATCAAAACAGGGAGTTTAGCGATATTGAATTGAATTTATTGGATACGATTTTACGCCAGGTGATGCAAATTTTAAAAGAAGTGTGGTCGCCCGTGGTGGAGATGTTTCCTACTATTGACGCTAAAGAATCCAGCGCGAATGTGGTCCAAATCGTCGCTCAAAATGAAATTTCTATCATGGTGGTTTTAGAGATTATCATCGGGCATAGTCGTGGGATGATGAACATTTGCTACCCGGTGATTTCCATTGAGAGCATTCTTTCTAAAATGGGGAGTAGGGATTTGATGCTTTCAGAAACGAACTCTAAAAAGAGCCGCAATAAGGAATTGCAAGCGCTATTGAGCGGGGTGAGCGTGGATATGATCGTGTTTTTGGGCGCGGTGGAATTGAGTTTGAAAGAAATGTTGGATTTAGATGTGGGGGATACTATCCGGTTGAACAAGATCGCTAATGATGAAGTGAGCGTGTATGTGCATAAAAAAAAGCGTTATTTAGCGAGCGTGGGGTTTCAAGGGTATAGGAAAACCATTCAAATTAAAGAAGTGGTCTATAGCGAAAAAGAACGCACTAAAGAAATTTTAGAAATGTTAGAAGAACAGCGCAGAGGCAAAGTGGGCGATATTATGAAGATAGAAGAAGAGTGAGAAATGCAAGATTTTATTAAAATTTTTATTCAAGAGATTGTCTCTACTTTAGAAGGGTTAGTGGGTAAGGCCCCGAGCGTGGGATTAGAAAAAGAAATTTCTAGTAGCGACGAATCTTTTTTGAAATTAATCAGCACGCCTTATGCAAGGGTTAAGATTAGCGCGATTGAAAAAGAAGAGAGCTCTATTGAATTACTGGCTCCGGTAGATTTAGTTACCGCTTTAAGCGATTTGATGCTAGGAGGTGAGGGGGCTAGCAAGGAAGAAATGGATAATGACGATTTAGACGCTTTTAAAGAAATGGCTTCTAATATTTTTGGCGCGATCGCTACGAGCTTGAAGTCTCAAGAATTGCTCCCCAAACTCAATTTCACTACCACGAACGCTGAAATCGCTAAAGAGCTTCCTAAAAAAGAAGATTACGCTAAAGCGATGGTGTTTTCTTTTAAAATGGAAGCCATCAAAGAAAGCCAAATCATTTTATTGACTACGGCGGCTTTTGAGGGCCAATTTGAAAAAACGCATAAAGAAGAAAAAGAAGAAACGACACAGAGCGCTACTGAAGAGATTAAAACCCATGATGCGTCTTTAGAAAACATAGAAATCCGCAATATCAGCATGCTTTTGGATGTGAAATTGAATGTTAAAGTGCGTATCGGGCAAAAAAAGATGATTTTAAAAGACGTGGTCTCTATGGATATAGGGAGCGTGGTAGAGTTGGATCAATTGGTGAATGACCCTTTGGAAATTCTTGTAGATGACAAGGTGATCGCTAAGGGCGAAGTGGTGATCGTGGATGGGAATTTTGGCATTCAGATCACAGATATTGGCACTAAAAAAGAACGCTTAGAACAATTGAAACATTAAATCTTTTTATCATAAAAGGAAAGGGATATGGCTATTTTTGGGGAATTAAGCTCGCTTGGGCATTTGTTTAAAAAAACGCAAGCGTTAGAAATTTTGCATGCGTATTTAAAAGAGGTCATGCAAAAGGGTAGTAAAGCGAATCAAAGGGTTTTAAACCTCGATCCTAATACGGAATTTCAAACGCCTTTAGGGCATGGCATCTTTAGCATAGAGCAGAGTTATTGTTTAGAGCATGCTAAAGAAAGCGAGAAAGGTTTTTTTGAAAGCCACCGACAATATGTGGATTTCCAGCTGATTATCAAAGGCGTTGAGGGGGCTAAGGTGGTGGGTATCAATCAAGCTGTCATTAAAACCCCTTACGATGAAAAAAGAGATTTGATCGTTTATGAGCCGGTTAGTGAAGCTTCTTTTTTGCGTTTGAATGCGGGCATGCTGGCTATTTTTTTTGAAAGCGATGTGCATGCGTTGAGATTCTATGGAGAGTCTTTTGAAAAATATAGGGAAGAGCTAATTTTTAAAGCGGTCGTTAAAGCGCCTAAAGGATTGATCAAATTAAAATTATGAAATTGGTGAGTCTTGTTATAGTTTTTTGTTGTTTTTTAGGGGCTGTAGAGTTGCCTGGAGTTTATCAAACTCAGGAATTTTTATACATGAAAAGCTCTTTTGTGGAGTTTTTTGAGCATAACGGGAAGTTCTATGCCTATGGTATTTCTGATGTGGATGGCTCTAAAGCCAAAAAAGACAAACTCAATCCTAACCCAAAGCTAAGGAATCGCAGCGATAAAGGCGTGGTGTTTTTAAGCGATTTGATTAAGGTTGGAAAACGATCTTATAAAGGCGGTAAAGCGTATAATTTTTATGACGGCAAGACCTACTATGTAAGGGTTACTCAAAATTCAAACGGGGATTTAGAATTCACTTCAAGCTATGATAAATGGGGGTATGTCGGCAAGACTTTCACTTGGAAACGCTTGAGCGATGAAGAAATCAAAAATCTAAAACTCAAGCGTTTTAACCTGGATGAAGTCCTTAAAACCATTAAAGATAGCCCTATCTAAGCTAGCTTTTTTAAAACCTTTTAACATTCACTCTCTTGGCATTCTTTACACCACACAAACATTTTCATGTCATGGCTAATCAGCTTGGCTTGATATTTTTTAACGACTTCATTCTGGCGGTTTTCAATTTCAGGGTCTGCAAATTCAATGATCTTACCGCAATGTAAACAAATGATGTGATCATGGTGTTCTTTAGCCGCAATTTCATAACGCCGGCCGCTTTTTGAAGTCTCTAAAACACAGATAAAATTTTCTTTTTCTAAGAAATTCAAAATGCGATAGACTGAAGAAATGCTGGTGTTTTTGTCCTTTTGGCGGATAGAATGCGTGATTTCTTCAGGGCTTAAGTGTGTGCCGCTGCGATACAAAACGCTTACCACTTCTTCTCTTTGTTTTGAATTTTTGAGTCCGTTTTTTTTGATAGACATCCTCAAGCGCTCTAAAATAGATTCTAAAGTTTCTAATCTTTTCATGCTGATATTTCCCTTATCCGTAAAATGATTTTTATAACTAGAATATTATTATACAATAATAATGCGATGAACCATAGATAAAACTCATTATTATTTTAATTTAATCAAAAAATATTGATTTTTTATTACCATTGTCGCATTTTAATGTAACTTATAAGATCAATTTCTTATCTTATCAAGCCATTCTAAAAGGGTTTTTTCAAACCCTATGCCTTGAGAAGAAACCAAATTGAGGGGTTTTTCTAAATAATCTTGTTTGACATAGCCGTTATAATCATGCGGGTAAAGGTAGTCTTTAGCGTTAGGCAGCAGGTGTTTAGGAATAGGGTAGAGTGAGCCTTTTTGAACGCAATCCAAAGCCTGATTGATCGCTCTATAAGCCGTGTTAGACTTGGGCGAACAAGCCAGATAAATCACGCATTGGCTTAAAATAATGCGCGCTTCAGGGTAGCCGATTTGTTTGACTGAAAACAAGCAAGAAGAGGCTAAATTAAGGGCGTTTGGGTTAGCGTTACCAATATCTTCGCTCGCAAAAATCACCAGCCTTCTGGCAATAAATTCTGGGTTTTCCCCGCCAGCAATCAAGCGTGCCAGATAATAAATGGAAGCGTTTTCATCGCTCCCTCTTAAAGATTTGATTAACGCGCTAGTGAGGTTATAATGCGTATCATCGCTATAAGATCCGTCATTTAGGCTATGGGGCCGTAAGGACTGCAAGGTTTTTAAAGTGATAGGATTTTCTATTTTAGCGCTCAAATCTAAGAGGTTTAATAACGCTCTAGCGTCGCCAGCGCTGTTGTTTAAAAGGTAGGTTTTAGCGTCAGGCTCTATTTGTTTTTTGAGTAATGTTAAAGCTTTAGCGCAAAGCTTGTCTAAATCGTTCTTTTTTAGGGGGGTTAATTCAAAAATAAAACTTCTTGAGCGGATCGCATGGCTTAGGCTGTAATTAGGATCTTGCGTGCTAGCCCCTAAGATTAAAGCGTGATCTTTTTCCATAATGGGGAGTAAAAATTCTTGTTGGGTTTTATTCAATCTGTGGGTTTCATCAATAAAAACAACGGGTTTTAAAAGGGCGTGTTGGTAATTTTTAAGCTTAAGGCGCAAATCCTCTAACTTAAAATCCGTCGCATTAAACAAAAGAATGGGGTGCTCTAGGGAGCGAGCGATGATTTGAGCCAGGCTTGTTTTACCCACGCCAGGAGGGCCATAGAAAAAAGCGTGGGGGAAGTGTTTGGATTGTAAGGCTTTAAATAAGGGGGCGTCTTTCCCTATTAAATGCTCTTGGCCTAAAAAATCTTCTAGGCTTGTGGGGTTTAAAAGTGCAGTCAGGCTCATTTTTTAAATAAAATCAATTCGTAAAAATTCGTAGGGGTGTTTAAATTTTTCGTTGGGGTTTTGGTGTTTTTAGAGTGTTTTTGCAGAGCGTCTTGCAATTCTTTATTGAGATTGTCTAATTCATCAAGCTTTTCTTTTAAACGCAAGATAATATCCACGCCCGCTAGATTAACCCCCATATCCCTTGTAAGGCGTAAAATCGTTTTGATTTTATCCATGTCTCGTTGGGAATACAAGCGCATTTTCCCATCAGTCCTGCTAGGCTCTATCAAACCCTCTTTTTCGTATTGGCGCAAGGTTTGAGGGTGCACGCCTAAGATTTTAGCCACAACGCTGATTAAATAAAGCGGTTCATCATAATCGCACACGATTCCTCCTTACAATTCTTTTTCTAATAACGCTTTTAACTCATTAGAAAGCGTTTCCGTTTTAGGCAAGATCAAACGAGCTTGCAAATACAAATCCCCCACATGCGAAGTTTTTCTGTTTTTGATCCCTTTTTCTTTAATGCGGAATTTTTGCATCGCTTTGGTGTTAGGGGGAATGGTTAGGGTTAAGGTTTTATGCCAAGTAGCGATTTCAATTTTCCCTCCAAAAAGAGCCGTTTTTAAGGGTAAATCAAAGATTTGGGTAATATCATCTTTCTCGCGCCTGTAAATTTCATCTTCTTCAATATGGATCTGCAAGAGCAAATCGCCCCTAGTCGTTCGCCCCATTTTCCCCTTGTTGCGAACCCTGATTTTTTCGCCCTCTTCCACGCCGATAGGGATTTTAAGGCTAAAGGTCTCATTATTGATGCTCACTTGTTTTTTATTGCCTAAAAGGGTGTCTAAAACAGAGACACTTAAAGTGGCGGTCATGTCTAAATTTTCAGGGGCGAAATTGGAAAAATTAAAGCCAGAAAAGCCTTGCGAGTTTTGAGAAAATCTTTGCGAAAAGCCTCCTCTCCCAAAAATAGAGCTTAAAATATCGTCTAAATCTTCACTAGTTCTGCGGCTTCTTGCAAAATCGCTGAAATTCTGCCCCCCAAACATGTTGTCGCCAAACTGATCGTATTGGCGGCGCTTTTCTTCGTCGCTTAAAATTTCATAAGCGGCGTTGATTTCTTTGAATTTTTCTTCGGCTTCTTTGGTTTTATTCAAATCCGGATGGTATTGCCTAGCTAAACGGCGGTAGGATTTTTTGATTTCATCTTGGCTAGCGTTTTCGCTCACGTTTAAAGTTTGGTATAAACTCTTACTCATGGATCACCTTTAAAATAGTTTTATTAGAATACTATCATAAATCTTTAGTGTTAGTCAATCAAGTTTATTGATAATGCTTTTAGGTGATGGAGATTTTAAACCCGTTTCAGCGCAATTAAAAGGAATTTTCATTAAAATACTAGGTTTAAATCCACGATGAGTTTTTAATGCAATATAAGAAAAATAAGAAAAGATATTATTATTTAGCGTTAGGGATCCTTTTTTTAAATGGTCTGTCTTTGAAAGCTTTAGAAATCGCCGTCAAACCTTTTGGCTATCTGGGGCTATTGTATAATCAAGGGGCGCAAAAAAACCCTCACAGCTATGTGGGGGCTTTAGCGCGTCTTGGGGTGGATTTTTCTTATAGCAATGGGTGGTCCTTTGGTATTGGGGCTATTGGGGCTTGGAATATTTATAACAAACAGCGTTTGGCTAACCTTTACATCAGTCTAGGGAATTTTTTTGGTAACCCTAACAACGTTAAGCCTTATTTGAGCGCTGGCGATGTTTCTGATGCGTATCTTCAATACACTAACCAGCGTTTTAAAATCGCTTTAGGGCGTTTCAATACCGATTTTGTGGATTTTGATTGGATAGGGGGTAATATTCAAGGGGTCTCTGTGGCTTTCAAGCAAAATTCCATGCGTTATTTTGGGATTTTTATGGATAGCATGCTTTATAATGGGCATCAAATCAATAAAGAGCAAGGGAATCGGATCGCTACTTCCCTAAACGCTCTAGCGTCTTATGATCCTGTGTCTAAACGCTTGTATGTGGGGGGGGAAGTGTTTGTTTTGGGCGCAGAATACAAAAATAAAAATTTGACATTCGTTCCCTTTATTTTAACGGACACCCGCTTGCCTTTGCCCACCCAAAATGTTTTAGTGCAAGTGGGGGGTAAGTTGGAGTATGACGCTTCTTTAGCTAAGGGTTTCACTTCGCGCACTCTAGTGCATGGCATGTATCAATACGGCAACACTGATGCGGCTACAAGCGCTAAAAATGCCGGTTTGTTTTTGATCGATCAAACTTTTAAATACCAAATTTTTAATTTTGGAACGGGTTTTTATATCGTTCCGGCAAGAAACAATAAGGGCTATCTATGGACTTTTAACGACAGGACTAAATTCTATGGCCGTGGGATCAACGCGCCCGGTGTGCCAGCGATTTATTTTGCAAATTCTAGCATTTCAGGCTATGTTTTTTTAGGGCTTAAGACTAAAAGGGTGCGTTTAGACGCGATGGTGGCTTTTGGGGATTACCAAGAATATTCTTTAATGAGCAGCTTTAGGGTTTGGACTTATAGGAGTTTGTCTTTTGATATGGGTGGGGGGTATGTGTATGCTTATAATTCTAAAGCCACGAGAAAAAGCCTTGGAAATAGTTCTTTTGTCTTTTTTGGGAAGTTTTTGTTTTAAAAAAATGCCGTTTTTACAATCAATAGTGAAGAGTTTGCAATAAAGTAAGCGATAATTTTTTGTTTTTAAAAATCAATATTAAAAGAAGTTTTTGTTTTAAAAATGTTTTAAGAAATTCTTTTGAAATCAGATTTTTGTGTTTTTTTAGGGAAAAAAGCTTTTTTAAACTCAGGCTCCCATAGTTTGATCACGCCATGGTGGGTCATCTGGTGCATATTGACTAAACGCATGTTTAAAAGAGCCTTTTCTTTAGCTTCGCTATCGCTCAAATCTTCTTTAATTTTGAACGCTTGAATGATCTGTTCCCACAGCTCATGCTCTTTAGCGTCTTCGTTTAAAAAATCTTTATAGTTGAAGCCGCCAATCCCTTTAACCCCTTTAATATTATCCCCCTTATCCCCCACAACGCACTGGTAATAAGCAAAAAAATGGGCTTCTTTTTGACTCACATTAAAAAAGGCGTTGGTTTTCAAGTTGAAATGAGAACCTCTATTGGAATATAAAATATCCTTATCCATGCTGGCTATCACATAATTGTTGGGGTCTTTTTTTTTATAAAATGAGATAATATCATCGGCTTCATATTCAAAACAATGTTCGCCCTGGATTTTAGCCCCTTTTTTTAGGGGGTATTTTTCCGCCAAAGCGATTTTTAGGGTTCTTAGAAGGGCTTTAAAATCTTCATCAAATTGGTGGCGTTTTTGTTTGTAATGATCGCACAGCTGGTAGCGGAAACTCTCTCTGCCCCTAGTGATAAAAAAGAGCGTTTTAGAGCAACGGGTCTTGCGCATGATAGATAAAATTTGAGTGGTAAGAAAGATTATGCCCACTTCTTGCAAGCTGTAAGCGGCGAATCTTTTAGGGAGCGTTTTATTAGAGAGCAAACGCCTAACAATATTAGGGATAACGCAATCAATGTCTAGTAAAAGAGTTCTTGGATGCATGAATCTTGTTTTGTTAAACGCTTGTCTAATGGTTAATCCTTAAGTTGAATTTCATTTTTTTAAAAGTTAAACTATTATAGTAAATATATAGCAAATAATAAGTTATTTTAATAATAATTAACTCTATTCTCATTCAATACGCTAAATTTTAAGAGATCACCGCTTGTTTTAGCTCTTTTGATTGTAAAAACGCTTTTGGCATTCTTGCATTTTATGATCAACGCCCCACAAAAAACAGGGCTTAAGGATTTTCTGTTATTTGCGCGGTAAGTTATATTTCCGGCGTTTTTCCCAAAGGCTTTTGCGGCTAATGCCAAGCTTGTTGGCTAATTCTGTATCGGTGCAAGTAGAAGAAAAATGCCTGATCGCTTCTTTTTCATATTCTTGAATGGAAAGGAAAGTCGTGTTATCGCTAAACAAAGATAGGGGTCTATTGCCGCATTCAATGCTCACAATTTTAGGGAATTCTAGGGGTTCTTTATGGGTATAGGACAAAACAATAGGGCATGAACGGGCCAATTCTAACAATTTCAATTGTTCATCTTTTTTAAGCTCTTCTAAATGCATGATGTAAAAAGGGCGTTCTAATTTGTCTTTATTCTTGTATAGTTCTTTCCAAGTGGTATCTTTTAGAGAGAAAAAAGAAAAATCCATTTGCCTTTCTTTAGCGTATTGCAATAAATAAGCGTTCGCAAGCTCTTGAGAGGGCGTGTGGATGATAAAGGGCGGCCGGTAAGAAAAATCTTTAGGCAAGGGCAATTCCGCATGGATAAAGTCTAAGTAATTTTCATAAAATCCTAGGCGAGCGGTCATTTCTTGGTAGGCTTTGTGGTATTGGATCTTACGCAACAATTCATCCATTTTAAAAGGTTTTAGAATATAATCTCTCGCTCCCGCTTGAATGGGTTTATTCACGCCATCTTCATTGACATGCGAAGCCATCATGATAATGATTTGCTTGGAATTATAACGCACAAAGTGTTCGCAACGCCCTTGAGTGCAAACTTTAGAAGAAACCAAAATCACATCATAAGGCTCTTTATTTTCTTCTGAAATGCTAGAGATGATCTCGCAAAAATGCCCTAAATCATGCAAATTATGCGAAATACTCCTAGCTAGCGCTAAATCGTCTTCAATGATTAAGATTTTCATCAATTCTCCCTTTTATCACATTTTATCACATTTAAAGTTTTTGTTTATAACGCATGCTCACATGCGCTTGGACTAACAGCCCTTCTTGTTGGCCAATGAACCCCATTTTTTCCATTGTGGTGGCTTTCAAGCTGATTTGAGATTTTTCTAAACCTAAAAGTTGGCTCAAATTCTCTAAAATCGCCGGTTTGTAAGGAGTGATTTTAGGGATTTCGCTAAAGATAGTCGCCCCCATTTCAAACAATTCAAACCCAATGCTTTGAGAAAAATCCAACACGATTTTTAAAAGCTCTTTAGAAGAGGCGTTTTTGTATTTGGGGTCATTATCAGGGAACCATTCGCCAATATCCCCCCTTTAATCGCTCCTAAAATCGCATCAATAACTGCATGCAACAAAGCATCGCCATCGCTGTGAGCCTTTAACCCAAACTCGCAATCCAAAACAACTCCCCCTAAAACCATAGGCTTATTTTTAACAAACGCATGCGTATCAAAGCCCATGCCTATAAAAGTGTCTTTTGCTGGGTTAAAAAAAGGCGTAAAAAACTTTAAATCGTCGCTCGTGGTGAGTTTGTGCAAATCCTTACTGCCTTCAATATAGCTCACCAAATCAGGGAAAGCTTGTAAAATCGCGCTGCTTTCATCTTTAAAATCCCCTTGATTTAGGGCTGATTGGAGCGTTTTGGTGTGGCTTAATTGCGGGGTTTGAATGAGTTTGATCGCTTCTCTATCTAAAGCCTCGTTATAATAGATCGCCGTGTCATAGCAAGGCAAGTAAGGAGCGATGCAATAATGGCTCGTTTGTTGGAGGGTTAAAAACAAACTTTTGAGCGCTTCAATATTGGCTAAACCCCTAGCCACATCGCTGGTGAGCGTGTAAGCGCTATTAATTACTTTTAAAGCGTTACGCACGGATTCTTGCCTTGATGCCCCGCCTTTTACAAGCTTGATTTTGGGGTAATGGCGTTGGATATAAACATAATCCAATCCGCTTACGACTAAAAGGATTTCTTTAAAGTCTAGGGCTTCTTTAAAGCTTTCATAAACGCTGAGCCATAAGGGGGTATGATTAGAGCGCAACCATTGTTTTTTGATGGTTTGAGAAAAACGCTTAGACTCCCCAGCGGCCAATAAAACAACGCTCGTTTGTTTAACAAGAATCTCTAGCGTTTCTTTAGTTTCAAAAGGGTCTTCTTCCAAACTTTCTAAAGAGAGTTTAAAAGCTTCCCCATTCACTCTAATCAAAGACATGCGACCAACAACCCACCTCTATCATTTCACCAAAATGATCCTATAACCTTGATTCAAATCTAAAACTAAGAATCGTTTGGGTTTGCCTTTATACTTTTCTAAAGCATGGTTAAAATCCGCAACGCTTTTAACTTCAACCTCTTCAATTTTTGTGATAATGTTGCCTTGCCTAAAGCCGGCTTGTTCTGCTGGAGAATTTTCATTCACTTGAGAGACTAAAACCCCTTGAACATCATCGCTCAAACGCATAGACCTTTTGGTTTTTTGAGTTAAATCTTCTACTTGAAGCCCGTTCAATTGGCCTTGCGCGCCGTTTTGAGCAGAAATGGTTTCTTTTTTGTTGGGGTTTTTCCTTTCAGCAAGAGTGAGGGTGAAGGCGCGTTCTTTTTTATCTCTAACGACTTTTAAGGTTACTCTTTGATTGGGCAACATAGAGCCGATTAGGTTTCTCAATTCGTTCGTGTTTTTAACTTTTTTGCCATTGACTTCGGTGATCAAATCCCACACCAAAATCCCTGCTTTTTTAGCCGGAGAGTCTTTTTCTACGCTAATGACCACCGCCCCTTCTTTATTGTCATAAGAATTTTGCAAATCGCTGCTCAAATCTTGCAAGCCCACGCCCAAGTAACCTCTCTCAATCTTACCGGTTTTGATGAGTTGGGTTACAATATCTTTAACCATGTTAGAAGGGATGGCAAAGCCAATGCCGTGGTTGCCCCCAGTTTTAGAGATAATAGCGGTATTGATCCCCACTAACCCTCCACGGCTATCAATCAAAGCGCCGCCGGAATTTCCAGGATTGATAGAAGCGTCTGTTTGAATGAAATTTTCATAGCTGTTGATCCCAATCCCGCTTTTATTGAGCGCTGAAACAATGCCTTGCGTAACGCTTTCGCCCACGCCAAAAGGGTTACCAATCGCAAAAACCAAATCGCCCACTAAAATATCATTAGAATCAGAGAATTTGATCGTGGGCAGGTTGTCTTTAGTGATGCGAATCACGGCCAAATCGCTTTCAGAATCCGTGCCTACTAAAGTGGCGGAATATTCTTTATTGCTCCCTGGAATAGTAACTTTAATCTTATCCGCGCCATCAATCACATGGTTATTCGTCACAATATAGCCATCTTTAGAAATGATGACGCCACTGCCTAAAGCCCTTTCCATTCTTTCTTTAGGGATCATGCCGCCCAAATCCCCAAAAAATTGTTGGAAAAAGGGGTCATTAAACACACCGCCACCTATAAAATTGTTTTTAATCTTCTTTTCAGTAGAGATATTCACCACCGCCTTAATAGAATCCTTAATAGAATCGTGGTAAGAATAGATCGTATCGTCTTTAGAAGGGACGCTTATGCGCTCTTTCACTTTGGGCATGCTTTGGATTTGGATATTGCCCGCATTCAAGCTTAACGCTAAAGCCAAAGAGATAAAAAGGGTTTTTTTCATCATGGTTACTTCCTTAAAATTTGCTAAACTTCAAAATTAAAAAAAGATTATATCAAATCTTTTTTGTTATTTTCATTAGCTTTTTGTGTAAAATAGTATCCAATGTAACACACAACAGCAAAAACAATCGTCAAAATCATCCCGATGCGTTGATCCTTATCCATAGCCGAACCGATCACGCCGATAATACACCCCGTGATCCCTATGAGTTGCAAAAAGGGCAGGAAAGGGGCTTTATAGGGCAAATCTTCTAAAGAATGCCCGGCTTTTAAGTATTGCTTGCGGAAAGAATATTGCGAAACGGACACGCTAACCCACACGATAATCACCGTGAAACTGATCACATTAATCAAAGCTTCCACGACATTTTCTTTGGCATAAATTTGGACTAAAAGCCCTATGAGAGAAAAAGAAAGGGAAAAAAACATTGCATAAGTGGGCGTGCCTTGTCGGTTGAGTTGGGAAAAAACTTTAAAAAACATCTTTTGTTTGGACAGCCCATAAATCATGCGGCTCGCTCCATAAAGCCCTGAATTAGCGGTAGAAAACATCGCCGTAATGATAACAGCGTTCATTATATCAGCCACATAAGGGATACCCATGCCAATAAAGGGCAAGTTGATGCGCTCTAAAACGCTCACAAAAGGGCTTTGCGCGATAGAAGAATCATTCATGGGTAAAAAAACAGAAATGACAAACACAGAGCCTAAAAAGAAAAAGACAATCCGCCACAAGGTCGCCTTAATCGCTTTGGGCATCACTTCGCTAGCGTTTTTAGTCTCTCCTACAGCCACCCCAATCACCTCTGTGCCAGTGAATGCAAAAATGACAGCGAGCATCGCGCTAAAAACCGCTGCGCTCCCGTTAGGGAAAAGCCCTTTGTCGCCAAAATGGAAATTATCAAAAATAGAACTAAACCCATGCAAATAGATTTGATAAATGATCCCAATTACGCCAATGCTTATAAAAGCGATCACCGCTAAAACTTTAATCAGGCTAAAGAAAAACTCGCCCTCGGCAAAAATTTTAACCGAAAAAAAGTTTAATAAAAAAACTAACGCAATGCATAAAATAACCCAATAATGGATAGGAATATTTACAAACCAGCGTTGCATGAGCATGCCTATAGCGATGTATTCTAACGCAACCGTGATCACCCAGCCAAGCCAATACATCCAAAAAACCATATAGCCCGTGCCAGGGCCTATGAATTTAGCCGCATAATCCCCAAAACTGCCCGTAGTGGGATAAACGCTAGCCAATTCGCCTAAAGAGAGCATGATGCAATAAACCACAAGCCCTCCAAAACCATAAGCGATCAAGGTCCCTAAAGGGCCAGCGCTCGCAATATTACCCCCAGTGCCTACAAAAAGCCCTGTGCCAATCGCTCCTCCAAATGCAATCATTAAGAGATGGCGCATTTTCATGTCTCTTTTAAGCTCGCCTTGTTTTTGCATGGTATTTTGATGCGTTATCTTTTGATTGTCCATGCGACACCTCCTTAGATTGAAAATAAAAATAGCTTGAATTATAACAAAAATAAAATAAAATGATTTTTTTTAATTGAATATTGAAAATAAAATTTTAAAAAAACGAAAGAATGCTAAAGTTAATGTTTATCAATATTTGATGAGAGCGGATTTTTAAGGTATTTTCTTAAAGAACGCTAAAAACTTCTTCTAAAACATTAAGATTTATAATATTTAATCGTGTAATCTATCCCCGAATAAAGGGTTAAAAAAACCGCTATAGCCACAAGCACATAAGAGTAAGTTAAATTGGCTAATAAAGCGCCAATCGCCACGACTTGAGAAACGGTTTTATATTTGCCTAGTGCATTGACAGGAATATCCTTTTTTTCATTAGCGGCTAAGACTCTAAGCCCTGAAATAAAAAATTCGCGCCCTAAAATCACAAACGGGACCCACGCATTCACACGATCCAAATAAACTAACCCTAAAAACGCGCTCAAAATAAGGATTTTATCCGCCAAAGGGTCAAAGATTTCCCCAAAGCGTGATTTGGCTTTATAGCTTCTGGCGATGTAACCGTCCAATAAATCCGTGAGCGCAGCAAACAAAAAACCGATGAAGAGATCATGTTGATGTGAAAGGGGGTTAAAAAACTAAAATAAGTGCGCGTGTTTAACAATAAAAACAATAAAAATAAGGATAAGACAATGCGTAAAATCGTTAAAAAATTAGGCAAGAGTTTTAAAACTTTCATGCTTTCAAAAAGACTTGTGAAAAATTCAAAAACGCGCGCCCTAAAAAACTGAGCGCCACACACATTAAAATCACAGCGATCGTTAAAAAAATGATAACTAACGCTTGCGCTAAAACCCCTAAAAGAGCCAGCATGAAACTAAAAAGCAATAACCTAAAACCGCTTAAAAAAAATCTTTCTTGCGTGTAAAGGCTCAATTCTCTATAGAGTTTGTGCAGATAAAAAATAGAAACACCATTACCGATTAGTGAAAGGGCGTTACTGGCGTTAGGGACAAGATAGCTTAAAATAGCGCATAAAATCACCGCCAAAAAACTGAAAGCGAAATTTTCAAAAAACCCTAAATGGTGCGTGATTTTAGAAAGCCTGTAAAAACCAATCGCCCCCACAATAAACCCGATCGCGCATAAAAAAAGAGATAGTAAGATGATATAAGCCGATTGACTATTAAAGAGATTAGAAACTTGGAGCGGTTTCGCTCCGCTTAAAGCGATAGAAAAAACCAAAAGAACAGCCCCACACAAAGGGGCGAAAAAATAGCCCAACAAGCATTTTTTAATGAATTGCAACTCTTTGTTTTGGTGGATATGGATAATGTTTTTCAAAAAAAAATCTTTATTTAAAAGTGGTCCCACCATCCACAACGATCGTTTGCCCTGTAAGCCAACCGCTTTGGGTCTCATCGCATAAAAAATAAGCCGCCCCGGCTAGATCGTTAGGATTGCCCATGCGTTTTAGGGGCGATTGCTCTTCTACTTTTTCTTTAATCTCCACATAATCAGGGAAGGCTTTCAAAGCGTCCGTATCAATAGGTCCGCCACTAACCGCATTCACTCTAATGTTAAATTCGCCTAAATCCACGGCAGCGTATTTGACCATGGTTTCTACGGCGTTTTTAGAATTGCCATGCCCAGCGTAATTAGGCATATAAACTAAATTCCCGGTAGAACTTAAGCTCACGATCGCCCCGCCGCCTATTTTTTGCATGCGTTTTGCCGCTTCTTGAGCCCCCACCACAAACGCTAACACGGTGGCTATGTAAATATTGTTTAACCCCTTAGGTTTTAATCGCATAAACGGCGCAAATCCCCCCACGACAGAGCGCCCATAAATAATGGCGTTAGAAATAAAAAAATCCACTCTGTCAAAATCCGCGTCAATTTGCTTAAAAAGCTCTGTGTATTGCTCAGGCTCTAAAACATTAAGGGGGTAGGCTTTGGCTTTAATGGAATATTTTTGCTCCACATATTCTATAATTTTGTTGGCTTCTTCAACATTTTTATTGTAAGTGAAAGCGATATTCACGCCACTTTGAGCGAAGCGATACAATATCGCCTTGCCAATCCCTCTAGTCGCACCGCTGATCACTAGGGTTTTGTTTTTCATGTGATTGGAATGATTCATGCAATTACCTCATATTGTTGTAAAGTTTTTTCTAAAAGTTTGATCGTTTCTTTGCTTGGGGCTACTAAAGGCAGTCTGTAACTTGGGTTTTCAATCAAGCCGGCTAAATGCATGGCCATTTTAATAGGGATAGGATTTGTTTCTACAAAAAGGGCTTGATGCAAATCAAAAAGCTTATTTTGGATTTCTAGGGCTTGTTGGTATTTTTGTTTGAGCGTGCAATTGACCATTTGTGAAATCAGATTAGGCATTAAATTACCGGTCACTGAAATCACGCCGCACCCCCCTGAAAACATGATGGAGTGGTTGAGTGAATCTTCCCCGCTAAAAATTTTAAAATCTTTTTCATAATAATGCAATTCTGTTACTCTTTTCAAAGAGCCAGACGCTTCTTTAATGGCTTTAATGTTAGGGACTTCTCTAAAGAGTTTGAGAGCGGTTGGGACTTCAATAGACACGCCCGTTCGGCTTGGCACATCATAAAGCATGACAGGGATTTCCACCGATTGAGCGATGGTCTTATAATGTTCAAACAAGCCTTGCTGGGTGGGGCGGTTATAATAAGGGCTTACGCATAAAATCGCATCCGCACCGATTTTTTGGGCGAACTTTGCTAAAGAAAGCGACTCGCTCGTGGCGTTACTGCCCACGCCGGCTAACACTTTCATGCGTGAATTGGAAGGCGTTTTAGTGTTTTTGCAAGTTTCTATGGCGATTTCAATGCAACGCATATGCTCTTTATGGGTGAGCGTGGCGGATTCTCCTGTCGTGCCAACAGGCACGCATGCGTCCATGCCCTGAAAAATTTGGCGCTTGATCAAGGATTCATAAGCGGCCTCATCAACGCTCAAATCTTTTTTAAAAGGCGTAATTAACGCGCTAGATGAATGAAATTGCATGTTATAAGGCTCTTTTAAGGTTTCAAAAACACGGTGGTTGATTGGGTGTCTTTAAAATATTCATTAGCCACACGCACCAAATCGCTCACTTTTAAATCCAAAAATTGTTGCTGGTAATCCGTCAAGCCTTGAATATCGTTTTGCACTAAATAGTCCGCAAAAAGCCCCGCCACATCGCTGGAACTTTCTAAGTTAGAAATAAAGTCAGCTTTTTGATTGATTTTGAGCTTGTCTAACTCCGCTTGAGTGATTTCGCCTTTTTTAAGCTTTTCTAAAAGTGCTACGATTTCTTTTTGTAAGGCTTCGGCTTTGATATTAGGGTTACCCCCCGCAATGAATAAAAACACGCTTTCATCTTGCAATTGCATGTTGTGTGAGAAAGCTTGAGAAGCCAGGCGTTTTTTATCCACTAATTCGCTTTGTAACCACGAGCTTTTACCTTCGCCTAAAAGCCTACTCAAAGCGTCTAAGGCGACTTGATCTTTATGCTTGAAAGCAGGCACTTTATACCCTAACGCTACCCATTCTAAATGGACCCCATCTTTATGCACGACTGCCGTTCTGGCTCCGTCTTGCTTAGGCTCTTTCATGTAAGGGGTGGGGATAGCTTTTTCATCAAGGTTTTTTAAGGATTCAAAATGCTTTTTACTCAATTCAAAAACCTTTTGGGAATTGACATCGCCTACCACTAAAACGATAGCGTTTTTAGGCTGATAATAGAGCGAATGGAATTTTTTAATGTCTTTTAAAGTCCAGTTTTGAATATCGTCCATAAAACCGATGGGCGTCCAATGGTAGGGGTGATAGACATAAGCGGTGTTAAAAAAGCGGAAATAAAGCATGCCGATAGGGGAATTATCGGTGCGCCATCGCCTTTCTTCAGCGACCACTTGACGCTCAGGCAAAAACTCATCTTCTTTTAAATTCAAAGAACCCATCGTTTCAGCGAACAATTCTAAAGATTTATCCAAGTTAGCTTGACTGGTTTTAATGAAGTAGCGCGTGATGTCAAAGCTCGTAGAAGCGTTACTCACGCCCCCAAAACGCTTCACGATCTTATCAAATTCGCCGGCTTTAAGGTTTTTGGTGCTTTTAAAATTCAAATGCTCTAACATGTGAGCGATCCCGCTTTTTCCCATGACTTCGTTTCTAGAGCCGACTTTATAAAGCACATCCACTTCTATAACCCCGGTTTTATTTTCTAAGGGGACGCTTACGACTTGCAACCCGTTTTTTAAGGTAACGCTCTCATGTTTGGGTAAGTAAGATTGTGCGTGCATGCTCGCTCCTAAAGTGACTAACAAGACAGAACTAAGCCCTAAAAGTCTTTTAACAGAAAAATATCTCATCTTAAATCCGCTCCTATAGCCTCTTTAACGCTCAAAAATCCATCTTTTTGGAGTAATTTTACCAAATCTTTAAGAATATTTTGGCATAAATTTGGCCCATTGTAAATAAAAGCGCTATAAATTTGTAACAGACTCGCTCCCATTTTAATCCTTTCATAAGCTTCTTTGGCATCGCTAATCCCCCCCACAGAAACAAGAACGCTTTTATTAAAAAAGGCTTTAGCCAATTCTTTAAAGATTTCACGGCTTTTTTTAGTCAGGCATTTCCCGCTCAAGCCCCCCGTTTCTTTAGGGGCGAACACCAGGCTTTTATCAATGGTCGTGTTAGTCGCAATAATCCCATGCGCTCCGGCTTCAATAGCGCTATTGACAATTTCTAGCATGTCGTTTATTTCTAAATCCGGGGCGATTTTTAAAAATAAAGGCTTATGGGTTATTTCTTTCGCCATGCAAAAAAGCTCATTCACAAACGCTTTGTTTTGTAAATCCCTTAAATTAGGGGTGTTGGGCGAAGAAAGGTTGAAAGTGTAATAATCGCCAATGTTTAAACATTGATTTAAAACCGCCTGATAATCTTCTAAGGCATGCGCTTGCTCTATGTGTTTGTTTTTGCCTAAATTGATGCCAACAGGGGTTTTATAAGGGGCGAAGCGATTGAACGCTCTTACCCCCAAAATCGCCCCGTAATTATTAAACCCCATCGCATTTTGCAAGGATTCTTCTTCAATGTGCCTGAAAAGCCTTGGTCTTTCATTCCCCACTTGCGCTTCATTGGTGAGAGTGCCTGCTTCCAAATAGCCAAACCCAAAAGCGATTAAGGCTCTGAGCATGGAGATATTTTTATCAAAACCGGCGGCTAATCCTAAGGGGTTAGGGAAATGCAAGCCTAAAATTTCATTTTCAAGCTTTGGGTTTTTATAACCCCATTGAGAATCAATCAAACCACACAAAAAGGGCGATGAAGAAAGCATTTTTAAAATTTTACACACTTTTTCATGCGCGTCTTCAGCGTCTAGGCTAAAAAGATATTTTTTTAATAACGAATAAAGCATTTAAATCCTTATCTTTTATGATTTGAACGATAACCCTTAAAAGGTTTTAAGGGCTTGTTTTTCAAAATAATCCTGCGAATTTAAAGGATCGTTAGGGTTTGAAACTTTAATATAACGGCCTTTAGAATTTAACTCGTAGCGTTTTAGGGTGTCTTTCAATTGGATTTCTAAAATATGCAACAATTTATTAGCGATCTTTGGGTTTGTGGCCGGGACAAGCAATTCCACGCGCCTTTCTAAATTTCTGGGCATTAAATCCGCGCTAGAAAAATAGATATTCTCATGTTTAAAATAATAAATGCGCGCATGTTCTAAATATTTCCCCACAATAGAATACACCCTAATATTTTCACTCAATCCCTTGACTTGGGGCTTTAAACAGCAAATCCCTCTAATAATGAGATCAATTTTAACCCCTTTTTGAGAGGCTTGATAGAGCCATTCAATGATTTCGCTATCCACTAGGGCGTTGGCTTTTAAAATGATATAGCCTTCTTGTTGGTGATTCATTTCATTTTGAATGAGTTCAATGATTTTAGGCTTGATCTGTTTGGGCGCCATAAAAAGCGTTTCTAATGCGCTATTAGTGGCACTGCTAGTGAGCAAGGAATGGAAAAGCTTGATAATGTCGTTAGCGATTTCATTTTTAGCGCTAAAAAAACTCACATCGGTATAGACTTTAGCGCTCAAAGGGTTGTAATTGCCCGTGCTTAAATGAGTGAAATGGCGTAATTGGTTGTCCGCTTTTTTAGTGATCACGAGCATTTTGGCATGCACTTTGAGTTTGAAAACGCCATAAACGACTAACGCACCCGCCCTTTCTAAAGCTTTTGCCCAGTGCAGATTGCTTTCTTCATCAAAGCGCGCTTTTAATTCCACTAAAACGCTCACTTGAATCTTGCTCGCCGCTTCAATCAAGGCTTTGACAATGGGGGAATGCTTGCCCACACGATAAAGCGTCATTTTGATAGAAAGGGTGGTCGGATCGCTAGCGGCTTGCTCTATTAAATCAATTACAGGCTCAAAACTTTCATAAGGGTGGAATAGCAACAGATCTTGTTTTTCTATGGATTTGAAAAGATCGTTTTCATTGAAATGAGGGTGGATTTTGGGCGTGAAATTGGGCGATTTGAGCGCTTTAAAGTCGCTATGATTGACTAACTCCCACAAATCCCCTAAATTGAGCATGATTGCGCTTTTATAGACATGCATGCCGGTGAGCTTGTGCTTTTTGTAAGAGTGGGTTTGAAAACTCCTTAAAGACGCTAAAAGGGTTTTTAAAAGCTCTTGACTCCCTTTTTGGGTTTGCAAGCGCACGATTTCGCCTTGATTTCTTTTCCTCAAACTCTTACTCATCAAATCCGCATAATCATGCGCTTCATCTTCAGTGATGGCAATATCCGCATCGCAAGTTACCCTAAACGCCATGCAATCTAAAATCTCATGCTCTAAAAACAATTCTTCTAAATGCGCTTCTACGATTTCTTCAGCCAGCACAAACAAGCCTTTTTCTAACTCTACAAAACGGAAGATAAAAGAGGGGAGTTTGATGAGCGCATAGGAGGTGGTTTGGGTTTCTTTGTCTTTAATGCGGGCAAAAAGCGCGAAAGTCAAATTCGCTAAAGGCGGGAAAGTGTGCGAAGAATCCAACTTAAAAGGCAAGACTAACGCATAAAGTTGCTCTTTAAAATAAGTTTTAGCCTTCGCTTTTTGCTCTAAATTCAATTCATTATAGGGGGTGATACAAAGCCCTTTTTTAAAGAGTAGGGCTTGGATTTTTTGGAATTCTAACTCCCTTTCTTCAATTTCATGCGCTAAATAATGCTTGATTTTTTCTAGTTGCTCTTCAGGGCTTGTGCCATCAATGCCTTTAGAGGCGATTTTATGCTCATAGAGTTGTTTAAGCCCGGCCACTCTTATCATGTAAAATTCGTCTAAATTCGTGTCATAAATGGCTAAAAATTTCAAGCGTTCTAATAAAGGCAAGCTCTCATCTTTGGCTTCGTTTAAAACCCTTGTGTTAAAAGCTAACCATGAAAGCTCTCGGTTAAAGAAACGATTCAATAGAAATCCTTTCAATCATCATGTTTAAAAATTGATTTTGTTTAGTGTGATTATATAATGAATTGATAATGATTGAAGCTTTTTTAAAAAGTCATGGTCGGAGTAGCGGGATTCAAACCCACGACCTCACCCACCCCAAGGGTGCGCGCTAATCAGGCTGCGCCATACTCCGCAATCAAAAAGCGAGATTGTAGCACGAGTTTGCTTAGTTGTTGTTTAAAAACTCTTTTTTGTAAAACTTCATTTTTTGAATAAAACTTCATTTAACCCTAAAAGATCGCTTAAAATTTTTTTTAGCGTTTTTTGGGTTGATTGTTTCTATAATAAACGGACGCAATTAGTAATCTCTTGGTTTTCTCTTTGGTTGCGGTATTTGGAGTATGTTAGGGTTGGGGGTAACAGTGGGTGGTTACCTCAGAAAAGGAGATAACCTAACATGAGATTAGTAATCATAGTTTTAATGGCACTCGCAACGCCATTATACTAAAATTTTGGCTCTGGTGCAAGAGCGCTAGGGTCAAATCTTACTAGCGGATTTGACTCAAACTTTTAATTTTTGAAACTTCTTTTTCTTTAAAAAATTTCTTTTGATGACAAAACTTCTCTTTCTTGTAACAAGGGTTTTTACCCCTTAAAAAAGTTTTGTTCTAAAATTTTTCATTGGGGTTTGACTTGTTGCTTTAAAAGTAGGGGGAGTAGGAAGTCCCTGAGCGCGGTTAGGGTTTGGGTTGATTGCATGTTGGATACAAGTAATTTAATGATATTTTCGCATGTTTTTGAGTATTGCTTGATTATTTTATGGTTGAAAGGGATTTGAATTTTTAAAGTATCAATAGGGCTTAAATTTTGTTGAGATGATCCTATAGCGTTTCTCTGCAGTATGGCTGAGAATAGGGGATTTCTTATCAAAGAATAATAAAAGGGGTTTAGCTCTTTTTCTTTTGGTAAAACTACGCCGACACGCTGATTTAAAATACAATTTTTTGAAAACATTAATGCACAGCGTCCAATATGTCCTGTTAATGTGATTAAAATATTTGTTGGCTCTAATAGGCAATATTTGGGGAGTTTTTTCGGTAAAAATAAAAGGTTAGTTGTAATACTTAAATCAACTAATGAATGTTGAACATTTTTATTTGTGATTAAAATATAATCATTTTTGTTGTTGCTGTATGTATTTGATTGGAAAGAATAACCGCTAAAAATATCCACTAATTCCCCTAGCGTTTTAACTTCAAAATCGTTGGGGATAAGGCGGTTTAATTCTTTAGAGAATTTCATTTTCCCGCCGCTAGTTTGGTAGGGTTTGTTGTTTTCATCTAAAAAATCAAAACGAACGAAGTATTGCTCATAAAGAAGTTCTAGGATCTTGTGTAAAAGCTCATTGATTTTGTGGTTGTTTTCTATTTTTTGATCTAAAACAGAAAGCGTGCGAGCGATTTTTTGTTGTGTTTCTAGTGGGTAAAGTTTGATTTTAATATTAAGAAAATCTAAGGGCGCGATAGAGGGGTAGCTAGAAGTCCCACATTCTGCAATGCGTTGCAAGTAATGAATAATTTTATTGATTAAATTAAGGACTTGTTTATGTTTTTCTTCTTCTACGCATTCAAAAATCTTTTCTCTATATTTTCTTGCGGAAATTCTTTAGATAAATTCCAACCACTATTCAAGTATTGAGAGTCGTCCACCTTAGCATTACAGCTAGTCAGCGTATCTTCTTTGATATTGTGTAGTTTTACTCGTTTCAATAAGTCTTCATCGCTTAATAAAGGCTTTGCCATTAAGGGAGCAGTAGCACCTAGTAAAACCCCAGCTAATAAGCTTATTTTTAAAGTTTTATTCAAACCATTTAATTTAATCATTTTTCTATTCCTTTTAACTTAACTTGAATTGTAATCATTATAGCATAGAAATTTAAAGAAATACTAATAACAATTAAATATTAAGTTATTTTGTATGTATTTAGTAGAATTTGGTTATTTTAATTACTCACTATATATTATCTTAACAAGCAATAACAATCTTTTATAACTAATTTTGTTTGTGTTATAATTTGGTTTAACAATTATTTTAAGAGACACTATGCAAGATTTACAAGATTTCAAAAACGATATTACGCTCATTCTATCCAAAGACAGACTAGAGACTTATGACAACCTAGAGCAATACAAAGAAAATTTAAAGCTCATTAGTCTAATCACACCTAAAATCTCTAATTTAGAGATTTACTTACGCAACGCACTAGATTATTGCCTAACTCAAATTAAAGGGAATGAGTGGGTGTTTGATGAAGTTTCTTTAATCCCCTTAATAGAAGAATTGAAAGACAAGAAAAAAGAAATCACGCATTCTTTGGTCTTGTCTAAAATGTCTTTAGAAGCGGTGATTAAGCTTATCTTTTTTTACAAATTAGAGGGGGTAGCATTAGATTTGAGAGCCTATAGTCTTAAGGCTTATTACAAAGATAATAAGGATACTTTGCTTATTAAGGGTAGAAAACAACATCTTTCTAATTATGCTAAAGCCTATATTGCTTTAAACTTACTATGGACAATTAGAAATCGTGCGTATCATTGGGAAAATTTACTAAAGCTAAGGGCAAACAACCGCCCACGCATTACAACACGCTTTATCAGAGAATGAGAAAAGCCTACAAGTAAAAGTTTTAACTTTGGTATCATGCTTAACAAAATTGTTTCATTTTTAGATGATTTAATCAAAAGTATTGGAAACAAAGACTTGGAAAAACTAAGTAGTCTATAAGCTATAAGAAAGTGGGCTTCGGTCAGCCCTACGAATGTAGGCGTATTATAGCTAAACAATCATTATAAGTCAAACCAAAACCAACACAAAATTTGCTAAACTACAATCAAATCAATTTAGGGAGGATAAAAATGTCATTTGCCCCTATGTTATTAGCTACAATCAATAACTCTATTGGCAATAAAGATAAGCATGTGAGTTTAGAGTATCTTATAGGGCTTTTTATGGATAAAAAAACAACTAATCTAAGCAATACTGACAAGTATATTATAGGCACAATTCAAACAGAGGCACTAGAGCAAGAAATAGAATGGTTTTCACAAGACTATCACATTCCTATGGAGAATATTTTACATGTCCTTTCTATCAATCCCTATCAATGAAAGGAGCCTTAGTTTTATCAAAAACAACTTTCAAGCTCAAATTCAAGCCCTAGAACAATTTTATCCCATTATTAAAAATGCTTTGAATTTAGGGCTTAATCCTAGTAGTATTAAGTTTGGAGGAGGCACAGCTTTGAGCATGTATTACTTCCAGCATAGATTAAGCTTTGATATTGATTTGTTTGTCAATGATGCTCAATGTTTGGGATTTTTTAGCCCTAAATTATGGATAGATAATTGCAGTCATTTTGATAGCACAAGATACATAGACCAACATAATCATATAGGCGTAACGAATAAAGACAACATTAAAATAGATGTTTTAGTGGATTATGCTAGTAATGAGGGATATGTAGATAATTCTAAAAAGATTTTTGCTTTTGATATTTATATAGAAAGTTTAGAAAATATTATCGCTAAAAAGATTACTTTTAGAAAAACTGATAATAAAACAAGAGATATTTTTGATATAGCAGTGGCTTTGCATAATGACAATAATTTATTTGACAAGCTTTTAAGTTCTCAAAAAATAACTAAGCAAGACTTACTAACTCTTCAAAATTCTTTGCAAGAGTTAGATAAAAAGCGTTATAGCATAGAAATAGATATGGTAGAACCCATTTCACACTATAAAGACCTTTCTTTAAGTGCTTATGATTTTTTAATAGACAAAATAGACCAAATTAAAACAGCGACTTACTCAAATTCCCATGACAACGCAGATGATTTAGACAATTCCAATGAATACACCCCCACACCTAAGCGTAGACGATAAACAATCTTGTTAAGTAGGTATTTAATAGCTTTAGTTAATCTATCAGTATTTAATAGAATTTAGTTATTTATATTGTTAATCAAATATATTCTTAATGAGTAACAATAATCTATAATTACATTGTTTTTAGAATATTTTGTAATTTAAGCTAACTCTATAAAATCTCAATGATTTTAACAACCCTTATAAAACTAATCATTTTTAATTAGGAATAAAATATTAAATAGTTAATTAAAATTATCTAATGCTAGATTATTTATCTTAATAAGATTATTTAAACTAATTACACTAAACTACCTAATCAATTTTAACCACCTTACTTCTTGTTCTCTATCAAACTATCAAACACAAGAGCCACTTTCTTGTTATGCTCTTGTGTGGTATGAATATAAATCTTAGTAGAGAGTAAGGAGCTATGCCCTAACGCCCTTGAAGTTAAAACTAAGTCTTGGGTTTCTTGATAAATGAGTGTTGCAAAACTATGCCTAAATAGATGTAAGCCTGTGCCATATTGCTTATAGTGTTTGATTTGAGCTAATTTAAAGATTAAGGGGATAAAGTTATAAAGCGTTAAAGAATTTTGTGCTTTTTGTTTGTCTTTTTTAAAAAGATATGCCCCATTAAAATATTTTAGTCTATATTCATCACTAAGCCAAGCATTCAAGCTTGCTTCTAACAAACTCTTTTTAATATAAGCTTTTCTCTCTTTTCTACCTTTACCTTGAATTAAAATAGAGTAGTTTTGCTCTTCTACTTGAATGTGTTTTAATTCTATGTTTAACACTTCGCATTTTCTAAGTCCCCCAAGTATTACAATAAGTAGAATACACTTATTGCGTTTTTCAAAGCTTGTAGTTGGCTTATAGTCTAAGAGTGTTTTTAAAAAACTCTTTAAGTCTTTATCGTTTAAATGTCTGGGTAAGCTTTCTTTGGTCTTAGCAAAGGCTAGGTTTTTAAGCGTAAAATCAAAGCCATAACGCCTTTTTCTATCCAAATAATCAAAGAATTGTCTTAAATACATCACATACTTAGCCATAGAGCTGGGTTTTCTATTTTGAGCGAGTTCAAAGAGAAAGTTAATCACTTGCTCTTCGCTAAGCATTCTAAAACTTCTTAATTTGAGATTATCTTTAAAATAGTTAAAGAATAAAAACAAGCCTTGCATCATTATAGTGTGTTTAATGCCTTGATTATAAAGAATATGACAGAGTTGTTTTAATTGCTCTATATTATGACATTTTAAGATTTTATCTTGTGTGTCTAGGATTAAAGCCATATCCTTCACATCTTGAATGGGCGTGAAGTTTTTAGCCTTAGTGTATAAAAAGGCTTTGAGATTACAAAAGAGTTCTCTCTGAGATTTAGTGAGTTTGTTATGTGGCATATTGCTCCCTTATTAAAATATAAAAAGAAATCTTAAAGAATGAGAGTTTTATGTTTTTTAGTTTGTTAGGTTCTAAAAGCGGTATTTTTAAAAATTTTGCATGGCTCCTTAGAGATTTGAAATTCCGCCTTTAAATCTAAATCTCTAAAAAGTTCCGCTTTTAACTAAGGCATAAAAGCAAAATTTCGCCCCCTTAAAAGTAAATAATCAAATACATAGTTATTTGCATTACTCACTAAATACAAAAATTGAATTTATCAACGATTAAATAGTTTTTGAAAGTAAGCTTTAAGCGCTTTTTAAGGTTAAGAAGTGCGTGTTTATGGGTATTAGATATGAAAGCGGAACTTAAGTTCCGTATAGTTATAAAAATATTAAGGGAAAGAAAGGTTTACCTTTCTTTCCTAACCTATTGAGTAAACATGTTATTAGTAAATATCATGTCATGAGGGGGATTTCTTTTTTTTAAAAAACTTGATTAAATTAGACAACTAGGAACTTGCTAAAGGAAAAAAAGAAAAATCAAAAAAAAAGAACTTTTGATTAAAAGAGACAAACTGACTGAAAGAGCCATAAGGTTAGTTGTGGCTAGGTTTAGTTTAAGGAAAGTTTTTAATTTCTTTTATTAGTAAAAATAAGAACAAAATCAAAATAAAAGAAAAATAGGAATTACCTATCAATGACATGTTAGTTGTGGGAGGAATGATTAGTCAAGGCTTATGTTATTTAAGTTAGGTTGTAAGCGGTTTGTCTCATTAGCATTTAGGATTAGAAAGGTTTTTGTTTAGAGTGTGTAGGGTTAAGGTTTGTTTCTAGCTCTTAGTATTAAAAGAGTTAAGTTTGATTTGATAGTAGGTTCAAGGGTTAGGTTTAAACTTGCTTTATGATTATGTTTAAGAAAATTTTAAGGTTTTAAATTTTTGCGTGCTACTTAAGAAAAATTTAAGCTCTACAAGGCGTTTTAAAGCGTTTTTGTTTTTAGGTTAATAGTTTGTCTTATCTTATGGCTTTATTTTGATTGTGGGGCATTTTAGAGTGCTTTATTTGTATATCTGTTTAAATAAGCTAATTTGTGAAAAGAACAAGAATAAACCCCTTTAATCAAAGGGTATATTCTTTATTAAGAACATTAAAGGCAATCATCGCTTGAGAGCATTATCTATTACGCCCTTTAAAGTTTGTGTTGTCATTTTGTTTTAATCCAGCATGAGCTTTAGGGTCATCATCAAGCTCATTAGAGTGCAAGGTGTTAGCTTGTTGTTTGGCTAATTCTTTAGCTTTTTCTTTTTCTAGCATAGCTTGATAGTGTGCTTTAGCTCTAGCTTGTTCTTTTTTACCAAACTCAATCCAAGGCTCATCGTTATTAGGCTCTTTTGTGATAGCTTGAATTTCTTTTTGCTCTAGCTTAGTATCTTTAGCGTGTTCTAGAACTTTTTCAAGGTTTAGGTTGTCATAGTGGGTTAAAAACCTATTAGCTCCTATGATTTCATTACAAGTATAGAGAATATCCCTAGAAATTTTAGAAAATTGTTTAATTTGTTTGAGAAAGCCTTGTTTTTCTTTTGGAGACAATGAAGTTTCTCTATAATGTTTTGAAGATTTCACATAATGTTCTTTGGCTCTTTCAAACTCTTCTTCTTTTTGTTTTAAATCTTGTTCTAAAAAAAGTAATCTCTCTTTGGCTAATAAAAGCATGGTGTTTTGATAGTCTTGTAGTTGCTTACTCACTAGCTCATAAGTGTTATCATTAAGCTTGTAAGTGGGGTCATTTTGCTTAGTTTTAAAGCTCTCTAGCATGAATTGATATTTTCTAGCACTAAAATAAGCGTTTTTAAAAGTTTTGAGAGTGGGGCGTTTATCTTTAGAAAGTTCTAAGGCTTTGGCTAAAAGAATAGGATTAGTTAGAGTGTTGTATTGGGTGTTTTGCTTGGTTTTAACTTCATTTCTTAGCTGGGCTAATAGTAAGTGTGAGTTTTTATCTAAAAGGCGTTTGTCTAGGTGTTCAAGCTTATTTAAAAGCATTTCTTTTTTCTTTAAAACAGAATAGCCCTTAGTCTCTCTTTCAAAGTCTCTGTCTAAACCATTGAGAATAGCAAAATTCTTAAAGGCTGAATGGTTTTGTTTTTTATCTAATTCTTTTTGATAAAAGCCTAAGAGTTCGTATAGCTCGTGTTTGTTAGTGTTTTTTAAGTGTTCGCTTACTGGTTTTCTCTTATCTATCCTGTCAATATCTAGCTGTTCTTTTTCATCATCGCTTGTGTCTTTGTGATTAAACAGAGCGATTTTAAATTCAGAAATCTTTTGTTTTAAAGGGGTGCTGTGGTTATTTTGAATGTCTAGGGCTTTTGCTTTGTTTTTATTTTTGAGTTCTTGTAAATACTCGCTTTGTAAAGCCTTGTTTAAGTCCCACTCATCTTGTGGGGATTTGATTTGTTCTAAGGCTTTTTCTTCTTTTTCCAAGTCTTGTAATTGTTGTTTGATATTGTCTAGCTCTTTAAGTTTTGGCTCATTGACATACAAGTATTCTTCGCTCAATAAGTGGTCATTCAACCTATAAGCAAACTCACTTCTTAATTCATTAAAAAATTCTTTACAATCTTCATGCCCCTTAAAACGCAGTCTTCTTCGTGTGAGCTGATTAGTCTTATTGATAAAACAATGGATATGGGCATGGTCTTGATGAGCGTGTGGCACAAGGGCAAACTTGTATTCAGGCAATCTTATTTTTAAGCTCTCCCAAGTAGAATGTAAAAGCCCTTGCATTGTCTCTTCATCTGGCTTATCTTTGATAGAAAAAACTAAGTGCATAGTCTCGTTATAATCTTTAGTCAAATCAAAGTCATTGAGCCAACTCTCTAAGATGAATTGCTTATCGCATTCTAAAAACATTTCATTGTAAGCTGTTTCGCTATTTTCTAAAGCATAATTTAGGGCATTTTCTAAGTGGGAGCGTTTCATTTGCCCTATGTTTTTAATAAGCACAGGACTAGCTGTTTTTGTGCCAACTAGATTAGATTTAATAAACTTTGAGTTAGGGTTAAATTGATTGAACTTAATGAGCAATCTTTTATCTACTTTATCGCTATCACTAAATCTAGGCTTTTGCATATGCTTTAAAATATCATCTAAGAAAGATAAGTCCATAGGGCGACTATCTAGCTTAGTATCTAATATAGCCCTATCTAGCATACAAACCCTTTAAGACTTAACAATATTGCTAAATTTTTATCTAATTCGCACACTTTCAAGCTAAACTTCTTTCCCTTACTAACAAGGCATTTAAAACGCCCAAATTTTATTCAAGCTAACGCTAATTTAAGAGCTAGACTTTTGATTTTAAATCTAGCGATTTTTCAATTCTTTGTAGCATAGCACAAAGAATTGAAATTAGAACTAAATCAAAAAGGTGCAGGATAACACCATGTGTGCGTACACATATGGTTAAAACTTCATATTCAAGGGACTTGGAGCTAGATTTTTAAAAAATAAGGGTTTTTGCTAACTTTTTGCCTAAAAAGTTTTTAAAAAGTGCTTTGATAGATGAATTAAATTTTTAATCTAGTAAGAGAGAAAAATTTCATTCAAAAGCTTTAACCCCATTACTCAATTTTTTAGGCAAGGGATTGTTAGAAACGCTATAAAAACTTAGAGATTTTTATTGAAAGAACTTGTAGTCAAAACATTAAGAACTAGATAGCCATATGGTAAGAACTTAGTAGCCTATAGAATGAAAACTTTATAGCACAAGCAAAAGAACTTACAGCCTACCAATAAGAACTTGCAAGCTAAATGCTATGAACTGACAAGCAAGTAGTAAGAACTTGTAAGCAACAATTAGGGAACTAAGGGCTACACGATAAAAACTAAAAGCCACAAGTTAGAACCTAATAGCTCACATTAAGCAAAGAACTAAGGGGAAAATAGATTAAGAACTTATCTGCTCTAATGATATGAACTAGGTTGCTTGTATGATTAAGAACTAGGAGCAAAACACCATTAAAACTTACTAGCAACTCATATAAGAACTACCAGCCCATTTCATAAGAACTCACATCAATATTAAAGGAATGAAATTATTCTTTAAGCTTTTGTTTAAAAAATTTATGCTACATTTTCAATGATTTTTTAATTGACTTAGATTGAAACTTAGAGAACACTTAAAACTTACATTCTTTGCTTTCCTTAAACTCTATTTTAAAGTCTAAAAGAGCGATGAGGTCTTCTAAAACGATTAAATCGTTTGGGTTTTTAGGCTCATTGATATTTTTTAACGCATGGAGGTGTTTGGCTTTTTGATGAAGCATTGAAGAGATTTTGCTGATCTTTTCAATATCAATTTTTTCTTTTAAGGAAAGGATTTTTTTATCATTAGAAGTGCGGATTAAATTGTAGTTTATTTTAAGCGTGTTAATGGCACGTGAGACTTTTAAAAGCTCGTTCATTGCACTCATACTGACAATGGCGCTAGTCATGGCCTCTATATCATCAATGGGGTAATTAAAAAGATCATCATAGGCGTTTTTAATGTCTTTTTCTAAAGTCTCACGATCCGCAAACATGTCTTTGAGATTATCTTTGATATTAGAATCGCTTTGATTGAATTGGTTTAATTCTTCCAAGTAATCATCAGTCGTTTTGTCGTAATTTTCTTTAATGCCTACAAAATCTATAAGGTAGCCAAAAGACATGTTGTTATAGGAGCGATTCACTCTGGCTAGGGCTTGGAGCAAATTGTGATCTTTTAACTCTCTGTGGATACAAAGGCGTTTGAGATTGGGTAAATCAAAGCCGGTTAAAAGCATGTTAAACACAAAGACTATATCCGTATCTTTATGTTTAAAAGAATAAATCTTTTCTTTGACTTCTCGTTCGTCATGCAAAATCAGGCTGGATTGGAGTTTTTTTAAAATTTTCAGGTTAGGGTTTTCTTGTAAGACTTTTTCTTGGACTTCATTAAAAAGCAAATTGGCTAATTTGGCTTGTGCGCTTGAAAAACAAACCACCATAGCCTTTAAATTTTCATCATTATTTACACGCCTAAAATTCAATAAATCTCTGATGATATAAAAGAGCATTTCTTTAATGTATCTTTCATGATTAAAAATCGTTTCTTTTTTAACCTCTACATCTTCAATAGTGATGCTTTCTTGTAAAAGGCGATAGATTTCTTGTAGTTTTTCTTTGTAGCTTGTTTCAATGGTTTCTAACTGGAGTGTTAGGGTGTGTCTGTCTTTAATGGATTCTGTGTAAGAATAGGTGTGCAAGTAGTTGCCAAAAGTTTTTTTAGTGGCTTTATCTTGCGCGTTGTCTTCTAATAGGGGCGTGCCTGTGAGGGCGATTTTAATCGCTGTTTTGTCGCATTCTATCAAATTAGCATAAAAACAACCTTTAGGATCGTAGCTCCTGTGGGCTTCATCTATGATAAACACCCTTTGTAAATCGTGGCTGTTTTGAATGGATTTTTGCAAGTCTGTTTTAGAAATAATTTCTTTATGAGCGCTATCAGAAGAGTCTTCATTGGGGGCTTTGAATTTTTGGATATTCACAACGATGATTTCATCATTCCCTTGAGGGTTTTCAAACACGCTAGAGTTTTTTAATTTTTGGCTCAAATCCTCTTTATTTTCTGCCTCATGCGCTTGAAGGCCTCTTTTTAAAAACTCGTTTTTGGCTTGCTCTAATAAATCCAACCTATCCACAATAAAATAAAATTTAGTCTTTTTCCCTAGCGGGCTAAAAAAGTCTTTTATGAGTTTGGTTAAATGATAGGTTAAGGCGGTTTTACCGCTGCCTTGCGTGTGCCAAATGATGCCTTTTAGGGGGTCTTTGGGGTTATTTTGATAATGCTTTTGCAATTCTTTTAAAACATTCAAGCTCGCAAACATCTGCGCATAACGCCAAATGTGTTTTTTAAACTCTGATTTTTCTTTTAAGAAACTGATGCCGTATTTTAAGATAAAGCAAAGCCTTTTTGGGGAGCAAAACGAAGTTAAAAGGGCGTTTGTGGGGGTGTCTTTAGGGCTTTTTGGGCAGTCGGTGTTTTTAAGGTTAAATTCGTTTAAGACGCTTTTTTGAATTTCTTCAAGCGATTGATGGTTTTGATCATTTTGATCATTTTTTCGGGGGGGGGGGGTAATATCTAGCTTATCAGCTTCAACAAAGCGTTGGAAAATGGGCGAATAAGAAGCGCTATAAAACGCGCCTTGATCGGGGTTGTTTCCATCATAGGGCAAGTTATCGCTAAAGAGCCAAATTTGTGCAAGGTTATAAAAAATCTTGTTTTCAGGGTTTTCATAGCGTTTGATGTGGCGATCTCTTTCTTCTTTAATGCCTTGTCCGGCGTAAGGCTGTTTAACTTCTATATTCACCAAAGGCAAGCCATTGATAAAAAGGGTGGTGTCAGGCCTAAAGGATTTATAGGGTAATTCAGCCATCATTTCACAAAGATTGTTGTTAGGGTTATCAAAGTCTATGATTTGATTCTCGCTTTTGAGCAAGTATTCATAAAAGCTTTTGCCTAAATCATTATAATTCAAGCGTTTTTTCATTTCAGTAAGCGAATCTTGTGCGTTTTTAGTGGGGTTTAATCGCTCAAACGCTTGAGTGAAACTATCTGTTAAGATATTAGTGGCCGTGTCTAGGTTAGGCTTAGAATTGGTGGGGATAAAATCATAGCCCAACTTGGCTAAATGCATTAAGGCAGGGACTTGAACCCTTGTGATTTCATTGTGTGGCATGAGCACCCCTTTGATTGTTGGTTGTTATTATAATGTAAAAATAAAAATCATGGTTGTTTGAGTCGCATTTGCAATAACAAACAAGCTTTTTTAAGGAATTGTTTTAAGGTGTTTTGAGAGTGGTTGGTAAAATGCGTAAGCTCATTTTCGTTAAGATGCAATGAAACGATCAATACGCTTTGTAAGATATGAGCGATACTCCCTTCAAATAAAATGCCTATAGTGGGGGTTTTAGCGCTTGTTGTTTGGCAAAACCCATTCAAGCTATCCACCCATTCAAATATTTCTTGCTTGGTTTTGCAAGGCGTGTTTAAACGCATGAAAAAATCCTCTTTAAAACTGATCAGATTTTTTTGCAAATTTTTTAAATCTTTAGCATGGTTACTTTTAGGGCTAAACATGCTTTTAATGCGAGCGATAGCTTCTTGTTTGTTGGAATGTTTCAATTTTACTTGAGAATAATTGAGGCTAACGGCATGCTTGATTTTAGCCCCATAACTTAAATTATAGACTTTTTTAGGCTGGTAATAATTAAGGGCTTCTTCAATCCTTTCTTTAGAGAGCAAAAAAAGCGAGTCGCTAAAAGTTTCATAACCTTTAAAATTACCCTCTACGCTGATTAAAGACGAAGGGTCAATTTCTTTTTCATTTTCATAATAGGAATTTTGAGCGTGCTTTTTAAACCCTTTGATATAAGCGCAATCTAAAGCACACAGATAAATTTCATCGCTCATCAAACTCGCTAAAGCCACCCCGGCATTGCCCACAAAAGGCGCTGCGTATTCTATATTTAAAGGGCTTATATACGCGCAAGCGCTCCCCCCACGCATAAACATTAACGCTTCTTTGGCCACATTAAAAGCGTTAGGATTGAGCATGTTAGCCCCTATTAAGGGGGTGTCTTCTAGAGGGGCCTTTTCTAAAACCTCTTTAAGATAGTCTATGCGCTCCACCTCTATTTGAAAATCCACTTTGATGCCATGCGTTTTTAAAGGCTTTAAAGCGGTTCCGCATGAAAAAATAATGAAATGATCTTCATTTTCTTTTAAAAAATCCAACAATAAATCCAGGCTTGGCCCATTACCCACCACGCAAATGGGGGCGTTAATCTTTTTAGGTTTGGTTTTTAGAGTTTGGTATAAGGGTAAGTTTTTAAGCGTGTTTTTTAATCCTAGCAATTCATCTTCAAAACTCCCCCAACCCCTTAAAGCTTGTTTGTAATAGCTTTGAATGTTTTCTCGCATGCGTGAATTAAAAGCGCTTTTATAGGGCATGATTTCTAGCTTTAAAAAAGAATGCGTGATAGGGCGTTTCAAAAAATCCATTTTTAATTCATTGGGGTTAAAAAACCCTTGAATAAAGAGTTTAGCCCCTTTTATAATCAAATCTTCATAACGCGCAAAATAACAGCTGATTTTAAATAAATCTAAATTTTCTTCAAACAAATAAAGCGAATGGAAGCGGTAATTTTGAGCCTGTAAAATAGCCAAAAACAAGCCGTCTAAAACGCCATAAATCATGGTAGGGGGTAAAAATTTCTTTAAAGAGCAAGGCGTTTGATGGTTATTTAAAAAGTTTGAGATCGCATGCGTGGCTTTAAGGGTTAGGGGGAGTTGGTGGTTGTTTTGAGTTTTTAAATAATGTAAAGAGAGGCGGTTATTGTCTAATGACCATCTGGGATTATTCAGGGGGTTAGAAGCCATGTTAAAAGCGATTTCTATCATTTGATTTTTAGGGTAGCTTAAAGCGTTTGTGGGCGTGTGTAAGAGATTGAAGTGGTTTTTTTCAAAAAGCAATTGGTAATTTTTAAAAGGCGTATTGAGGGCGTTAAACAGATTGGGGTGATAGGATTTGAAAAAAATTAAATTGTCCCTAAAACGCTTTGAAATTTCTTTTTCTAAAAAGGGCGCATCAAAAGATTCTAGGGCTTTTAAAAAGGGCATTCAATAGCCTTTTTCATAAGACCCCTTAGGAGTCTTTTAAATCATTTTCTAAAAGTTGGGAAGCGAGGGCGATCTTTTTCAAAGAGGTAAAATCTTGTTCGCTGTAGCGTTTGTTGTCATTCATTTTATGGTAGTAGGGAGCACTTAAATCCAAGGCTTTTTCCTCTAAATCTTGCTTGGTTATATTGGTTTGGATTTCAAAAAGATTTTTTGCTTCTTCTAAAGACATAGGGATTTCTATTGAATTGAAGCGTTCAAAATTATCATAAAGATCGTTAAAATCTTGATTGTCTATCTGCAAAAACGCCCCCACATCTAAAAACAATTCTTTTTCTTTGCTATCCAAAATCCCATCAGCATAGGCTAATAACATAAGAAATTCCACTAATTTCAGGCGTTTGGTGTATTCCCCATGCGTGTGGTCGGCGATTTCTTGGCATAAGGATTCAAAATTTTCTTTTTTATCCACAGGCTCATTGAGAAGCTCTTTGGCTAAAGTTTGCTGCTCGCTGTTTAAGGGCTGCTCTAATTCATTGATAAAAAGCGTCCTTAAGGCGTTATCTAAAGCGTTTTTTTGAATGTCTAAAAACTTTAAAAGACGCATATACGCGCCCGTTTGGGTTTGCTTGAATTTGTCTAGGGGGCTAGATTGCACCAACAAATAGGGGTCATTTTTCAAGTCGTATTCTTCGGTTTTGGTTTTAGGGTTTAGGGGGTTTTTCAAATATTCTTTGAGGGTGTTGTAAAAATAAAACAACACAACCGCCGCAACAATTAATAAAATGATTTCCATTTTTTTCCTTTATGAGTATTTTTTCATTTGTTCTTTAAGGTCTTGTTTTTGCCTGCTCTCTCGCTCTTTTTTGGCTTGATAAAGACGCATTTGCTCTTCTTTTTGCTTGTCTTGTAAGATCATTTTCCTCTCATGGTTTTTTTTAAGCCGTTCTATGTATTCTTCTCGTTTTTCTGGGTCTTGAAAACTCACAGGGCGGATGAAAAAAACAAACAAAATCAATACAAAAATCCCTATGGCGACAATCTCAGAACCTTCGCCATTGAAAGCATACCAAAGCCCCCCATCAAAGAAGCGAGTGCGAGTTTTAAAAAAGCGTTCATCTTAAATGAAAGTAACCTTATGATAATGCGCATCAAGCCCTAAAGCTTGCGTGTTTTTTTCCCCCATAGCCATTAGCGCGATTTGAGGTAAAAATAAAGTGGGGGTGTTGTCATTATCTCTTTTATAAATCTTTGAAGCTTTTAAGCTTAAATTTTCAAAAGCGTGAAAAAGCCCTAAAGAATGTGCGATTAAAAAATCTGCCCCCAAATCAATCCCTAAATAGCGTAAATGCGCGCACTGGAGTAAACCGCTTATTTCATTGACTTCTAAAAGAGGGGCGTAATTTTGAAAGGACTCTAAAAAATGGGGGGCTTTTAAACGGATTTTATTGAAAAAATGATCGCTTTGTTTGATGCGAGAAAATTCAGCCCCTAAAAATGCATCAAAAGGGCTTTTCAATTCCCATGCCAAAAACTCATTAACCCACTCATTGAGGTAGGCCATCTCAATATCTTTTTCATAAACGAGTTGGTATTTTTTTAATTTTTCATTGACAGAATCGATGATTTCAGGGTTGTTGTCTAAAACTTCTTTAGCATGCAAGATATTCAAATACGCATCTTCTTCGCAAAAAATGAGCGAAACGCCATTGGCTTTGGCTAGAGCCAGATTATACGCACAGGCCGTGAGAAAATCATGCGTGCTTATGATCTTCCCATAATAACCCCCATCATAACAAAAAGGCAGATCGATGACTTTTTGCCCCATTTTTTCTAAATAGAGCTTAGCGCTTTTGAGGAGCGATTGCGCGTTTAAATGCTTCGCATAAGCGTTAAAGAGCGCGCAAGTTTTAGGGGGGTTGGGCGTTTTTGGGGGGTTAGAAGGGTATTGAAAAAGGCTTAAAAGGTTTTTAGAAAAATCTTTCCATGGCTTGATTTTAGAATTAGTGAGCATTTCTTGCAATTCATAGATTTCATGGTCAATATTATCATCGTTTTTATAAAGGTAACGCGCCACGCTTAAGAAATTCATCACGCCGCTTTCAGGTTGAGAAATCATCTCTAACAACCGGTTGCGCTCTGTGGGGTAGCGCTTCATTAGCCATTTAACATACAAGAAAAAGCCATCGCCCAGATATTTAGGGTTGGTTTGGGGGTTGATAAAATTGATTTGGATAAACTTTTCTAATTCTTCTTTTTCGCCTTTAGTGATGTAGGGGACTTGCTTGAAAAAATCTTCATAGTTTTTTAAAACCGCCTTTTCATCAATCATTAAATCTTTTAAAGCGTATCGTTTGGATAGGGGATCTAGCACCCATTCTTTAGAAAAAAACGCCACCAAATCGCTCACTTTAGCGTCTTCAAACACCGCAATTTGGTTGATTTTAAGCGCGATGTTTTCATTATAGCTCACGCCTTTGAGTTGCTTTAAAAGATCCAAAAGGTATTGATCTTCTTGGTATTCTAAAAAATAAGACTCATAAGCTGGATTGTAATCTTTGTTGGTTTCAAAACGAAAGACCTTTACATGCAATTTCAAAACGCTCATTCATTAATCCTTTAGCTTTTGTGCAGATTTTCTAAAATCGCACGGTTTTTGGAATTGGAAAAAAGAGCCTCTTTAGAATCCAACCATTCTTTAGACTCTCGCTCGTCCTTTTTTGGCTCTTGTGTGATTGGCTCTTCTTTTTGAAACAATTCAAGCGAATCGCAACGATTGAATAAAACGATATTTTCATTTTTTTCTTTGATAAGGATTTGAATGATGCCAGGAAGTTTTACTTGAACCACGCTGCCAATATTATTAGGGCCAAACCCGGCTTCAAACTGCACGCTTTGCGCGTCAATCATCAAACTCTCTAAGGTATATCCGGCTAAAACAAACAGCACCAACGAGCCGAATTTTTCATGGATTTCTTTAGGGAGCTTGGGGGAAAAATCAATCGCATCCCTTTCGCACAAAAGGTTAAAACTCAAATGGTTTTTGGACAGAAATTGCAAGTATTCAATGCAATGCTTGTTGTTTAAAAGCCTTAATTCTCTTTGCATGCGAGCAACCTTTCAAATTCTTCTAACAAATGACGCACCTCTTGCATGCCAATTTCCCAAAATTCCTTGCTATCAATGTCAAAGCCAAACATGGACACTAATTCTTTAGGGCTTTTTGACCCTCCTAAGCTCAAAAATTCCGTGTAAGTTTTGACAAACTCTTTAGCGTCGCTTTTTTTATAAAGCCCATAAAGCGCTAAAGTTAAAAGCTGCCCGTAACTATAAGCGTAGCAATAAAAAGGCGAATGGATAAAATGGGGGATATAGCTCCACCACAAATGGTAGTTTTTAGTGAGTTTCACGCTCTTTTCAAACATTCTTTGGTTTTCTTCAAACCAGATTCGATCAAAATCTTTAGTGTCTAATTCTCCATCCATTTCATGGATTCTTCTTTCAAAATTCGTCATCACCACTTGCCTAAAAAGGGTAGAAAAAATATCTTCTAGCTTGCCTGCCAGCATGAAAAGGAGTTCATCAGATTTTAAACCCTTTTTCAAATGCTCAAAAAACAGCATTTCAGAAAAGACAGAAGCGGTTTCTGCGGTGGTTAAGGGTGTATCCATGTTCAATACGCCTTGTTTTTTGGACAATTCTTGGTGGATCATATGCCCAAATTCATGAGCGATAGTGAAAGCGTCTCGGCGGTTTCCTGTGTAGTTTAATAGCACATAAGGGTGAGCGCTAGGCACCCCGCCATGGCTAAAGGCCCCGCCTTGCTTAAAGTCTTTGGGGTGTGAATCCACCCAACCCTCTTTGATCGCTTTAGAAGCGATTTTGTGAAATTCTGGGCTAAAGGCTTTAAGGGTTTTAAGCACTTCTTCTAAAGCTTGAGAGTAAGTCATGGTGGTATTTTCATCGCTTAAAGGGGCGTAGCGGTCGTAATCTTTGAGTTTATGCCCTAAAATTTGCGCTTTTTGATGGTAGTAACGATGCACTAAAGAAAAATTAGCGTTCACGATCTCTATCATGCTATCCACGCTCTCTTGCGAGATCTGGTTGTCAATGTGGCGGAAACTCTCTTTTTTGTCGTATTTTCTTAGCCTAGTTTCAATGAGTAAATCTTTACGCACCATGTTTAAAATGTAAGTGAGTAAAGGGCGGGATTTTTCTAACGCTTTGCTGAAAGCTTTTTGAGATTTTTTACGGATCTTGCGTTTGGGGTTGTGCAAGAGGGCTAAAATTTCTTCCTCGCTTAAATTTTGCTCTTCAAAAGGGATTTTCAAAGAAGAAAAATGCTCATCAAAAAGACGGCTAAACGCGCCCACTCCCACAGGTGAAAGGGCTAGGGCGATCTTTTCTTCATCTAAATTTAAGGTGTGCTTTTTCTTTTCTATGAGATTGTTTAGATAAAAAGCATGGTCTTTGCATTTTTTAATGAAAGCGAGTTGTTTTTTGGCGTCCAAATTTTTAAATTCAATTTCAAAGAATAAAAGGTGTTGTTGGATATTCGCGCAAGCCATTTCGCATTGCGAATAAAACCTCGCTTCTTTAGTGTTCCTAGCAAAGAGTAATTGAGCGTAAGCCATCACCCTAGAGATTTTTTCTGACAAATTTTCGTAATGTTTAAGAGCGTTGGCAAATCCTGTAGCGTCTAAATTCTTAAGGTTATTTTGATAAGCGTTTTCAAATTCTTGTGCTTCTGTTTGTAAGGTTTTTAAAAATTCTTCTGCGCTTTCTTTATTTTCAAATAAAGCGCTTAAATCCCATTCTTGCTCTTTCATGAAATCCCCTTTTTATATTAATTTGGAGTTAAAATATGCTTGTATTTTAACATAACACTGACAATACAAGCAAACTTATCATTTGGTTTTTGCGCCATTATTTTTTAGCCGGCTCATTTTCTTGGCTCTTTTGGTGCAAAATAAATTGAGCGATAGATTCTAGGTATTTTAAAATAAAAGGGGTTGCTAACATAGAAAAGACCACCATGAGAATAAGGAGTTGGTGGATGTCATTTTGAGCGACACTTAAGATATTTTTTTGGTGCAAAAAACCAAGAATCCCTTTTTTTTCTTGCAAATTAAAGAGCTGGTGCGAGCCTGAATTTAAAAAGATCACGAAAGAAAACTCCCCGATTTGCGCTAAAGAAAGAGCGGTTTTTATGGCAGTTTTAGCGTCTCTAAAAAAACGCAAAAGCGCATAAATGATAGCCGTCTTAAAACCCATCACTAAAATGAGTAAAAAGATGACGACAAAGAACTTCTCTATAAAGAAATTCACATTAATTTGCATCCCTATCGTAATGAAAAAAAGGGCTAAGAAGAGGTTTTTCAATTGCGCGAATTCTTCTTGGACATTGATTTTATAGCGCGATTTAGAAATGGCCATGCCCACAATGAACGCTCCTAATGACATAGAAAACCCAAAAAAATGGCTCAACCCCGCCGCGCTGCAAACAATCACTAAAATCGTGCCTATAAAAATTTCAGGCAAGCGCGTGTCTTTTGCTTGCTCTAAGATGAGATTAGCCCCTTTTTTTCCAGGCAATAACAAAAGAACTAAAATAATCCCTGCGGAAATAAGGGTTTTAAGAATGAGTAAATTAACATTAGAATCTTTACTGCCTAGAATAGTGAGAATTAAAAGCATGGGAATGGCGGCAATATCTTGGAAAATCAAAATCCCCACCGCGCTCTTTCCCATGGGCGTGCTAAGCTGTTTGGAATCTTCAAAGAATTTCAGCACAATAGCGGTTGAAGAGAGCGAAAGCCCCATGCCTAAAACAAGGGAAAAAATGGGTGAAAGACCCAAAACAAAATACCCCACTAAAAAAGCGATTAAAGCACACAAAACGACTTGTAAAAGCCCAAAAACCAGCACTTCTTGTTTGATGGATTTGAGCTTGTCAAAATTAAACTCAATGCCTATCATAAACATTAAAAAGACGATACCAAATTCACCAATATCAGACAACAAATTAAAATCATTAATTTTAAAAAAAGCCGCTAAGACCGTTCCTGTGCAAATGTAGCCAATGATAACCGGCATGTCTAATTTCTTTAAAAAGATTCCAAAGCCTACAGCAAGCCATAAGCCAGCAATAACAATATAAAGTGTGCTGTTTTCCATAAAAACCTTTCCCCGGTAGAATCAATTTGTTTTAAAGAAATAAAAGCGAAACTATCCTATTAAATTGAGCCATTAAATAACACTATTAAATAAAATAATATCTATCAAATATATATAAGCAATTTATTATTTAAATCTTACTAAACCCGCTTTCAAACGCCAACACCAAACACCCTATTGAGTAAAATAAAAATTGAAACGCTAGGATTATACTGCACTAAAACAAACTTTCTATTTATGAAAAAGATTTTTGAACCCCAACCTTTTAAGAGTTGGCTAGGGTTTGATTTGATGAAGAAGAGCGAATGAAAGAATAAAAATTAGAAAGTGAAGACATAATCCACATACCAAGAATAGTAGCGGATAAGCCCTACATCTTTGCTGCCCTGATTAACCATAGGGAATTTCACGCCCGCTTCAAACGCGCTGCGATCCCCAACACGCATTCTTCCGCCTAAATTCCATAAGAACTGGAATCTCGTTTGATTGACATCATAAGGGAACATCCAAGTGTTTCCGGCTAACTGAACGCCACCAATGAGACCTAGAGCGAATTTATCCAAAGGAATGAGATTGACGATCAAATCGCCACCGCCGCCATAGGTGAGCAAATTGGTTTTGGTGTGTTCAGTCCCTGAAGTGTTAAACCAATCTAAAAAGCCATACACCCTAGCCCCAAACCATTTATTGGCAAAGCCTACAAAACCTAATTTGAAATTCAAACCATAAAGATCATTGCCATGGCGCCAATCAGAGTAATTGCTGTTATAAGGACCATAACGACCTTGCTGATAACCCGCACCCATGAAAAACCCATTCACTTCGCCAGCCAGCACTAAACTCGCGCTCAAGCTTAAAATACAAGCAATTCTTTTAATCATAATAAATCCTTCTTGTTGAATTAAAGTTACACCCTAAAATCGGTTATTTTTCTAAAAGATTTAATTTTTTATCAAAGATGAGGGTTTTAGAGCGGAAATCTTGGTTAAATATTAATAAGTGGGATATACCTACAAAACCATCTCAAACTTTTAAAATACAAATTTTTAAGATACAAATAGGTATAATCAATAACTTCAATCATTTAATCAAAGGGAGTTCTATGAAAAATACTTTCAAAGCGTTTGTCTTTTTAATCGTATTTTTTTCAAGTGCTCTGTTGGCACAGGATTTAAAAATCGCTGCTGCTACTAATCTTACACGCGCTTTAAAAGCCCTTGTTAAAGAATTTCAAAAAGAACACCCAAAAGACGCTATTAATATTAGCTTTAATTCTTCAGGCAAACTCTACACTCAAATCGCTCAAAACGCCCCTTTTGATTTATTCATTTCAGCGGATATTACTAGACCCAAAAAGCTTTATGATGAAAAAATAACCCCTTTTAAAGAAGAAGTCTATGCTAAAGGCGTGTTGGTTTTGTGGAGTGAAAATCTAAAAATGGATTCTTTAGAGATTCTTAAAGACCCTAAAATTAAATATATCGCTATGGCTAATCCTAAACTAGCCCCCTATGGAAAAGCCAGTATGGAAGTCTTAGAGAATTTAAAACTCACTTCCAGTCTTAAATCTAAAATCATTTATGGCGCTTCTGTTTCTCAAGCCCATCAATTTGTCGCTACTAAAAACGCTCAAATAGGCTTTGGAGCGTTATCCTTGATGGATAAAAAAGATAAAAATCTCTCTTATTTCATCATTGATAAAGCCCTTTATAACCCTATTGAACAAGCCTTGATCATCACTAAAAATGGGGCTAATAACCCTTTAGCCAAAGTTTTTAAAGATTTTTTATTCAGCCCTAAAGCTAGAGCTGTCTTTAAAGAATACGGCTATATTGTGGATTAAAACGCATAAAAAAGGCGAGCAATGGATCATGAGTTTTTGATTACCATGCGTTTGAGCTTTTCTTTAGCTTTGATTACCACCCTTATTTTACTCCCTATAGGGATTTTTTTGGGCTATTTTTTAAGCCTTAAACGCAATCTTTTAACGAGCTTAACAGAAACGCTTGTGTATATGCCTTTAGTTTTACCCCCAAGCGTGCTAGGGTTTTATCTCCTTTTAATCTTTTCGCCCTCTTCTTTTTTGGGAGCGTTTTTACAAGATGTATTCAATGTGAAACTTGTTTTTAGTTTTCAAGGGCTTATTTTAGGGAGTGTGATTTTTTCCTTACCCTTTATGGTAAGCCCTATTAAAAGCGCGTTAATTTCCTTGCCCACTTCTTTAAAAGAAGCCAGTTATAGCTTGGGTAAGGGGGAATATTACACCCTTTTTTTTGTCCTGCTCCCTAACATCAAACCCAGTGTGTTGATGGCTATCATTACAACTTTTACGCACACTATAGGTGAATTTGGCGTGGTGATGATGCTTGGGGGTGATATATTAGGGGAAACAAGAGTGGCTAGCATTGCGATTTTTAACGAAACTGAAGTGCTCAATTATTCTAAAGCCCACCAATACGCCTTAACGCTCACGCTCATTAGTTTTAGCCTTTTATTTGTTACCCTATTTTTGAATAAAAAACAAAGCTCATTTTTATGATAAAAGCGCGGTTTAAAAAACGCCTTTTAGGATCTAGGGGCGCGTTTGATTTGAATATAGACTTAGAAATTAAAGAAGCAGAAGTTGTCGCTTTATTAGGAGAATCGGGAGCGGGTAAAAGCACGATTTTACGCATTTTAGCGGGGCTTGAAGCAGTGAGTAGCGGCTATATTGAAGTCAATCATTCAGTATGGCTAGACACTCAAAAAAAGATTTTTTTAAAACCGCAACAACGAAAAATCGGCTTTGTGTTTCAAGATTACGCTCTATTCCCTCATTTAAACGTGTATCAAAACATCGCCTTTGCTCACCCTAAAGATAAAAATAAAATCCACGAAGTGTTACGCTTAATGCGTTTAGAAAATCTAAGCCAGCAAAAAATCCTCAAACTCTCTGGCGGACAAGCCCAACGAGTCGCTTTAGCAAGAGCTTTAATCGCAGCCAAGAATTTATTGCTTTTAGATGAGCCTTTAAACGCTTTAGATAACGCCTTAAAAAACGAAGTGCAACAAGGTTTGCTTGATTTTATCAGGCGTGAAAATTTAAGCGTGTTATTGGTAAGCCATAACCCCAATGAAATAACCAAACTCGCGCGAACTTCCCTCTTTTTAAACAATGGCGTTATTGATCCTAATCAAGAAAATCTGCCTTTTTCAAACCGCTTATTGATAAAACCTCTCTTTGAAGATGAAAATTATTGCCATTATGAGGTTATTCCTCAAACGATCAGTTTGCCCAAAGATTGTCTGACCCCAACTTTTAAGCTTGATTTCAATCAGGGCAAAAAATTTTAGAAATATTTTCATTTTTCTCTTAAAACCCCTCTTATTTTTCAAAAAATACAAACTTTATGCACCCATTTTAGAGAGCCAATCTTTTAGTTTTTTAAAAACTCCTCTATTCTTTTGAGGCTCTCTGTTTTGCCTAAAATAAAAAGCGCTTCTTTAAGGCCTATCCCGCCCCCCTTACCCAAAAGGGCTAATCTTAAAGGCTGCATAAAATTACCCGCTTTAATCTTTTCTTCTTCAATGATTTTGTGCATGGCGTTTTCTAGCGTGCTTTCATCGTTGAAATTGGCTTTATTCAATTCTAGTTTAAACTTTTCTAACAAGGGCATAACGAGCGCTTGATTGAGCTTTTTAAAAACCTTTTCTTCATACTCCACAGGAGCGATTAAAACCTCATCTATCTTAAGGGCTAATTCTTTTAAGGTTTGAGATCTTTCTTTGAGAGCGTTTAACAAGCAATCCAATTGAGTGGGGTTTAAATGCGAGAGATCGCTAAAACTAAAAGGCTTTAAAAGTTCTAACAACTTTTGCGCGCTTTGGTTTTTTAAATAATGAGCGTTGAGCCAATTAAGCTTGTGCCAACTGAAGCAACTGGGCGAAGAATTTAAATCTTTAGGGTCAAACCATTCTAGTAATTCTTGCATGCTAAAAACCTCTTTATCGTGATAGCTCCACCCCAAACGCGCTAAAAAATTCACTAACGCTTCCTTAAGATAGCCCATTTCTTGATAGTCCATCACATTAGTGGCCCCATGGCGTTTGCTTAGTTTTTGCCCTTCTTCATTCAAAATCATCGGCACATGGAAAAAATTAGGGATTTTAAAATTTAAAGCCTTATAGAGAACGATTTGTTTAGGGGTGTTAGAAAGGTGATCATCGCCTCTAATCACATCAGTAATCCCCATTAAAGCGTCATCAATAATAACCACAAAGTTATAAGTGGGCGTTCCATCGCTCCTGGCGATAATAAAATCGTCTAATTCGTTAGTATTCACTTTCACTTCGCCTTTAACCCCGTCATTAAAACCAATGATTTCATTTTGTGGGACTTTAATCCTTACCACAGGCTCTATACCTTTAGGGGGCGTGCCTTTAAAATCACGATAACGATTGTCATAGCGTGGGGTTTCTTTCCTGGCCTTTTGCTCTTCTCTCAAAGCGTCCAACTCATCTTTACTCATGTAGCAATAATAGGCTTTGTCTTCATCTAAGAGTTTTTGGATATATTCTTTATAAATTCCAAAGCGTTTGGATTGGTAGAGGATTTCTCCATCGTGTTCTAGTCCTACCCATCTGAAAGCCTCTATAATGGCGTTAGCCGCTTCTATAGAGTTACGGCTCAAATCCGTGTCTTCAATGCGTAAAAAAAATTTTCCTTGATTGGCTCGTGCAAAAAGATAATTGAAAATGGCTGTTCTTAAGCCTCCTATGTGGAGATAGCCAGTGGGCGATGGAGCGAAGCGCGTAACGATCAAACTCATTATTCTAACCTTAAAAATAAAATACTCTTATTGTATTCAAAAATGGCTTAAAAATGGTTTCACTTTTTTCTATTAAAATTAGTGTATGATTGAGATTATTTTTGATTAGGATCAACCATGCAAAAAACCTTATTTTCTTTTTTATCTTTATCTTTATTTTTATCTTTTTGTATCGCTGAAGAAAATGGGGCGTATGCGAGCGTGGGGTTTGAATATTCCATTAGCCATGCAATCCAACACAATAACCCCTTTTTAAATCAAGAACGCATCCCAATCATTTCTAACGCTCAAAATAAGATTGATAAACTCAATCAAGTCAAAAATGAAATCACAAGCATGCCTAAAACCTTTGCATACATCAACAACGCTTTGAAAAACCATTCTAAATTAACCCCTACTGAAATGCAAGCTGAGAAATACTACCTCCAATCCAGCTTTGAAAATATTGAAAAAATCGTAATGCTTAGCGGTGGCGTTGCATCTAACCCCCAATTAGTCCAAGCGTTAGAAAAATACAAGAACCCACCACTAACCCTTTAGAATTTGAAGAAAACTTAAAAAATTTAGAATCGCAATTTATTCAATCTCAAAACCGCATGCTTTCTTCTTTATCTTCTCAGATCGCTCAAATTTCAAATTCCCTAAACGCGCTTGATCCTAACTCTTATTCTAAAAACATTTCAAGCATGTATGGGGTAGCTTTGAATGTGGGTTATAAGCATTTCTTTACCAAGAAAAAAAATCAAGGATTCCGCTATTATTTGTTCTATGACTATGGTTACACTAATTTTGGTTTTGTGGGTAATGGCTTTGATGGTTTGGGCAAAATGAATAACCACCTCTATGGGCTTGGAATAGACTATCTTTATAATTTCATTGATAATGCACAAAAACATTCTAGCGTGGGTTTTTATGCAGGCTTTGCTTTAGCGGGGAGTTCGTGGGTAGGGAGTGGTTTGAGCATGTGGGTGAGTGAAACGGATTTTATCAACAATTACTTGATTAATTATCAAGCTAAAATGCACACGAGTTTTTTCCAGATCCCTTTGAATTTTGGGGTTCGTGTGAATATGGACAGGCATAACGGCTTTGAAATGGGCTTAAAAATCCCTTTAGCGATCAATTCCTTTTATGAAACGCATGGCAAAGGGTTAAACACTTCCCTCTTTTTCAAACGCCTTGTGGTGTTTAATGTGAGTTACGTTTATAGTTTTTAGGAGGTTAAATGCCTTCAAACGCTCTTTGTATTGAAGAAATCGCTCGCCTAGTCAATGTTTCTCATAGCAGCGTGCATAACTGGATCAAAACCAATCTTTTAGAGAAACTAGAGATTGATCATAAAATTTATGTGAAAACGAGCTCTTTTTTAGATTTTTGCCGCAACCATTTAGGGAAAAACAAGCTCAACAAATACGCTAACAAATCCTTAAAAAGCGCACACAACCATCAAGAATTGATTTTAAAATACCTAGAAATGTTAGAAAATAGCTCTGATTTAGAAAAGTTGGGTTCTCATTATGAAGAAGAGCTTTCTAACACCACCAGAAATTTAGAAGGCATTTACTACACTCCTAATAAAATAGTAGAACAACTTTTCACTCTCCCTAAAGATTTTGATACCTCCCAAGCGATTTTTTGCGATCCGGCTGTGGGGAGTGGGAATTTTATCATGCATGCTTTAAAACTGGGTTTTAAGGTTGAAAATATCTATGGCTATGATACAGACGCTTTTGCTATCGCTTTGACTAAAAAGCGTATTAAAGAGCGTTATCATTTAGATTGCCCTAATATTATGCAAAAAGATTTTTTAAATTTAAAACACACCCCACAATTTGATTGCATTTTCACCAACCCGCCATGGGGTAAGAAATACAACCAAAACCAAAAAGAAAATTTCAAACAGCGATTCAACCTCTCTCAAAGCCTAGATAGCGCATCGCTCTTTTTTATAGCGAGTTTGAATTGTTTAAAAGAAAACGCTCATTTGGGGCTATTATTGCCCGAAAGTTGTTTGAATATTGATGCGTTTAGCAAAATGCGAGAAATGGCTTTAAAGTTTCAAATTAGAAGCCTGATTGATTTTGACAAACCCTTTAAAAATCTAATGACTAGGGCTGTGGGTTTGGTGCTTAAAAAAACCCCTAACAAGGATCAAAAAATCTCATGCTTTTATCAAAATAGCAAGTTCAAACGCTCGCCTTCTTCTTTTTTCAACAACCCTAAAAAGATTTTTAATATCCATTGCTCTCACCAAAAAAATAAAATTTTAGACCACCTTTTTTCCCTTCCTCATATCACTTTAAAAAATAACGCTCATTTTGCTTTAGGGATTGTTACAGGCAACAATAAAGAAAAATTACACTCCAAACAAGAAAAAAATACCATTCCTATTTTTAGGGGTTCAGATATTTTAAAAGACAGATTAAAAGCCACTAGCCAATTCATTAACGCTGATTTAAAAGACTGCCAGCAAGTCGCTCCCTTAAGCCTTTATCAGGCTAGAGAAAAAATCGTGTATAAATTCATTTCTTCAAAGCTTGTCTTTTTTTATGATAATAAGCAACGCCTTTTTTTAAACAGCGCGAACATGTTTGTTTTAAAAGAAAATTTCCCTATCAACGCTCATGCGTTAAAAGAATTGTTAAACAGCGATTTAATGCAATTCATTTTTGAATCGCTTTTTAAAACGCATAAAATCTTAAGAAAAGATTTGGAATGTTTGCCCCTATTTGCGCAATTTATTAACGATAATTTTGATGAAAAATTTTATTTAAAAAATTTAGGGATAGAAAAAAAAGACCCTAAACATTTCACCATCAGGAAAAACCATGCATGTTGCTTGTCTTTTGGCTTTAGGGGATAATCTCATCACGCTTAGCCTTTTAAAAGAAATCGCTTCCAAACAGCAACGACCCCTTAAAATCCTAGGCACTCGTTTGACTTTAAAAATCGCCAAGCTTTTAGAATGCGAAAAACATTTTGAAATCATTCCTGTTTTTGAAAATATCCCCGCTTTTTATGATCTTAAAAAACAAGGGGTTTTTTTGGCGATGAAGGATTTTTTATGGTTATTAAAAGCGCTTAAAAAGCACAAAATCAAACATTTGATTTTAGAAAAACAGGATTTTAGAAGCGCTCTTTTATCCAAATTTGTTTCCATAACCACTCCAAATAAAGAAATTAAAAACGTTTATCAAAACCGCCAGGAGTTGTTTTCTCAAATTTATGGGCATGTTTTTGATAACCCTTTATATCCCATGAATTTAAAAAACCCCAAAAAGATTTTAATCAACCCTTTCACAAGATCAATAGAGCGAAGTATCCCTTTAGAGCATTTGCAAATCGTTTTAAAACTCTTAAAACCCTTTTGTATTACGCTTTTAGATTTTGAAGAACGATACGCTTTTTTACAAAATGAAGCCGCTCATTATCGCGCTAAAACCAGTTTAGAAGAAGTTAAAAACCTGATTTTAGAAAGCGATTTGTATATAGGAGGGGATTCGTTTTTAATCCATTTGGCTTACTATTTAAAGAAAAATTATTTTATCTTTTTTTATAGAGATAATGACGATTTCATGCCTCCTAATGGTAAGAATGAAAATTTTCTAAAAGCCCATAAAAGCCATTCTATAGAACTAGATTTAGCCAAAAAATTCCGCCATTTGGGGCTATTATAATATTGTGTTATACTTCTAATTTCAATTTTGCTTGTTAGGACATTCATGAAAAATATTAGAAATATCGCTGTAATCGCGCATGTTGATCATGGGAAAACCACTTTAGTGGATGGCTTACTTTCTCAATCTGGCACATTTAGTGAGAGGGAAAAAGTGGATGAAAGGGTGATGGATAGCAACGATTTAGAAAGAGAAAGAGGGATCACTATCCTGTCTAAAAACACCGCTATTTATTACAAAGACACTAAAATCAATATCATTGACACTCCCGGGCATGCTGATTTTGGGGGCGAAGTGGAGCGCGTTTTAAAAATGGTGGATGGGGTGCTTCTCCTAGTGGATGCACAAGAAGGGGTCATGCCTCAAACTAAATTCGTGGTTAAAAAGGCTTTGAGTTTTGGGATTTGCCCTATTGTGGTGGTGAATAAAATTGATAAGCCTGCCGCTGAGCCGGACAGAGTGGTGGATGAAGTTTTTGACTTGTTCGTAGCGATGGGGGCTAGCGATAAGCAATTGGATTTTCCTGTGGTGTATGCCGCCGCACGAGATGGCTATGCGATGAAAAGTTTAGACGATGAAAAGAAAAATTTAGAGCCTTTGTTTGAAACGATTTTAGAGCATGTGCCAAGCCCTAGCGGGAGCGTTGATGAGCCTTTGCAAATGCAAATTTTTACGCTTGATTATGACAATTATGTAGGCAAAATCGGTATCGCTAGGGTGTTTAATGGCTCGGTTAAAAAGAATGAAAGCGTGCTGTTGATGAAAAGCGATGGGAGTAAAGAAAATGGCCGTATCACTAAGCTTATAGGTTTTTTAGGGCTAGCTAGGACGGAGATTGAAAACGCTTATGCGGGCGATATTGTAGCGATTGCCGGGTTTAATGCGATGGATGTGGGCGATAGCGTCGTTGATCCCACTAACCCCATGCCTTTAGATCCCATGCATTTAGAAGAGCCTACGATGAGCGTGTATTTTGCCGTCAATGATTCGCCCTTAGCCGGGTTAGAAGGAAAGCATGTTACCGCTAACAAATTGAAAGACAGGCTCTTAAAAGAAATGCAAACCAATATCGCTATGAAATGCGAAGAAATGGGCGAAGGCAAGTTTAAAGTGAGCGGGCGTGGGGAATTGCAAATCACTATTTTAGCTGAAAATTTGCGCCGTGAAGGGTTTGAATTTAGCATTTCACGCCCTGAAGTCATCATTAAAGAAGAAAATGGCGTTAAATGCGAGCCTTTTGAGCATTTGGTGATTGACACGCCCCAAGATTTTAGCGGGGCTATCATTGAAAGATTAGGCAAAAGAAAAGCCGAGATGAAAGCGATGAATCCCATGAGCGACGGCTATACAAGATTAGAATTTGAAATTCCTGCAAGGGGGCTTATCGGCTACAGGAGCGAGTTTTTAACCGACACTAAGGGCGAAGGCGTGATGAATCATAGCTTTTTGGAATTCCGCCCTTTTAGCGGGAGCGTGGAATCGCGCAAAAATGGGGCGCTAATCAGCATGGAAAATGGCGAAGCGACCGCTTTTTCCCTTTTCAATATCCAAGAAAGAGGCACGCTTTTTATCAACCCCCAAACGAAGGTTTATGTGGGCATGGTCATTGGCGAGCACAGCCGGGATAATGATTTAGATGTCAATCCTATCAAATCCAAGCATTTAACCAACATGAGAGCGAGCGGGAGCGATGATGCGATCAAACTCACCCCACCTAGGACTATGGTGTTAGAAAGGGCGTTAGAATGGATTGAAGAAGATGAGATTTTAGAAGTTACCCCCTTGAATTTAAGGATCAGAAAAAAAATTCTAGACCCCAACATGAGGAAAAGGGCGAAAAAATAGGTAATTTGTATAAAGTAGCCGATATTTTTTGTGGTGCTGGAGGATTGAGCTATGGCTTTTCTGTGCATTCTCATTTTGAATTAATATGGGCTAACGATATAGACAAGGACGCTATTTTAAGCTATCAAGCCAATCATAAAGAGGCACAAACCATTTTATGCGATATTGTGCAACTTCATTGCCACAACTTGCCATGCGTTCCAATTGATATTCTACTAGGCGGACCACCATGTCAGAGCTATTCTACCCTTGGCAAAAGAAAAATGGATGAAAAAGCGAATTTGTTTAAAGAATATTTGCGGCTTTTAGATTTAGTGAAACCAAAAATATTTGTTTTTGAAAATGTGGTGGGTTTAATGTCTATGCAAAAAGGGCAATTGTTCCAACAAATTTGTAACGCTTTTAAAGAGAGAGGTTATATTTTAGAGCATGCCATTTTAAACGCCCTAGATTATGGTGTGCCTCAAGTAAGAGAGAAAGTGATTTGAGTAGGTGTGCTTAAAAGTTTTAAACAAAAATTCCACTCCCCCAAACCCATAAAAACGCATTTTTGCAACCAATTATATTGATCCACCCTATCTTTTTTATTGCCTTCTGCTAAAAGTGATCCCATAAACTTCATTCCTGATTTGAAATAAGGGATCAGTAGGGGCTTCTACGCCTTTAGGGAGATCGGCTGGGAAATACACATCTTTATTGCAACCCATTCCTTCGTATTTTTCAACTTTCAAGGTCCCTACTAATAATTCCTTGTGTTTGCCCTTCCAAAGCGCGGTCGTGTCGTTGGTGGCATCATTTTGATTCGCAAACACCAGATACATTTGGTATTCTATGGGCTTAGTTTTAAGGTGTTGTTGGAATGAAGAAAGCAAATAATTTGAATCTTTTTGCTTTAATTCTTGGGGGTTAAGATACTTAATGCCGTCTTTAGGCACAAATTTCCATCTCGCAGATAATAATTTCTCTTTCTTATCTTTAAACTTGAACGCATGCACGCTATAATAAGGCGTGTTAGCCACGCTTGAGCTGATCCCTATCGTTTTGGTGTAAGCGGCAAAATTCCTATAAGAGGGGACTTCTTCATAAAGCTTTTTGATTCTTGATTCATCCACCTTGCCATTTTTAGGGATTCTCATCTCAAAAAATTGGGCGAATTCGTTAGGGTTTTTGGCAAAATTGATTTCTGTATTGAGCATCACCATTGTCCAGCTAGCGTTTTGATTTTCCAATTTTAACGCCATTCCCCTAACCTTGCTTTTATCGTCCATCGCCACGCCCCCTAAAGAATACCTTACAGACGCAGGGATTTCTTTTTCATTGAGTAGTGGCACATCTAAATCCTCTCTTGTTTGCGCATTAGGGAGGAACACGCCTTTAGCGCAAAATCCCTTAGTGTGGTTGATTTTCATTTTAGGCTCTTTGGCGTTGAGTTTGTAGAAAATGTCAGCGATCTCTTCAGCGCTCACTTCATGGGCTTTTAAAAAACCCAAACTCAAAACCAAACCCAAGCTCAAACCAATTTTTTTCATTTTTTTCCTTATTGTTATTTTTTATATAAAACAATGCCTTTAATTGTATCAGTAAATTCCCTATTGAGCCTTAAAAAAGCCTTTTTTTCAATATCTTATTAGGTCTTAAAAAATTATCCTATCCATTTGCATGCTCATTAGCAAGCTTTTAAGGATAAACTTGTGTTTTAAATTTTGTGATTTTTAAGAAAAATTAGCTTGATTTTAAACTAAATCTATATTCTTTTATGCTACAATTATTTCTACAGAGTAATTTATCTATTCTCAGGTAAAGTAAGGAAGAGGAATGAAATTAAAGAAACGAAAAGTTGCGGCTGCATTGCTAAAGCGTTTTACCTTGCCATTATTGTTCACTACGGGTTCATTAGGGGCGGTTACTTATGAAGTGCATGGAGATTTTATCAATTTTGCTAAAGTGGGTTTTAACCATTCGCCCATTAACCCTGTTAAAGGTATCTATCCTACAGAAACTTTTGTTAACCTTACAGGTAAGCTAGAGGGTTCTGTGCATTTAGGTAGGGGATGGACCGTGAATTTAGGCGGTGTTTTAGGCGGACAAGTTTATGATAGCACTAGGTATGATAGGTGGGCAAAGGATTTTACTCCCCCAAGCTATTGGGATAAAACTTCTTGCGGCACGGATTTTATGAGCCTTTGTATGAATGCGACTAAAATGTGGCAACAATCAGGGCCAGGTGGTATCATTAACCCTAGAGGTATTGGTTGGGAGTATATGGGTGAGTGGAACGGCTTGTTCCCTAACTACTATCCGGCTAACGCCTACTTGCCTGGTGGCTCAAGGCGTTATGAAGTTTATAAAGCGAATTTGACTTATGATAGCGACAGAGTCCATATGGTCATGGGGCGCTTTGACGTTACGGAGCAGGAGCAAATGGATTGGATTTACCAATTGTTCCAAGGGTTTTATGGGACTTTCAAGCTTACGAATAAGATGAAGTTCTTGCTCTTTAGCTCTTGGGGTCGTGGTATCGCTGATGGTCAGTGGTTGTTCCCTATCTATCGTGAAAAGCCTTGGGGTATTCATAAAGCGGGTATTATTTATCGCCCTACAAAGAATTTAATGATTCACCCTTATGTGTATCTCATCCCAGAGGTAGGTACATTGCCTGGTGCTAAAATAGAATACGATACCAATCCTGAGTTTAGCGGTATGGGCATGAGGAACAGAACGACTTTTTATGTGTTGTATGACTATCGTTGGAATAACGCTGAATACGGCCGTTACGCACCCGCTCGTTATAACACTTGGGATCCGTTCTTGGACAATGGTAAGTGGCGCGGTTTACAAGGTCCTGGTGGTGCGACGCTCTTTTTACGCCACCATATAGACATTAACAACTACTTCGTGGTTGGTGGTGCTTATCTCAACATCGGTAACCCTAACATGAACTTGGGTACTTGGGGTAACATCATCGCTGTGGATGGTATCGAACAATGGGTTGGCAGTATCTACAGCTTAGGGTTTGCAGGGATTGACAACATTACCGATGCTGACGCGTTCACTGAGTATGTTAAAGGTGGAGGTAAGCATGGTAAGTTCAGCTGGAGTCTCTACCAACGCTTCACTACCGCTCCAAGGGCATTGGAATATGGTATTGGTATGTATCTAGACTATCAATTCAGCAAACATGTTAAAGCGGGTCTCAAACTCGTGTGGTTAGAGTTCCAAATTCGTGCGGGTTACAACCCTGGAACCGGTTTCCTTGGGCCAAACGGTCAGCCGCTCAACTTGAATAATGGTTTGTTTGAGTCTTCTGCATTCGCGGAAGGTCCTCAAGACATGGGTGGCATTAAAAAGAGTATTACCCAAGACAGGAGCCATTTGATGACACACATTAGTTATAGTTTCTAAGGGAGTTCCCCTATCTCTTAGATATGCCTTTTTTGCATTTTTATTTTAATATCTTTGGGAGTTAGGGTTTTGGAAATTAAGAAATATTTTCTTTACACTCTCTTTTTTTTGCTTTTTTCTGGTCTTTTTTTATCCAAACTTCAAGCTTATAAATTCAACATGAGCATTGTTGGAAAGGTGAGCAGCTATACCAAGTTTGGCTTTAACAACCAAAGATACCAGCCTTCTAAAGACATTTATCCTACAGGTAGCTACACTTCTTTGCTCGGCGAATTGAATTTGAGCATGGGGTTATACAAGGGTTTGAGGGCAGAAGTGGGGGCGATGATGGTAGCACTTCCCTATGACTCTACCGCCTATCAAGGCAATAATATCCCTAATGGCCAGCCCGGCTCTAGGACGGATCCTTTTGGGGCGGGTATCTTTTGGCAATATATTGGTTGGTATGCGGGACATAGTGGTTTGCAAGTGCAAAAACCTCGTTTAGCCATGGTGCATAACGCTTTTTTGAGCTACAACTACAAAAAAGACAAATTCAGTTTTGGCGTGAAAGGGGGGCGTTATGATGCTGAAGAGTATGATTGGTTCACTTCTTACACTCAAGGGGTTGAAGGCTTTGTCAAATACAAAGACACCAGATTCAGAGTGATGTATTCAGACGCTAGAGCTTCAGCGTCAAGCGACTGGTTTTGGTATTTTGGGCGTTACTATACAAGCGGTAAGGCTCTAATGATTGCTGATTTGAAATACGAAAAAGACAACCTAAAAATCAACCCTTATTTTTATGCGATTTTTCAAAGAATGTATGCACCAGGCATTAATATCACTTATGACACCAACCCTAATTTCAACAATAAGGGCTTTCGTTTTGTAGGCACTTTCGTGGGGTTTTTCCCCATTTTTGCCACTCCGGCTAATCAAAATGATATTATCCTCTTCCAACAAGTGCCATTAGGCAAGAGCGGGCAAACTTATTTCTTCCGCACCCGTTTTTACTATAATAAGTGGCAATTCGGGGGTAGTGTCTATAAAAATATCGGTAACGCTAATGGTGATATAGGTATTTATGGGGATCCTTTGGGGTATAACATTTGGACGAATAGTATTTATGACGCAGAAATTAACAATATCGTTGGCGCTGATGTTATTAACGGGTTTTTATATGTAGGCTCACAATATAGAGGGTTTAGTTGGAAAATTTTAGGCCGTTGGACGGATAGCCCAAGGGCTGATGAAAGGAGTCTCGCGCTCTTTTTGAGTTATTTTTCTAATAAGTATAATATTAGAATGGATTTGAAACTAGAATATTATGGCAATATCACCAAAAAAGGCTATTGTATTGGGTATTGTGGCATGTATGTTCCAGTTGATCCTAATGGGCCTGGCACGCAACCTTTAACGCACAACGTGTATTCTGACAGGAGTCATATCATGTTTAACATTACTTATGGTTTTAGGATTTACTAGCCTTTTATCCTTATATTTTTGATTGGCCTTTTTAAAATATTGAAAGGCTTCGCTCCAATCAAATATTAATACTCAAAAAGTTTTATTTAACTTTATTATTAAATATTTAATATACTAGAACAAAACACCACACTCCGCGCAGTTTTTCAATAAGCTAAACGAGTTTAAGAGCGATGTTTTTACCACACCCAAGGCTAAAGAATACATTGACATAGCGAGCGGTTTTCATAAGCTTTTTAAAAACGACGCTAAGATCGCCGAGAGCTTAAAGCCAGCCACAACGAAAAATTTAAGCCAAGGTTTAGCGACCACTTTAAGCGGAGCGTTAAAATACCAATGGACTAAATTTACGCTAGGGACTTTATACCGCAACGCGCCCGATCGCATTCTAGGCGTGAAGTTACCTAAAGCTTTAAACGAAGCCACCGCAGGTGCAGCCTTAAAGTATCACCTAAAAAGAGCGCTTGAGAGAAGCCACTCTATAAGCGAGTTTAGCAAGCAGTTAGAACTAAGCGTGCAAAAATCACACTTTAGCAACAACACGCTTAAAATCATTGAAGAGCTTAACAATGGCGTCAAGCAAGCGAGCGAAGAAATCAAAGAAGCAAGCAAAAAGAGCGCAGAAATTAAACGAGATTTTAGCGATACGAAATTAAGTAATGATGAAATCAAAGAGCTATTAAATAACGCAGAAATCCCTACAAGCGGGAGAGATGCGATCACTTTTGGAACTAATAACCTAAACCCTGAAATGGTTGAATTTCTACACAAAAACAACAAGAAAATGATTATAGAAAAAGCCTCTAACAAAGAATTAGAACTTTTAAAAGATGCTAACTTTAAGCAAAACATAAGAGCGAGTTTAGATCATGATGCTATCGCTCACATACTCAAAAGGCATGGCGTTAATTCTGTTAATGTTAGAAATGGAGAAATCCCTGTTACGAACGAAGATATAGCGAATTATAGATATATCGTTAATAACGCTGATGCAATTCTTAGGACTTTAGACAAATACGATAAAGAAGCTATAACGGCGTTTAAACAAGTTAATGGCTATGCGGTAGTGGTAGAGCAAGCGATCAATAAGAAAAATGAATTAGCTTTAAAAACAATGTATAAGAACAATGGGAGTTATAAAAATAATGAAGTTTATAAAGAATTTTCAAGCACCTCACTCGACGCTGATGCGAAGGTGCGCCATAGGTTGAGTTCCTATAGTGGTGCTGCAGAGAATAATACACCAAAACCGCTAACAGATCAAGAGGATTTATTAAAAACAAGCGAAAATTTAAACCAAACCACACAAGAAGTTAAAAATTTAAGCCCACTAGAGCAAGCCAACGCCGAAAAGTTAGCGAAATTAGAAAGCGAACAATTAGCGAGCGAACAAGAATTTTTAAAAGCTAAAGAGCAAGAAAACAAGCGTAAGGAAGCGTTAAAAAAGAAATTAGAACACGAGCGAGGCAATGCAGGCAACATTGAAAGCCAGACTAAAATAGAAGTAGGAGAAGATATACCTACACAAACACAAGAGCAACTACCAAAAAGCCGAGTAAGGCTAAACGAACGAGAGATTTACGATCTAGATTATGCGATCGTCAAAGCGAAAGACTTGAAGCCTAGTTTTACCACAGGCGGGACGCAAAAACGCACCGACATGAACGAAGAGCAGATTAAAAGCATCGCTGAAAATTTTGATCCTAAAAAGATATTTGGGAGCGGAGGGTTTGAGGATTTACCCATCATTCTGCATGATGGGCAAGTGATCGCAGGCAACCACCGCATCCAAGGCATGCTGAACTTCACGCCTAAAAGCCGTTACATTTACCACAAAGCGATCCAAGAATACTACAACATAGATTTACAACCGGACGAGTTGTTAGTTAGAGTGCCACACAACCGACTAAATAATACCGAGATTAACAATTTAGCGGCTTCAAGCAATCAAGGAAGATTCAACAGCGAGAGCGATCATGCAATAGCGGTTTTAAGCCACTATGAAGCGAAATTGAAAGAATTAGACCAAAAATTAGACGCTGATAGCATCTATTCACTTAAAAACATCGTTGCGAAAAACCTTAATTTTGACAAGGCCACTCACCCTAATGTAGGAGATAGCAATTTAGCGCTTTTAATGTTTAACATGCCACGAACCAAGACGCAAGGGATAGAATTACTCAACCGTTGGCAAAAAGAATTTTCAAACGATATTAAAAGCTATGAAAAAGTAAAAAAAATGTTTGTAGATAACGCCGGAAGCTTTCACAATTTAATCCATGACATGAATTTTCCTAACGTGAGCCTTAACGCTTATTTAAGCGATATCATGGATCGCAGTTTTGCTAACTTAAAGAATTACCAAACTACAAGCGAGAGCTTAAAAGATTTGAGCGAAAAATTCTATAAAACGAGTTCTTTAGAGATGTTTGAAAAGAGCGAACAAGGATCGAGCGATATCAGCGAGATTTTAGGAGGTGCGATCGCCAGGTTTGCGAGGTTTGATGATCCTTCTAAGGCGTTATTTGAAGCTTTAAAGAGCGATAACATTAAAAAAGGCTTGAAAGAATTTAAGATCGCTGATGTTACAAAAGACATGTTTAACCCTGATAGTAAAGAGTTTAAGGACATTGATATTTACGATTTCACGCATTACCTTTTAATGGCCAATAGAGAGCCAAATGAAAATAATCCCGTATTAAAACGCTTGATAGAAGCTATAAAGGATATGCAAAAAGAGAGCGAGAAAGGGATAAAAGAACAAAAGCTTGAAATACCTAGCGAATGGGGACACAATTATAGCGAGTTTAAGGGCGATGGATTAGGCGCGATTAACAAGCTATTAGAAACTAAAAAAGGTTTTGTAGCGGGAGCGTTTTATAAGGAAGGTTTAGGGGATATTGATTTGGTTTGGGGTAATAAAGATTACGGGTTAGAACACATTTTGAAACGCCGAGAGAAGCAAGCGCTTAACAATGGAATAAACGAAGCAGAAGCTAAAGAATACGCCATGAGCGTAGTTAAAACGATACCGGAAGTTATAGAGAAAGGTATCAAAGATAATGATTATGTAGGGCATGTGACTATAAGACATAATGGTATTGAAGTAGGTTTAAGTAGTCAAAAAGGAGATACTCCTTTAAAAAATCATTACATGATTACAAGTTTTGAAACAGATGAAAAGGTTTTAAGGGAGTTAGAGACCATTGGGACACTCTCTAACGATTACAGAGACGGCATCAACTATAGCGCCTCAAACCTTAATAAACCTAATCCTACCACAAAAAATTAAATAAGGATTAAACAAATGAATTACCCTAATTTGCCTAATAGCGCGTTAGAAATAACCGAACAGCCCGAAGTGAAAGAAATCACTAACGAGCTATTAAAGCAATTACAAAACGCTTTAAAGAGTAACGCGCTTTTTACGGATCAAGTGGAATTAAGCCTTAAAGGGATTGTTAGGATTTTAGAAGTGCTTTTGAGTTTGGATTTTTTCAAAAATGCGAATGAAATTGATAGCAGTTTGAGAAATTCTATTGAATGGCTAAGTAACGCCGGTGAAAGCTTAAAAAACAAAATGAAAGAATACGAGGGCTTTTTTAGCGATTTTAATACGAGCATGCATGCTAACGAGCAAGAAGTAACGAGCATTTTAAACGCTAACACCGAAAACATTAAAAGCGAGATTAAAAAGCTAGAAAATCAATTGATAGAAACCATTACAAGGCTTTTAACGAGCTATCAAATCTTTTTAAATAACGCTAGAGAAAACGCTAATAATCAAATCACGGCTAACAAAACCGCAAGCCTTGAAGCCCTAAACCAAGCTAAAGAAAGCGCTACAACGCAAATAACCGCTAATCAAACGCAAGCGATAAGTAACATTAACGAAGCCAAAACGAACGCTAACAATGAAATAACCGCCAATAAAACGCAAGCGATAACTAACATTAACGAAGCAAAAGTTAGCGCTACAAATCAAATTAACACCAATAAGCAAGAAGTTTTAAATAATATCACGCAAGAAAAAAACCAAGCCACAAGCGAGATCACCGAAGCGAAAAAAACCGCATTTAACGAACTTTTAGAAACCTTAAAGCCGAAGTTTAGCGGCTTGTTTTTAGGCGTTTATTATATCCGCAATGTGATCTATATCCAAGGCGGATGGGAGCAAAAAGTCAAGGATTTAAGCGATTATCCGCTAGAGAAAAGCAAGAAAGGAGAGTGAAATTTTAAATTGAGAAATTGATGAAGATTTATTTTGCGCGGAATTTAGGGCAACGCTTCAAAAATGCGAAGAGAATGAGCATGATAAATAAATCACAGGACAAATTAAAACATGGTTTAAAAAAGTTCAAGAATCCTTTTAACAAAGAGGGCTTTAAAAGGGTTATAACATTAACTCTCATTGAGTGTATGGGTGTGAGAAAAATAAGCCTCAAATCCGTTTAAGTCTTGGATCGGTTCTCATCAAACATGAATGGCTAAAGCTTTTTGGCTAACACCAAGCTCTTTGCTATGGATTGTAAAAAATGTTTTTAGCATTTTAGATTTTATTATTCATATTTGATGAGAGCCAAGCCTTTTTTATTTAAAAAGGGCTGTATCAATCACAAGGAAATGTAATCCACTTCTTTGGGTCTTTGATGGTTGGCAATGAGTTGCTTACAGGTCGCAACGCCTTCTGAAGTGCCAACCATTAATAGTTTGGATTCGCTTGCAATAATCGTTTCTCCATCAGGCATGGGGATGTATTTGCCATCTTTTTGAGTGATACCAATCACAAACGCTTTAGCGATCTCTCTAAAATGGGCTTCTTTTAATTTCCTTAACACAAGCCAGCTGGTTTTGGGGACAATCACTTCTTCTAAGTCTAAAAGCGTGTCTTTTTTATTGATAAAACGCTCTAAGATATTTTCCATATCCGGACGCACCGCCATCGCGCTCACTCTCTGCGCCATGAGTTTTGTAGGGGAAACCACCATATCAGCCCCTAATTTTTTTAATTTTTCTAAGCCTTCATCGCTATGCGCGCTCGCAATGATGTAGTAAGGTTTGCGCTTTAATTCCTTTTCAAACAAGCGCACGCTCACCATTAACGCCACATTCACCGGTAAAATCTTAGACAAAGCCACAACACCCCTAGCGCTGCTTAAGTGGGTTTTTAGCATGGCTAAATTGGTGTGCGGATCGCCTATGATATAGTAGGGGTATTTGTGCTTAATGGCTTCTTCTTCAAAACTAGGGTCATTATCCACGACCACAAAAGGGATTTGAGCGGAGCGGAACTGCTTGCTCAATTCAATGGTGTATTCATTGTGGTAACAAATCACATAATGATCCTTAAGGCGTGCGATTTTATAAATCATACCTTTCTCCTTAATCAATCTGGTAAGCGTGCCTTTATTGACCACACTAACTAAAATAGCCACGCTAAAGGCAATGATTCCTGCCCCAAAAAACATTAAAATGGAAGTTAAAAAAATACTTATAGGCCCAAACTGGCTTTCATTTAAAGCGCCAAACCCTGTAGCTGTCATGGTGTAAGTCGTTTGGAAGAAAGCTTGCATAAGGCTATAATTTTCTAGGGCGAAGTATCCCAGAGTGCCTAAAAGCACAAGCAATTGGATTAAAATAAGCGGGAGTCTAAAGACCTTAAATTGCTCATAGATTTCAGAATTTAAATTGACTTCTGGTTGATTTTCATCGTCTTTTTTGATTTTAAAAAATTTCAACTTTTCAAACAAAACCAATTCCTAGATCAAAATAAATTCTTTTGAAAGCGTTCACCTCTAAATTTAATCAAAACGCTAAACCTAAGCTGTGTTTTAATCTCAAAAAGAAGTTTAGTTTTAAGGGGAGTTTTAAAAAGGTTATCAAAAACACCAAAACCACCCTTACAATCAAAATGGATAGAAATTCTAAAAACTAAGCCCCTTTACGCATGGTTCTTAAAGTGGAAGCAGCCACTTTAATGCGTTTAGTCGTGCCGTCGTCTAATTGGATCTTAATCGATCGCAAGTTAGGGAGTAAGCGGCGTTTATTTTTGTTGTTCGCATGACTGACATGATTGCCTATCATAGGCCCTTTGAAAGTTAAAGTGCATCTTTTTGCCATTGTGTATCCTTAAATATTGAAATGAGTTTGACATTATACTTAAAATAGCCTTTAAAAAGACTGATTTTAAGGCTAATTTTTAAATGGTTCGTTTAAGAACTACTTTTTTTGAGGCATAGAACTTTTAAAGCCTTTCATTCTATCAATAGCGTCTCGGTATTTGGCGATATTTTCTTCTGTAAGTTCTGTTACAGCTTTTTTCATGACAACCGCATACATTCTGTTTAAGATCTTATGTATCGCATCTTCTTTATTCTTTTCCAAATCTTCATGGATAATGCTGTCTGAAGAATCAAACCCTCCAGAATTACTGTGTTTGTAAGTATAGGTCATTGCCTGAAAAGTTCCTACTTCCACAGCAAAATCATGGACGACACGATTGCTTTCTGGCTCATAAAAATTAAACCATACAGAGCCTGAACTTTGATCCACTAGCGTGTCTAAATTGGGGTTATTGGGATCTTTTAAATTCATTTTCAAATCTTCTAAGATTCCTACCCACCCTTTCAAATCCAAAACGCAAAAAATCTTTCTCTTATCTTGCGCATTCAAAGCTTTTTCATCTTGAAAACGCAACACTTGATAGCCTCTTTTTTCAAAAATAGTTTGGATTTGATTGACTAAAGCGTCTTGAAACTTATCAATATAGGGTTTTAGATTATCGCTCACTTGAATGCGTGGCGCTAAAATACCTACAACATGATGGTTTTGTGGGGCTTGAGCAATATGTATCGGATAATTAAAATCTAGCGGCGTAACATGTTCAGAGCTTGTTTGTATTCTTTCATGAGTTTGAACTTGATTTTTGGCGTTATTTGGTGTTTTTGTCTCAGCGCTTGGATTCATCGCGCAACCGATCAACACGCCTGAAAGCCCTAAAGCCACTAACATTTTAGAATAAACTCTAACTTTTTTAAAAATAAGCGAACGCTCCACAAAAGACTCCTAAAAATAAAAATTGAGACCATAATTATACTATTTTTAAGTAAATCAATTTGCGCTACAATTTTATTTTTCTAATTTCAAGCATGGCGATTTTAGGGGATTTTATGCTCTATTCTTTACTATATGGCTATTTCAATATCAATCTTTTCCAGTATTTGACTTTTAGAGCAGGGTTAGGGTTTTTCATAGCCTTTTTCCTCACGCTTTTTTTAATGCCTAGATTCATTCTATGGGCCAAGGCTAAAAAGGCTAACCAGCCCATTTCTAGCTTCGTGCCAAGCCACCAAAATAAAAAAGATACCCCTACAATGGGGGGGATTGTGTTTGTTTTTGCAACCATTGTTGCGAGCGTGTTGTGCGCGTCTTTGGGTAATCTTTATGTGTTGTTAGGGATAATCGTGTTAGTGGGCTTTAGTTTTGTGGGTTTTAGAGACGATTACACTAAAATCAACCAACAAAATAACGCCGGGATGAGCTCGAAAATGAAATTTGGCATGCTGTTTGTCCTTTCGCTTGTGGTGTCTGTTTTATTGAGCCTTAAGGGGTTGGATACTTTTTTATACGCGCCTTTTTTGAAAAACCCTTTGTTTGAAATGCCCACGGTGTTAGCGGTTGGTTTTTGGGTGTTGGTTTTTTTATCCACGAGCAATGCAGTGAATTTAACCGACGGCTTAGACGGCTTAGCGAGCGTGCCTAGCATTTTCACCCTCTTAAGCCTTTCTATCTTTGTGTATGTGGCAGGGAATGCGGAATTTTCTAAATACTTGCTCTATCCTAAAGTCATAGATGTGGGGGAATTGTTTGTTGTCTCGTTAGCGTTAGTGGGATCGCTCTTTGGCTTTTTGTGGTATAACTGCAACCCGGCAAGCGTGTTTATGGGCGATAGCGGGAGCTTGGCTTTGGGGGGGTTTATCGCTTATAACGCTATCGTTTCGCATAATGAAATCTTACTCGTTTTAATGGGATCGATTTTTGTAATAGAAACTTTGTCGGTGATCTTGCAAGTAGGGAGTTATAAAACCCGTAAAAAACGCCTTTTTTTAATGGCGCCCATCCACCATCATTTTGAGCAAAAGGGTTGGGCAGAAAATAAGGTGATCGTGCGTTTTTGGATCATTTCTATGTTGAGCAATTTAGTCGCTCTTTTAAGCTTAAAGGTGCGTTAAAATGAAAATCTCTTTATTGGGGCATGGCAAAACCACTCTAGCCCTAGCGCGTTTTTTTAAAAAAAACCATAACGAAGTCAAATTTTTTGATGACCAATTCACTTCATTTCATAAGGATAGCGAGGGTTTTCTTTGCTACCCCAGTAAGGATTTTAACCCTAATGATTCCCAATTAGAGGTAGTCAGCCCTGGTATTAGTTTCACGCACCCTTTAGTCATAAAATCCAAGCATTTAGTGAGCGAATACGATTATATTGACAGCTTGTTTGATTCGGTTTTCACGCCTACTATAATCAGTATTAGCGGCACTAACGGGAAAACCACCACGACAGAAATGCTCACCATGCTTTTAGAAGATTTTAAGGCTGTGAGTGGGGGGAATATCGGCACGCCCTTGATTGAATTGTTTGAAAAACAATCGCCCTTGTGGGTGCTAGAAACAAGCTCCTTTTCTTTGCATTACACGAATAAGGCTTACCCTTTAATCTACTTGCTCATCAATGTGGAAGCCGATCACTTGACTTGGCATTGCAATTTTGAAAATTATTTGGACGCTAAACTCAAGGTTTTAACATTGATGCCTAAAACTTCGCTCGCTATCCTCCCTTTAAAATTCAAAGAACACCCTATTATTCAAAACTCGCAAGCGCAAAAAATCTTTTTTGACACAAGCGAAGAGGTTTTAGAGTGTTTAAAAATCCCTTCTAACGCTCTTTTTTTTAAGGGAGCGTTTTTATTGGACGCTGCCTTAGCTCTTTTAGTTTATGAGCAATTTTTAAAAATAAAGAATTTAAAATGGCAAGATTATAAAGAAAACGCCCTTAAAAGGTTGAACGCTTTTAAAATCGGCTCGCATAAAATGGAAGAATTTAGGGATAAACAAGGGCGTTTGTGGGTAGATGACAGCAAAGCCACGAACATTGATGCCACCTTACAAGCTCTAAAAACCTTTAAAAACCAAAAAATCCATTTGATTTTAGGGGGCGATATTAAAGGGGTCAATTTAACCCCCCTTTTTGAAGAGTTTAAAAACTATAAAATAAGCCTTTATGCGATAGGATCAAGCGCTTTTATCGTCCAAGCCTTAGCGTTAGAATTTAATGTTTCTTGTCAAGTTTGTTTAAAGTTAGAAAAAGCGGTTCAAGAAATTAAAAGCGTTTTATTACAAAATGAAGTCGCTTTGCTTTCACCCAGCGCGGCCAGTTTGGATCAATTTTCTTCGTATAAAGAAAGGGGTGAAAAATTCAAGGCGTTTGTTTTAAAAGATTAAAGCGCATGCGCCACGACTTCTAATTGTGAAATTTTTTGAAAAATCTCATTCCGTTCTGCTTCGTTTGAAACTTCCATAGAAACATTAAAGCTATAAAATTTAGCGTTTTTAGAAGTGTTTTTAAATTCCAATTTAAAGGGGCGTTGGTAGGTTTCTAAAAGCTCTTTTAACGCGCTTGTATCGTTAGTGGTCATAATCACCCTATAATCCCAAAGGCAAGGGTAAATAATGGTGGGTTTTTCTAAATCAGACGGCACTAAGAAGCTCCTTAAACAATTTAGGAATGGCAATAGGGCTGTATGTAGAGCGGTTGACAAAGCCAAACTTGATTTCTGAAGCAAAGACTTTAAAGGGCTTCATAGGCTCTAAAGAAGCGTTTTGGATACAATAAATTTCTTGAAAAAGCACCACAAAAACCTTTCTTAATTCTTTAATTTGCGTTCTTATTTCTAAGACCTGGCCAAGGCTTGCGGGGGTGAAAAAATCCGCTTTGATAGAGCGGATGACAAACACGCCTTCTTCATTTTCGGGCAAGACATTTTGTTTAAAAAAAAACTCGCTCCTAGCCCTTTCGCAATATTTCAAATAATTCGCATGATAGACCACGCCTTCAGAGTCGGTATCTTCGTAATATACCCTACAGCGCATTAATTCCCCTTACTTAAATAATGAAATTTTCTTAAAATTATACAATATGTAACTTAACTATAGTATAATCTAGGGGCGTTGCTCTATATTTTTTAGGTATTTTTAAAGTGGGTTTTTTCTTAAATCTTAAGATCTCTGAAGATTTCAAAAAATTAATACAGCAATAGTTGGGCGATTAAGGACATAGCTCTTTAATTTTAATCATTGACAAGGAGTTTGGTAGTTAAGAATGGGTAATCATTTTTCTAAATTAGGATTTGTTTTAGCGGCTTTAGGGAGCGCGATAGGTTTAGGGCATATCTGGCGTTTCCCCTATATGACTGGGGTGAGCGGTGGGGGTGCTTTTGTTTTATTGTTTTTATTTTTATCTTTAAGCGTTGGTGCAGCGATGTTTATCGCTGAAATGCTATTAGGACAAAGCACGCAAAAAAATGTAACAGAAGCTTTTAAAGAGCTTGACCTTAACCCTAAAAAACGCTGGAAATACGCAGGGATTTTGCTTATTTCTGGGCCATTAATACTGACTTTTTACGGCACGATTTTAGGCTGGGTGCTTTATTATTTGGTGAGTGTTAGTTTTAATTTGCCTAACAATATCCAAGAATCTGAACAAATTTTTACTCAAACTTTGCAGTCTATAGGGCTACAATCCATAGGGCTTTTTAGCGTTTTATTCATAACCGGATGGATTGTTTCTAGAGGGATTAAAGAAGGCATTGAAAAACTCAATCTAGTCTTAATGCCCTTACTCTTTGCCACTTTTTTTGGTTTGCTTTTTTATGCGATGAGCATGGATTCTTTTTCTAAAGCTTTCCATTTCATGTTTGATTTCAAACCAAAAGATTTGACTTCTCAAGTGTTCACTTATTCCTTGGGGCAGGTTTTCTTTTCCTTAAGCATCGGTTTAGGGATCAATATCACTTATGCTGCGGTTACGGATAAAACGCAGAATTTGCTTAAAAGCACGATTTGGGTGGTTTTATCAGGGATTTTAATTTCTCTTGTGGCAGGGCTTATGATTTTCACTTTTGTGTTTGAATATGGGGCGAATGTCTCACAAGGCACAGGGTTAATCTTCACTTCTTTACCGGTGGTTTTTGGCCAAATGGGAGCGATAGGCGTTCTTGTTTCAATTCTTTTCTTGCTCGCGCTCGCTTTTGCTGGCATCACTTCTACGGTGGCTTTATTAGAGCCAAGCGTGATGTATCTTACCGAAAAGTATCAATACTCTCGTTTTAAGGTTACTTGGGGTCTTGTAGCGCTAATTTTTGTGGTAGGCGTGGTGTTGATTTTCTCGCTCCATAAGGATTATAAAGATTACCTCACTTTCTTTGAAAAAAGTCTTTTTGATTGGTTGGATTTTGCCTCAAGCACCATTATCATGCCTTTAGGCGGGATGGCAACCTTTATTTTTATGGGCTGGGTTTTGAAAAAAGAAAAATTGCGTCTTTTAAGCACGCACTTTTTAGGCCCTAAATTGTTTGCAACTTGGTATTTCTTGCTTAAATACATCACCCCTTTAATTGTGTTTTCCATTTGGTTGAGCAAGATTTATTAAAATATTTGGCATGGGAAAATTTTCTAAATTAGGCTTTATTTTAGCCACTTTGGGTAGCTCTATCGGTTTAGGGCATATTTGGCGCTTTCCTTATATGGTGGGTCATAATGGGGGGAGTGCGTTTGTGCTTTTATACCTGGTGCTAACCTTGAGTTTAGGCATTGCTATGCTTTTAGTGGAAATGCTGATTGGGAATTTGGGTAAAAAAGATGTTGTTTCTAATTATCAAATCTTAGATCCTAAAAGGAAAAAATATTACCCTTTCACTTCTTTTTTTATTTTAGGCGGCCCTCTCATTTTATCCTTTTATGCGGTGGTGTTAGGCTGGGTGCTTTACTATCTTTTTGTAGTAACTTTTGATTTGCCTAAAGATTTAGAGCAAGCTAAAATGCAATTTAGCATGCTCCAAAATGGCAGTTTAATCTGGCCTGTTATTGGCTTTAGCGCATGTTTATTGCCGACAATATGGTTTGTTTCTAGGGGGATTGAAGAGGGGATTGAAAAATTAAATGTCGTGCTGATGCCGTTATTGTTTGTGATTTTCATAGGGCTTTTAATCTATGCGATGACCTTAGAAAGCATGCCTAAGGCTTTGCACTTTTTGTTTAATTTTGAGATTCAAAAGATTGATTTTAAGGTTGTTATGGACGCTTTAGGGCAGATGTTCTTTTCTTTGAGTTTGGGGGTAGGCACGATTATTACCTATTCAGCTTTCACGCCCAAAAAAGAAAATCTATTCAAAAGCTCTTTATTGATTGTCTTGCCCGGTATTTTAATCTCTTTGATTGCTGGGGTGATGATTTTCACCTTTGTGCTTGAATACCATGCAGATGTGTCTCAAGGGCCAGGGCTTGTTTTTATTTCCTTACCTTTGACTTTCGCTAAAATGGGCATGAGCGGGCAGATCGTTTCGCTCTTTTTCTTTATAGCCCTTGTTTTTGCCGGGATCACTTCCATGGTTTCTTTGGTAGAGCCTTTAGCGCTTTATCTCATCAATCGTTTTAATTTTTCGCGCACTCAAGCGTCGCTATGGATAGGGGTTGTTGTGTATGTTTTAGGCGTTTTAGTCATTCTTTCTATGAATGAACGATACGCTAAGTTTTTGAGTTTTGCTCATAAGAGCGTGTTTGGGTGGCTGGATTTCATCACTTCTTCGTTTTTAATGCCTTTGGGAGGCTTGTTTTCAGTCTTATTTGTGGGATGGATTTTAAATAAAAAGCACTCTTTTTTAGCCACGAAGCATTTCTTTAACGCAAACGCTTTTAAAGCGTGGCATTTTAGCGTTCGTTTTATCGCGCCTGTAGTGATTTTAGCGATTTTCATCTTGCAATTTAAGTGAAATAAAGATACTTGATGAAAAGCATTTTGCTCTTTATGATTTTTGTAGTTTGTCAGTTAGAGGGCAAAAAATTTTTGCAAGATAATTTTAAGGTGGATTATAACTACTATTTGCGCAAACAGGATTTGCACATCATTAAAACGCAAAACGATTTGTCCAATTCTTGGTATCTCCCTCCACAAAAAGCCCCCAAAGAACATTCTTGGGTGGATTTTGCTAAAAAATATTTAAACATGATGGATTATCTAGGCACTTATTTTCTGCCTTTTTATCATAGTTTCACCCCCATTTTTCAATGGTATCATCCTAATATCAACCCCTATCAACGCAATGAGTTTAAGTTCCAAATTAGTTTTAGAGTGCCTGTATTTAGGCATATTCTTTGGACTAAAGGCACGCTTTATTTGGCTTATACCCAAACTGACTGGTTTCAAATTTACAATGACCCCCAATCCGCTCCCATGCGAATGATGAATTTCATGCCTGAACTCATCTATGTTTATCCTATTAATTTTAAACCTTTTGGGGGTAAAATAGGGAATTTTTCTGAAATTTGGATAGGTTGGCAGCACATTTCTAATGGCGTGGGGGGCGCGCAATGCTATCAGCCTTTTAAAGACGGTAATCCTGAAAACCAATTCCCAGGAGGGCCTGTAATCGTTAAAGATTATAACGGGCAAAAAGACGTGCGCTGGGGGGGTGCCGCTCGGTGAGCGCGGGGCAACGCCCTGTGTTTCGTTTGGTTTGGGAAAAGGGAGGTTTGAAAATCATGGTCGCTTATTGGCCCTATGTCCCTTATGATCAATCCAACCCTAATTTGATTGATTATATGGGGTATGGTAACGCTAAAGTTGATTACAGGAGAGGGCGCCACCATTTTGAATTGCAACTTTATGATATTTTCACGCAATACTGGCGTTATGATCGCTGGCATGGGGCTTTCCGCTTAGGCTATACCTACCGCATTAACCCTTTTGTAGGGATTTATGCGCAATGGTTTAACGGCTATGGCGATGGCTTGTATGAATACGATGTTTTTCCAATCGTATAGGGGTAGGAATACGCTTAAACCCTTAAAAAAGCGTTCTTTTATGCTATAATTAAGACCAAAAATTCAAGGGGATTATTCAGCTATGAAAATCAGTGTTAGTAAAAACGATTTAGAAAATACTTTGCGCTACTTGCAAGCTTTTTTGGATAAAAAGGACGCTTCTTCTATCGCTTCACACATCCATTTAGAAGTCATTAAAGAAAAGCTTTTTTTAAAAGCGAGCGATTCCGATATTGGACTAAAAAGCTATATTTCTACGCAATCTACCGATAAAGAGGGCGTTGGCACGATCAATGGGAAAAAGTTTTTGGATATTATCTCATGTTTAAAAGACTCTAATATTATTTTAGAAACTAAAGATGATAGCTTGGTGATCAAACAAAATAAAAGCTCTTTCAAACTCCCCATGTTTGACGCTGATGAGTTCCCTGAATTCCCTGTTATTGATCCCAAAGTGAGTTTAGAAGTCAATACCCCCTTTTTAGTGGACGCGTTTAAAAAGATCGCTCCTGTGATTGAGCAAACCAGCCACAAAAGGGAATTAGCCGGTATTTTAATGCAATTTGATCAAAAACATCAAACCCTTTCAGTAGTAGGCACGGATACCAAACGGCTCTCTTACACGCAGTTAGAAAAAGTCTCTATAACTTCCACTGAAGAAGACATCTCTTGCATTTTACCTAAAAGGGCTTTATTAGAAATCCTTAAGCTTTTTTATGAAAATTTCAGTTTTAAAAGCGATGGCATGTTAGCGGTAATTGAAAACGAAACGCACGCTTTTTTCACCAAGCTCATTGATGGGAATTACCCTGATTATCAAAAAATCCTCCCCAAAGAATACCTTTCTTCTTTCACTTTAGGCAAGGAAGAATTTAAAGAGAGCATTAAATTGTGCAGTTCTTTAAGCTCCACTATTAAACTCACTTTAGAAAAAAACAACGCTTTGTTTGAATCTTTGGATTCTGAGCATAGCGAAACGGCTAAAACCTCTGTTGAGATTGAAAAAGGTTTGGATATTGAAAAAGCCTTTCATTTGGGCGTGAACGCGAAATTTTTCCTTGAAGCCTTGAACGCTTTAGGGACAACGCAATTTGTTTTAAAATGCAATGAGCCTTCATCGCCTTTTTTGATCCAAGAACCCCTTGATGAAAAGCAAAGCCACTTGAGCGCTAAAATTTCCACTTTAATGATGCCAATCACATTATAAAGGCCGATTTGAATGCAAAATTACCAGAGCCATAGTATTAAGGTTTTAAAGGGCTTAGAGGGGGTTAGGAAACGCCCTGGAATGTATGTTGGCGATACCAATATAGGCGGGTTGCACCACATGGTGTATGAAGTCGTGGATAACGCTGTAGATGAGAGCATGGCGGGCTTTTGCGATAAGATTAATATCACTTTGACTAGTGAGGGGTCATGCATTGTAGAAGATAACGGGCGAGGCATTCCTGTAGATATCCACCCTACGGAAAAAATCCCCGCTTGCACCGTGGTTTTAACGATTTTGCATGCGGGGGGCAAGTTTGATAATGATACTTATAAAGTTTCAGGCGGTTTGCATGGCGTGGGCGTTTCGGTTGTAAACGCTTTAAGCAAACGCTTGATTATGACCATTAAAAAAGAGGGTCAAATCTATCGCCAAGAGTTTGAAAAGGGTATCCCCATTAGCGATCTTGAAATCATTGGAAAAACCAAAAGCGCTAAGGAAAGCGGCACGACTATTGAATTTTTCCCTGATGAAAGCGTGATGGAAGTCGTTGAATTTCAAGCGGGTATTTTGCAAAAACGCTTCAAAGAAATGGCGTATCTTAACGACGGCTTAAAAATTTCTTTCAAAGAAGAAAAAACCCAACTGCAAGAGACTTATTTCTATGAAGACGGCTTGAAACAATTCGTGAAAGACAGCGCTAAAAAAGAATTGCTCACCCCCATTATTGCGTTTAAAAGCATGGATGAAGAAACGCGCACTTCTATAGAAGTCGCTTTAGCGTATGCTGATGATTACAATGAAAACACTTTAAGCTTTGTGAATAACATTAAAACTTCTGAGGGTGGCACGCATGAGGCGGGCTTTAAAATGGGCTTGTCTAAGGCGATTTTACAATATATTGACAATAACATTAAAACCAAAGAGTCGCGCCCCATTTCTGAAGACATTAAAGAGGGCTTGATCGCTGTTGTGAGCTTGAAAATGAGCGAGCCTTTATTTGAAGGGCAGACTAAATCCAAACTCGGCAGTTCGTATGCACGTGCGTTGGTTTCAAAATTAGTCTATGATAAAATCCATCAGTTTTTAGAAGAAAACCCTAACGAAGCCAAAATCATCGCTAATAAAGCCCTACTAGCCGCAAAAGCCAGAGAAGCCAGCAAGAAAGCCAGAGAGCTTACAAGGAAAAAAGATAATTTGAGTGTCGGCACTTTGCCTGGAAAATTAGCCGATTGCCAGAGCAAAGACCCCTTAGAGAGTGAAATCTTTTTAGTGGAGGGCGATAGCGCGGGCGGGAGTGCTAAACAAGGGCGCGATAGGGTTTTTCAAGCGATCTTGCCCTTAAAGGGTAAGATTTTAAATGTGGAAAAAAGCCATTTGTCAAAGATCCTAAAATCAGAAGAAATTAAAAACATGATCACGGCTTTTGGGTGTGGCATTCAAGAGAGTTTTGATATAGAAAGATTGCGCTATCATAAAATCATTATCATGACCGATGCTGATGTGGATGGGAGCCATATCCAAACCTTGCTGATGACTTTTTTCTATCGTTATTTACGCCCGCTGATTGAACAAGGGCATGTTTATATCGCTCAAGCCCCTCTTTACAAATACAAGAAGGGCAAGACAGAAATCTATCTTAAAGACAGCGTCGCTTTGGATCATTTTTTAATTGAGCATGGCATCAATTCGGTGGATATTGAAGGGATTGGCAAGAACGATTTGATGAATTTGTTAAAAGTGGCGCGCCATTACCGCTATGCACTTTTGGAATTAGAAAAACGCTACAACTTGCTAGAAATTTTACGCTTTTTGATTGAGACTAAGGACGCCTTAAGCCTTGATATGAAAGTTTTAGAAAAAAGCATTTTAGAAAAATTAGAGGGCTTGAATTATCAGATCTTACGCTCTTTTGCCACTGAAGAAAGCTTGCATTTGCACACGCAAACCCCTAAGGGCTTGGTGGAATTTAATTTAGATGACAACCTCTTTAAAGAAGTGTTGTTTGAAGAAGCGCATTACACCTATCAAAAGCTTATGGAATATAATTTAGATTTCTTAGGAAATAAGGATATTTTGGCGTTTTTAGAAGAAGTGGAAAATCACGCTAAAAAGGGAGCGAATATCCAGCGCTATAAGGGGCTAGGCGAGATGAACCCTAATGATTTGTGGGAAACGACCATGCATAAAGAAAACCGCAGCTTGATCAAACTCAAAATTGAAGATTTGGAAAAAACCGATGCAGTCTTTTCGCTTTGCATGGGCGATGAAGTAGAGCCTAGAAGAGCCTTTATCCAAGCGCATGCTAAAGACGTGAAACAGCTAGATGTGTAAGGGATTTTAATCGCCACTCCTAAACATTTAACCAAACAAGAGAGCGTGAATTTAGGGGCTTACTACACGCCTTGTTATTGAGTGCAGGAAACCGCTAGGCGATCATACCCCTTGATCGCAAGATACCCCTAGAGTATTCATCGGTGGGTTCGTAACCGCTTTCTAAAAGTTTGGTTGTGTATTGCTTGTTGTAGATAAAGGCAAATACTATATTGGATAGACCAAAAGTAAAGAGCGCAGCAACCACCATGACTATCGCCCATTTTACATCGCCTCTGATAATTGGCACAAAGAAACCAAAGAAAAAAGTTGTCCAAGAAAACCCCACCAATCCTTTTTTAATGAGATTATCTTTTTTTAAACTGATAGTTTTGTAGCCACCATGCCTCCTTTTAATATTTGTTACATTATACGAGAGAGAGAAGTCAAGGGGTTTGATCAAAAAAAGGCTTTATTTTGATTGAATAAAATTATCGCTTGCTCACACAAGCTTTTTGGTTATTGGATTGTAAAAAATACTAAAAAGCATTTTTTAACTTTTAGAAATGCTTAAAATTTTTGGACTTTTAAGCCAAGTGCACCATAACGATGTGTTAAAGATTTTAGAAAAAATACTTCAAAATTAATAATGATACGGATTGATTAAAAAGAAAATATCCAGTGCTATAATGTCTAGGCGAGGTAAACCCGTTTATGGGGAATAACCATGCATCAATAAAATGCGCTTCATAAAGCTATAAAAACAAGGCCAGGCTTTAAACTTGTGTCGTTTTTCTTTAATGGCTTATGTTATACTAATAAAATACAGATTCAATTGAAGGCATTAAACAACTGCATGGTATTTTTTCATAAGAAAATTATTTTAAATTTTATCTATTCTTTAATGGTTGCTTTTTTATCCCATGGGGTTCTTTTAAAAGCCGATGGAATGGCTAAAAAGCAAACTTTATTGGTGGGTGAAAGGCTTGTGTGGGATAAGCTCACGCTGTTAGGGTTTTTAGAAAAAAACCATATCCCTCAAAAACTCTACTACAATTTGAGTTCTCAAGATAAAGAATTGAGTGCTGAAATCCAAAGCAATGTTACCTACTACACCTTAAGAGACGCTAACAACACGCTCATTCAAGCCCTTATCCCTATAAGCCAGGATTTGCAAATCCATATTTATAAAAAAGGGGAGGATTATTTTTTAGACTTTATCCCCATTATCTTCACTCGTAAAGAAAAAACTTTGCTTCTTTCCTTACAAACTTCGCCCTATCAAGATATTGTCAAAGCCACCAATGACCCCCTTTTAGCCAACCAATTGATGAACGCGTATAAAAAAAGCGTGCCTTTTAAACGCTTAGCAAAAAACGATAAAATCGCTATCGTTTATACAAGAGATTATCGTGTGGGGCAAGCGTTTGGCCAACCAACCATTAAAATAGCCATGATTAGCTCTCGCTCTAACCAATACTATCTCTTTTCCCATTCAAACGGGCGTTATTACGATTCAAAAGCGCAAGAAGTGGCAGGGTTTTTACTAGGAACCCCGGTGAAATACACCCGCATTTCTTCGCCTTTTTCGTATGGGAGGTTCCATCCTGTCTTAAAAGTCAGACGGCCTCATTACGGCGTGGATTATGCGGCTAAACATGGCAGTTTGATCCATTCTGCATCAGATGGTCGTGTGGGTTTTATAGGGGTTAAGGTGGGGTATGGGAAGGTGGTTGAAATCCATTTGAATGAATTGCGCTTGGTGTATGCTCACATGAGCATGTTTGCTAAGGGGTTGAAAAAAGGATCGTTCGTTAAAAAAGGGCAAATCATAGGCAAAGTGGGAAGCACCGGTTTTAGCACCGGGCCGCATTTGCATTTTGGCGTGTATAAAAACTCCCGCCCCATTAATCCTTTAGGCTATATCCGCACCGCTAAAAGCAAATTACACGGCAAGCAAAGAGAGGTTTTTTTAGAAAAAGCTCAGCATTCTAAGCAAAAATTAGAAGAACTTCTTAAAACCCATTCCTTTGAAAAAAATTCATTTTATCTTTTAGAGGGTTTTTAATGTCTTATTTTAAGAATGCTTTCAACCAAAAATCTTTAATAGATGATTCTAGTGTGTATTTAGAGCCTTGTTCTAGCTCTAATTTCATAGAATTAAAACGCATGCATTATAATGAAGAGAATACTAAGAAAACATGGGATATTATTAAGTCTTTAGACAGCGTGGCGGTTTTACTCTATGAAAAAGAATCCGATTGCTTTGTGATTGTGAAACAATTCCGCCCAGCCATTTATGCGCGCCATTTTCATTTTAAGTGCGATCAAGATCAAAATATTGATGGATACACTTATGAATTGTGCGCGGGGCTTGTGGATAAAGCTAATAAGAGTTTAGAAGAAATCGCTTGCGAAGAAGTGCTAGAAGAATGCGGTTATCAAATTAGCCCTAAAAATTTAGAAACCATAGGCCAATTTTATAGCGCGACCGGGTTGAGCGGGAGTTTGCAAACGCTCTATTACGCTGAAGTGTGCGCGGATTTGAAAGTTTCAAAGGGTGGGGGGATTGATGCCGAAAAGATTGAAGTGCTGTTTTTAGAGCGATCAAAAGCTCTTGATTTTATAATGGATTTTCAATACGCTAAAACCACCGGATTGTCTTTAGCCATTTTATGGAATTTAAAAAAGTTTAAAAATGTTTAAAAGGAATTTTATGTTAAGGCTTTTGATAGGACTTCTTCTAATGAGTTTTATAAGCTTGCAATCAGCCTCTTGGCAAGAACCCTTAAGAGTGAGTATAGAATTTGTGGATTTGCCTAAAAAAATCATTCGTTTTCCAGCCCATGATTTGCAAGTGGGGGAGTTTGGTTTTGTCGTTACTAAACTTTCAGATTATGAAATCGTTAATTCTGAAGTGGTTATTGTTGCTGTTGAAAATGGCGTTGCAACGGCTAAATTCAGAGCGTTTGAGTCCATGAAACAAAGCCATTTACCCACTCCAAGAATGGTCGCTAGAAAGGGTGATTTGGTCTATTTTAGGCAATTCAACAACCAAGCGTTTTTGATCGCTCCTAATGATGAACTCTATGAGCAAATCAGGGCGACTAACACCGATATTAATTTTATTAGTTCTGATTTGTTGGTTACTTTTTTGAACGGGTTTGACCCAAAAATCGCTAATTTAAGAAAAGCGTGCAATGTTTATAGCGTGGGGGTGATTTATATTGTAACCACGAACACGCTCAATATTTTAAGCTGTGAGAGTTTTGAAATTTTAGAAAAAAGAGAGTTGGATACAAGTGGCGTTACTAAAACTTCTACGCCGTTTTTTTCTAGGGTTGAGGGCATTGATGCAGGCACGCTAGGGAAACTTTTTTCAGGCAGTCAATCTAAAAATTACTTCGCTTACTATGACGCTTTAGTGAAAAAAGAAAAACGCAAAGAAGTGAGGATTAAAAAGAGGGAAGAAAAGATTGATTCTAGAGAAAATAAACGAGAAATCAAGCAAGAAGCCATTAAAGAGCCTAAAAAAGCCAATCAAGGCACAGAAAACGCTCCTACTTTAGAAGAGAAAAACTACCAAAAAGCAGAGCGAAAACTTGACACTAAAGAAGAAAGGCGTCGTTCAAGAGATGAAAGGAAAAAAACTAAAGCCACCAAAAAGGCTATGGAATTTGAAGAAAGAGAAAAAGAGCATGATGAAAGAGACGAAAAAGAGACTGAAGAAAGAAGAAAAGCTTTAGGAATGGATAAAGGCAATGAAAAAGTCAATGCCAAAGAAAATGAGCAAAAAATCAAGCAAGAAGCCATTAAAGAGCCAGGTAATGGAAATAACGCCACCCAACAAGGCGAAAACAAAAACGCTCCTAAAGAGAACAAGGCTCAAAAAGAAGAGAATAAACCAAATTCTAAAGAAGAAAAACGCCGCTTGAAAGAAGAAAAGAAAAAAGCCAAAGCCGAACAAAGAGCGAGAGAATTTGAACAAAGAGCGAGAGAGCATCAAGAAAGAGATGAAAAAGAGCTTGAAGAAAGAAGAAAAGCTTTAGAAATGAATAAGAAGTAAGCCCATGTTAGAGAAGCAACACATCCAATACTTTAAAAACCTAGTAGGGGGAGAGGATTTTTTCACTGATTTAGCGCATTTGAACGCTTATTGCTATGACGCTACTAAAGAAAGGCATTTGCCTAGCGGCGTGATTTTCCCTAAAAACGAGCGAGAAATCAGCCAGATTTTAAAATATTGCAACGAGCACCGCATCATCGTTGTGCCTAGGGGGGCTGGGAGCGGTTTTACAGGGGGGGCGTTGAGCGTGAGTGGGGGGCTAGTTTTAAGCGTAGAAAAGCATTTGGATAAGATTTTAGAGATTGACACTAAAAATTTAATCGCTAGAGTCGAGCCGGGCGTGATTAACAAGCATTTCCAAAACGAAGTGGAAAAATTGAATCTCTTCTACCCCCCAGATCCAGCGAGTGAAAATCAAAGCACTTTAGGAGGGAATGTCGCTGAAAATGCCGGCGGCATGCGTGCGGCTAAATACGGCATCACTAAAGATTATGTCATGGCTTTAAGGGTGGTTTTAGCGAATGGTGAAATCATAAGGGCAGGCAAAAAAACGATCAAAGATGTCGCCGGTTTTAATGTTGCAGGGCTGATGATCGCTAGTGAGGGGTGTTTGGGCGTGATTTCTGAAATCACTTTAAAGCTTTTAGCCAAACCGCCCCTAAAGCAAAGCGCGATGGGGGTTTTTAATCATATTGAAGACGCCATGAACGCTGTTTATAAGACAATGAGCAGTGGCGTTACGCCTGTGGCGATGGAATTTTTGGATAATTTGAGCATCAAAGCGGTTGAAGAGAGATTTTCTAAAGGCTTACCCAAAGACGCTGGAGCGATACTCATCACTCAAGTGGATGGCGTGGTTAAAGAGCAGATTGCATGGCAACTCAATGAGATAGAAAAGCACTTCAAAGCCAATGGGTGCGTGGGTTTTAAGATCGCTCAAAACGAACAAGAAGAGCAGGATTTATGGTTTTCAAGGCGTAACGCTTCTCAAAGTATTAGCGTTTATGGTAAAAAGAAATTGAATGAAGACGTGACCGTTCCTAGGGCGAGCTTGCCGAGTTTGTTGCAAGAAGTCGCCAAAATCAGCCAGAAATACGGCTTTAAAATCCCTTGCTTTGGGCATACGGGCGATGGCAATGTGCATGTGAATATCATGCTAGAAGATCCTAAAAGGGATTTAGAAAAAGGTCATAAGGCTATGGAAGAGATCTTTCAGGCTGCTATTAGTTTGGAGGGGACTTTAAGCGGGGAGCATGGCATAGGCTTGTCTAAAGCCAAATTCATGCCTTTAGCGTTTAATGCTAGTGAAATGGAGCTTTTTAGGAACATTAAAAAAGCCCTTGATCCCAATAATATTTTAAACCCTTTTAAAATGGGGTTGTAAGATTTAAAGCAAGGAAAACGCATGAAAATCGGTGTTTATGGAGCGAGCGGTCGTATAGGGAAACTGCTCTTAGAAGAATTAAAAAGGGGGTATAAGGGATTAGCGCTGTCTAGCGTGTTTGTCAGGCAAAAATGCGAAACAGATTTCAGCTCTTTTTCGCACGCCCCTTTAGTAACCAACGATTTAAAAGCGTTTGTGAGGGCATGCGAATGCGTGATTGATTTTTCTTTACCTAAAGGCGTGGATCATTTACTAGAGGCTCTTTTAGAATGCCCTAAAATTTTAGTTTCTGGCACAACCGGTTTAGAAAAAGAAACGCTAGAAAAAATGCAACAATTAGCCTTAAAAGCGCCGCTTTTGCATGCGCACAACATGTCTCTAGGGATTATAATGCTCAACCAATTAGCCTTTTTAGCTTCTTTGAAATTAAAAGATGCGGATATTGAAATTGTAGAAACGCACCACAATCTCAAAAAAGACGCCCCGAGCGGCACGGCGTTGAGCTTGTATGAAACTTGCGCTAAGGCTAGGGGGTATGATGAAAAAAACGCTCTTACCACTCACAGAGAAGGTTTGCGCTCTAAAGAAAGCATTGGCATAGCCGCTTTAAGGGGGGGCGATGTCGCCGGGAAGCACACGATAGGGTTTTATTTAGAGGGCGAATACATAGAGCTTAGCCATACGGCGACTAACCGATCTATTTTTGCTAAAGGGGCTTTAGAAGTGGCTCTGTGGCTTAAAGATAAAGCCGCTAAAAAATATGAAATTAGCGAAATGTTTGGTTGAATGTTTTAATTCTTTTTGTATAAATAATTCACGCTTTTACGATGAAATATTTCCCCTTTTTAGCCTTACTAAAAGGTTTTTACTATACTATAAGGGATATTGCTAACGATTAAGCTGTATTGGAAGGGTTTGTTTTTTTAAGGATTGATCTTGCCTTGTGTGGCTAATAACACAAGGTGGGTGTAACAAGACCTACTATAATTCTAATTCAAGAAGCCTAACCAAAATAAAAGGAGAAATTTTAGTTAGGGCTTTATTATAGCAAAAATTATTAAGGATTACAAAGGGTAGCGTTTCTGGTTGGGATTTAGAGCGTTATTCCCGTTGTTTTGAGTTCCATTTACTTTTTGTTTCATAATAAATCTTAACTATCATAAACGCATGATTAAAGTATGTAAGTTATTAAAAATTTTAAAACAAAAGGATATAAAATGAAAACCATTAGAAATAGCGTGTTTATTGGAGCGTCTTTACTCGGCGGTTGTGCTAGCGTTGAGACTTATTTTGACGCTCTTGCGTGTCGCTTGCATTAAAGACGCTGTTATAGAGAAAGAAGTGTGCTACACGCCCAAAGATTTTGATAGCCCTTACCACACTGACTAAACCGGCACTGGGTTTTAGGTGGGTTTCTTAAAAGATAAAAAATACTAAAAGCATTTTTATAATTAAGAATTAAAGAGCTTGATACCAAGTCAGGTGGTATCTTCTTAAGCGGTCTTGGGTTTTTAGGGGTGTTATTTTAGATACCCTCTGTTCCCTTAAAGAAAATAAATTTCTACCATAAAATAAAATCTTAAATTAAGGCGACTAAAACCCCACTTTTAAAAAATTAAAAAGCGTTAAGTAAGACTTATCCAAAAAGCAAAAAAAATCAATTTTTCCAACCACTTTTTTGAGAACAAGGTATTTTTGCCTTATTCTAAACTTTTAGAGTGAACCCACTCATTGTTTTAGCATGAATAAGTGGTGATAAATTCAAAGGGATGGGGTTTGCTCTCCCATGGGAACACTTCAGCGTTGAATTTAAGAGATTGATAGGCTTGAATAAATTCTTCGCTAAAGACCTGACCCTCTTTTAAATACTGCTTATCGGCTAGCATTTCTTCTAACGATCTCCTTAAGGTGTGGGGCATTTGTTTGATACCCTTTTCTCTGATTTCATCTAAAGTCAATTTGAAAAGGTTAATATCCATCGCTTCGCCGGGATCGATCTTGTTTTTAACGCCATCCATGCCTGCCATTAAAATCGCTGCAAAAGCCAAGTAGGGGTTTGATGAGCTGTCCGGGAATCTGAATTCAAACCTCGCGCTGTTTTTAGAAATCCCATAAGGGATACGCACGCTCGCACTCCTGTTGTTAGCTGAATAGGTTAAAATAGATGGGGCTTCATATCCCGGAATTAGGCGTTTGTAAGAATTAGTGGAAGCGTTAGTGAAAGCGGCCAACCCTCTAGCGTGGCGCAACACGCCCCCTAAAAAATGCAACGCCAACTCGCTCAAGCCCTTGTAAGTTTCGCCGCTAAAAAGGTTTTCGTTGTTTTTCCAAACACTCACATGGGTGTGCATCCCGCTCCCGTTATCCCCATATAAAGGTTTTGGCATGAAAGTGGCGGTTTTGCCGTTTAAATGAGCGACCATTTTAACCACATATTTGAGTTTTTGGACATTGTCAGCGGCTTCCACTAAATCCCCAAATTTCACGCCCACTTCGCCTTGCGCTTGCGCGACTTCATGATGGACGACAAAAGTTTCTAACCCCACTTGGTTTAAGACTTTCACAATTTCTGTGCGAATATCCATCATCGTATCCGTTGGCGGCACAGGCACATAGCCCCCTTGCTTGCCCGGTCTATGCCCAAAATTCACGCCATTTTCAAAGCTCTTATCCCTATTCCATTCGCCCTCTTCGCTATCCACTTCATAATATTGAGAATTGGAAGCGTCTTTAATCTTAATGGAATCAAAGATGAAAAATTCGTTCTCCGCGCCAAAATAAGCCACATCGCCCAAACCTGAATCTTTTAAATGTTGTAAGGCTTTTTTAGCGATACTTCTAGGGCATTTCTCATAAGGCTGGTTTTTATACACATCATACACATCGCAAAACACGACCACGCTCACATCCGCGCTAAAAGGATCAATGAAATAACGCACCAAATCGGGGGTTAAAATCATATCGGAGTGTTCAATGCCTTGCCAGCCTTTAAAACAACTCGCATCAAAAGGAATCCCCTCTTTAAGCATGCCATGCGTTAAAGCCCCAAAAGAATAAGCGATGTGATTCCAAGTGCCTTTGATATCGCTGAATCTAAAATCCACAAATTCCACTTCATTTTCTTTGCAAAATTCAAAAAATTCTTTGATCTTGCTTTCACTATTTTGAGTTCTTACTATCATTAACCACCTTTAATTGTTATGAATTGAGTTTGATTGATAGGGGTGATTATAGCATTTATGGGGTAAAAAAGTAAAATCTGTATCCAGTTTGATTAAGATGCATGCGGTAAAATCCGCTAAATCAAGGAGTGTATTATGGACGCAAAAGCCACCACACTATTAAAATTTTTTGAAGAAAATCAAAACAATCAATTTGTCATCCCCATCTATCAGAGGTTGTATAGTTGGAAAAAGGAACAATGCGAACAATTATGGGATGATATTATAAAAATTGGCGGAAATGATAAGATGAACGGGCATTTTATCGGTTCTATTTTGTATGTGCGAGTTGATGATACGCACTCTAGCCCATTACTCATCATTGACGGCCAACAAAGGCTCACTACTATCACGCTTTTGTTTATCGCTTTAAGGAATCGCTCAAGCGATGAAGTTAAGCGTAAAAAAATGGAGAGTTATCTTATCAAC